>CATJCP010000102.1 GCA_949737515.1 uncultured Oscillospiraceae bacterium | reverse complement strand
TAGTCAAGGGGTAAGCTTACTTTAAATGTCCTTTCCCCTGAAAATCCGCACTGTAAGCGGGTAGGAAAGTCCAAAAGCCAGGGCGGAGCAGGCAAGTATGGCAATCCCGGCCAGCATCAGCTCTGTTTCAGACATCACCTCTCCCCATATCAGGTTGGCTAGGGAGACCAGCCCCAGAGAAGCGCCAACCCCAAACAGCAAACCGACAATCCAAAAACCATCCCCGCCCAGATAATACAGCGGGAAAAAGGCCGCCCCTGCCAAAAGGCTGATGCTGCCCCCCATAACAAACACCAGGAAGAGATCCATCCCGCGGTCAAAGGGAAAGCCGTGTATGGAAAAGGAAGCCCATGCTGCTATCCCCCCAAAAGCCGCCCCAACAGCCAGCCAACCCAAATGGCTGATGAAATGGCCGGCGACAATCTGCGCCCTTGTGACTGGAGCTGTCAGCTGATACCTGCCCCATTTGGAGGCGTATTCCTTTCCCGTGTTTTCCAGGGCGCTTACGGAAAAGCCCACAATGGCCAGCTGCATATACCCGATGAGCAGGGTTTGGATGGTGTTGTCGATTGCAGTCACAAACACCCCTGCAAGCACCATAAAACCGGCAAAAACCTTTGAGTTTGCAAAGGAATTGTAAAAATTGCTCTTCAGCAGCCCCCTCATGTCCGTTCCCCCTTTATCAATATCAGCATAATCTCGTCGATGGAGCTATGGTCGGCCACAATGCCCGCGTATTTCCGCCGGGCTATCCTAATGTCTGAAACCAGCACGTCGGTTTGAAAATCCCGCTTTCGGAAAGCAATAATATCCCCTCTGTCCATCGCTTGGAACTGGCTCTCTCCACACCGCAGGATGGCATAATTGTAAATCAGGTCGTCCTTTGTTCCGGACAGAATCAGCCTTCCATCGTGGATTATGGTGATATAATCAGCCACCTTCTCCAAATCACTGGTGATGTGGGAGGAAAGCAGGATGGAATGGCCCTCATCCTGCACAAAGTCCAAAAACAGCTCCAGGATATCGTCCCGCACAATGGGATCCAGGCCACTGGTGGCCTCGTCCAGGATCAGCAGCTGAGGATGATGGGAAAGCGCTGCGGAAATCGCCAGCTTCATGGACATCCCCTTGGAATACTGCTTGATCTTCTGTTTGGGGGAAAGGCCAAAGCTGGACAGATACTTCTGGAACAGCGGCTGATCCCACCTGCGGTACATCCCCGCCATAATCCGGGAAAGCTGTTCCGCCGTCAGGTATCCGGGAAAGTTTTCCCCGTCGTAGACAACGCCGATCTTCTCCCGCAGTTCTGTGTCGCTGTCCTTCATCTCTCTTCCGAACAGCTTCACACTGCCGCCATCCCTTTTGACGGTGTTCAGGATGCAGCCAATGGCAGTGGTCTTTCCCGCTCCGTTTTCCCCCACAAATCCCATAATCGCCCCATAGGGAAGGGAAAAGGATATGTTTTCCAGGGAAAACCCTGTCTTAGGATACCTTTTGGAGACATTCTCCAGCTCAAGAATTGCTTCCATATGTTATAAATCCTCCCTAAATTCAACATGACTCCCGATAAAACATTGCCAGCAGTTCCGTCAGCTTTTCCAGGGGAATATTGCTGTTCCGTCCGATCTCTGCAGCGGCCTGAAGATGCTCCTCTGCTAAAATCTGCTGTTGTTCCTGGTAAAATTCCTTGTTGTTTGCCGACACAAAGCTTCCCCGCCCCACGGTTGTCTCGATAAAGCCCTCCCGCTGCAGATCCTCATAGGCCTTTTGAACTGTGATGACACTCACATGGATGGACTTGGCCAGCGACCGCATAGAGGGGATGGAGTCACCTGTTTTCAGTTCACCGCTCATAATCATCACCTTGATCTGGGAGGTAATCTGCTCATAAATCGGCTTATTGGCATTATTGCTGATGATGATATCCATAAGTCGGAAAGAACGCTGTCTCTCTGTCCTGCTGCAGCGTTCCCTTCGTTTCACCCCCTTTTCTAAATTGTACTTATTGTACCAGTACATTATATCAACATATGCCGTCCCTGTCAATCCCTCAATGTAAAAACAGAGGGGGTACTGCACTCAAGCTGCCAAAAGGGCCTGAAGGACATTGCGTCCTCCAGGCCCTTTTTGGCAGCCCGTTTATTCTTTTTCTGTCTCCATCTTGGTGAAGACCCCTTCCAGTTCATCCTGTATCTCATCCCAAATCCGGTGCTCGCTGCACTGCACATAGCCGTTGTAGGTTCGGGTCAGATCGTTCATCTGGCATTTTCCCACACACTTCCCCACCTGGTAGCTCTCCACCCCCTCCATACAGAGCAGAGACAGCGCCTTCTGGGTAGGATCGTCAAAGCATCCGGACATCTCCAGGTCCGAAAAGCCCTGGTACCGTTTTCCCAGATTGCGCAGCATCATCTGGACCACAAATACCTGATCGCATTTTTGCTCTGGGTATATGTCCCAGTCCATACAGGAAAAAACGTTGGGAAGCCCCGGCGGGGCGTTTTTGCGCAGCATTCTGTAGTATAAGGTGCGCGCCAGGTCCCAGGTCTGCTGGTCGGTTACGCCGGTGGGGGTCAAACCGCTTGCACTTTGAAACGCCTGCACCGCCTCAGAGGTTTCGGGCCCATAGATCCCGTCAGCGGAAACAAAGGGAATGCTGGGTATCTCCGCCCTAGCCCCCTGAAGAAAAATCTGCATCTCATAGACAGAACCGCGCAGATTTTCGGCTGCCTGCGGCATATCGTCCATAATTCCCTCTCCTTTCCCATACAACCATTTCTCTGATCAATCTGCCCGCATAGCAGTCCCCGGATATTGCCCGAAGCGAGTCCCGCTGCTGTCCGACAGAGACTTGTAAATACTGGTGATCCGGTTCCATGTCTCCATACCCACGATGCCGTCCGCTGCCAAGCCATACTGCCTTTGGAAGGAAACCACGGCATTATAGGTCTGATCCCCAAAATACCCTGTGATAGGAACAGCGGGAATGGAGGAATCATAGAGGGATATCGCCGTCAGGTACTCCTGGAGGAGGCTAACGTTCTCCCCCCGGCTCCCGGAGCGCAGGGCATATCCTGGGTAGGGCTGGGCAGTCGTCACGTCAAATACGGGAACCATCGCTCCAGCACCCTTCACAGCCCTATACAGATAGATCCACGTCTGCCGGCCCACGATCCCATCCTCAATCAAGCCATATTGGCGCTGGAACGCCATGACCGCATTGCGGGTGGCCTCTCCGAAAACGCCGTCGATGATCACCGGCGGAATGGAGGTGTTGAACCTTCCCACCACTTGGAGATAGTACTGGATTACCTTTACCCCATCCCCTGTGCTGCCCATCTGAAGTGTGTTTGGAAACTGTTGGGAGATTTCGGAGAACTGCAGCCCCTCGGAGTTCAGCTCCGCCAAACGCTTGACATTGTTATACACAAAGGCAATCTGATACCAGGTGGCTTTCCCGACAATACCGTCCTGCGTCAGATTAAAGATATCCTGAAATTTTCTCACTGCGCTGGCGGTAGCGGTGTTGAATCTTCCGTCAATCGTGGGAATTCTGGGGATAGACGGATAATTCTGAGCAATGCGGTTCAGGCGTATCTGCAGGTACTTTACCTCATTGCTTCGCTGCCCAAATTCCAGAGGGTAACCCGGATAGGATTCCTGAATCGATTGGACAGGAGCGTCCCGCACAATCTCAATATCGTCTCCATAGTAATACTGAAGAATCTGGTACGGAGTCATCCCCTGGTTGGCAAGGTCCACCGTCCCCCATTGGGAAAGGCCGTCACAGGTGACAGTCGTCCCGTTGCAGAACTGGGCGAACAGCGGCTCTACATTTCCCTGCCGCCGGAGGTAATTGTTGAAGATCTCGTCGACAATGGAGTTGACCGAACCGAAAATATCCCGCCCGTGGATATACTTTTGGTCGTACTGGGTGGACGAAGTGATGTCAAAGGAATACCCCTGGCTTCGGTACCACTCGGTAAAGATCCGGTTGAGGGCAAAGGATATCTGGGCATAGATGTTCGCGCGGAGCGCGCTTTCCGGCCAGGTGGGGTAGATCTCGCTGGAAGCTACATTTTTGATGTAATCTGGAAAGGAAACCGTCACGTTGGCCGCATTGGAGCGCGGGGTTCCCAGGTGGACGGTAATGGATTCTGGAATGTATACAGACGGCACTTTTGTCCCTCCTTGATCCAATATCCGATTACAGTCTGCAAAGCTACAGACTGGTGTAATTTTCCCCAACGCGGGAAGGCGGGGGCACAGGGGCTTCTAACAGCGGGATCATCTCCACTGGGAGCAGGGTGGACATTCCCCCAAACAGGGCCACGTTTCCATGGAACTGGGGCTGATACCCCTCTGCAACCACCACCACCCGGTAAACCGCGTAGGGCCGGTATTCCCCGGGCTCCTGGGTTAAGGCGCGGTCTGGGGCGGGCAGGGTGATCACTGGAGTTTGGCCGCTTTCGTCAGTGGTCATAACCCGTATCAGGGTTTCCAGCGGTTGCCCTGGATCCTGTCGGGACAGCAGCACCAGAACGTTGGGGATTGGGATGGCCTGCTGCGCAGCCGTCACCAATATCTGCAGGGTCGCCTCATCGGTGAGAGGAGCGGGCTTTGCCCCCTCTGGCGTAAGGGTTTCCTCCTCTTCCGGAGGGACGTCCTGATCCAGATTCTGTACTTCATCATCCTCCCTCTCTGGTGGGGCTGACGGCTGGATTTCCTGGGCGGGGGATGGCTCAGGCTGAATATCCTCCGGGGCAGGCTCTGGCGGTTCCTCGGTTTGGGGAGGATCAGGTGGAGCCGGGGGATCGGGGGGAAGGCCCGTATCCTGATATACCGCCTCCGCAGGGACCACCGGAGAATCATCCTCCTGTGATGGAAGGGGTTGGGAGGATTGAGGAGCCGCCTGAGCGGTCCTGCCCAACATTGCGTCCACACTGCGGCGGATGGCCAACAGCTCATCGGCGTACCGCTGCCGGAGCGCTTCAAAATCCTGTTGGCTTAATGAGCTGGACGGGACTGCTGTTTTGCGGTTTATGTCGTTTTGATTTGCATCTTCCATTTCGTTACCTGCCTTTCCCTTGTATTCTCTCCCTACTCTATGCGGGCCAAAGTGATTTCATGACTCCAGCCAGCGCTTCTCCCCTAAAATCCCTGTTCCCCTCCCCTTGCGTCTCCTCCCCCAATATACTATAATGGGAAAAAAGATGGAAAGGAAGCCGGACTGGCTGCCCGGCTTTCCCGTCCAATTGTAATAGAGAGGTGGGATAACATGGTGCGATTGATCCTTGGAGAAGCCGGAACCGGTAAAACCGAGCTTGTCTACCGCCAGCTCCGGCAGTCGGTGGAGGAAGGCAGGAGGGCGATTCTCCTTGTCCCGGAGCAGTACTCCTTTGAAGCGGAAAAGGCCGTCTACCAGCGGCTGGGGGCAGTACTGGCCCTGCGGGTGGAGGTGCTGAGCTTTACCCGGCTGTCCAACCTGGTGTTCCGGGAATGCGGCGGTCTGGCGGGACGCGCGCTGGACGACTGCGCCCGGGTGCTGCTGATGAGCATCGCCCTAGGCGAGGTGCAGGACGCGCTGACTGTATTCAGCCGCCACCCAAACAATCCCTCCTTTGTCGCCTCTATGGTGGCGATGATCAACGAATTTAAAAACGCCGGCGTAACCCCGGAGGGACTGGATGAGCTGAAATCCCATCTTCCCGGCGGGGCCCTGCGGGAAAAGCTGGAGGAGCTCTCCCTGATATACAGCACCTACCAGGCGTTTGTCCAACGCAGCTATGTGGACCAGAAGGATGACCTGATGCGGGCAGCCGGATATCTGGAGGGAAAACCTGTTTTCAAAGGTTATGACATATACTGCGACAGCTTTAAGGGATTTATGGCCGGAGAATACCGCCTGCTCCAATACCTGATGCGGGACGGGAAAGACATTGTCTTTTCCTTTTCCACAGACGGAATCGCCGATGCCGAAGAGGGGACCGGTGTTTTCTCCCCCGTTAAACAGACCATCCGCCGGCTGATCCGCATGGCGGGAGAAGCCGGGCAGCCAGTGCAAACTCCCGCCGTCCAGCGGGAGTTCTACCGATTCCGGTCCCCAGAGCTGTCCCACATTGCCTCCCAGCTGTTCCGCCGCCCGGAAGAGTACAGGGGATGGCGCGGCGGTGAAAGCATTTCACTGGTCCAGGCGCTGAACCCCTATGAGGAGATAGAGGGCATAGCTGGCCGGATCTCCGCCCTTGTGCGGGAACGGGGACTTCGGTACCGGGAGATTGCGGTGATTGCCCGCAGCCTGGAACCCTATCAGACGGCGGTGGAATCTGTGTTCCGCCGCTATGGGATCCCCTATTTTATGGACAAGCAGGTGGATGCAGAGACCCATCCTCTAACCACCCTTGTGCTGACTGCCCTGGAAGCGGTCCGGGGCGGGCTGGATACCGGGCGCATCCTCCGGCTGGCCAAGTCCCCTCTGATTGGGTTGGATCTGTACAGCGCCGCCCTGCTGGAAAACTACTGCTACATCTGGCGGATAGAGAAGGAGCAATGGAACGCGCCCTTTCAAAACCATCCCGACGGCTTTGGCGGGCGTTCGGGACGCGGGGAAAACGAGACGAAGATGGACGAAGATGCGGCCCAGCGCCTTGCAGCTGCGGAGGAGGCCAGGCAGAAGCTGATCACCCCACTCCTCCGCCTTCGGGAAAGGCTGGAGGACTGTGACGGGGGCGGCTTTGCCAAGGCTGTGTTCGCCTATTTGGAGGAAAGCGGCGCAGTGGAGCGGCTGTCCAGCCTGGAGGAGCTTTCCGACAGCCTTTCCTCCCAAGTGTGGGACAGCCTGACGGTTATCCTGGACCGGTTCTTCTTGGTGATGCAGGGCATCAGGCTCCCAGCAGCCCGGTTTACAGAACTTCTGCGCCTTTCTCTCCAGACCATGGAGATCGCCCTGATCCCCCAGACCAACGACCAAGTCCTGGTGGGAGCGGCAGATCGGGTACGGCCCCAAAATCCCCGGGCGGTGTTTGTCATTGGGGCCAACCTGGGGATATTCCCGGCCCGGGCCGAGGCGGGAGGCGTGCTCACCGAAGAGGACCGGAGAAAGCTCAGCGAAAGCGGCATTGAAATCGCCGAAACCCTGGAGGAACGGGCGGTAAGCGAAAAGTACTGGGCATACGCGGCCATGACCGCCCCTTCCCAATACCTGTGGGTCAGTTACAGTGCCGCAGGGCTGGACGGGAGGGCAAGGTATCCCTCCACCCTAGTAGAGCAGCTCCGGCGGATGTTCCCCGGCTTGGAGCTGGAGGCGGAGCGCCATTCCCTAAGCCAAGTGGTAAACGAAGCCACTGCCTTTACCGCCTTTTGCCGCCGGGCTGCCTCTCCAGATTGGCGGGGCACTGCCGAGGGGGCTGCCCTGGAAGAGTATTTGCGGGAAACGGCATACAGCGGACGGCTGAAACAGGTGGAAGCCCTCCGGGAAGAGCCCTCCTACTCCCTTTCCCCGGGACAGGCATCAGCGCTGTTTGGACGAACCATGCACATCTCCCCCACCAGGGCAGACGATTTTGCCAGCTGCCCCTTCCGCTACTTTCTGCGCCATGCCCTGCGGCTACGCCCCAGGCGGCGGGCAGAGCTGACGCCGCTGGAATCCGGTTCAGCGCTTCACTTTGTGCTCTCCGCCATGGTCCAGGCACATCCGTCCAGGGAGCTTGGGGAGCTTTCCCAGCAGCAGTTGGAAGAGGAAGTTGACGCCCTGTTGGAAAAATTTCTGAAGGAAAACATGGATCGCCGGGACGAGAGCCCCGCTCGGTTCGCCTACCTATACCGCCGCCTGCGTACAACCCTGCTGTTCCTGCTGCGGCATTTGGGGGCGGAGATGGGCCAGAGCCGGTTTGCCCCCGTGGCCTTTGAACTCCCCATCTCCCGGGAGAGAGGAGCGCCGCCGCTGGAATTCACCTCCCGGGACGGCGTGCGCATCCTTCTGGAGGGGACGGTAGACCGGGTGGATGCCTACACCAGGCCGGAGGACGGAAAGGAATTCATCCGGGTGGTGGACTACAAGTCCGGGCGGAAGCAGTTTGATCTGAACGACCTGCTCAACGGCCTGGAGATGCAGATGCCCATCTATCTCTTTACCCTGTGCCGGGGGGAGGATCCCCTCCCAGCGGGGGTACTGTACATGCCCGCTCGGGCGGAGGCAGTGGAAGCTGGCCGGGAGGACAACCCGAGTAAGGTCAGGGAAAGCTTTGAGAGCAAAATGCGGATGAACGGCCTTCTTTTAATGGACTATGAGGTCCTGGAAGCTATGGAGGAGGATCTGACCGGAAAGTTCATCCCAGTGAAGAAAACCGCCTCTGGCCTGAGCGCCCAGTCAAAAAAAAACACTGTCACTGCTGGAGAGTGGGATATTTTGCGGGATTATGTGGTCCAAAAAGCCAAGGAAATGGCAGAACAGCTCCATGGGGGCAGAGTCGACAATATTCCGCTTCTGTCCAAGGAGGGGCGGCTGGTCTGCGAGTACTGCGAGTACCAGGCAGTGTGCGGCCACGAGAAGGATTCGTCCAAGCGGCGGGAAGCAGCCGATCTGCCCCGGGAGGAGATTCTAAAAAAGATGCAGGAAGCAGCTGCGAAGGATGTGCCGCCCCATTTCGATTCGCCTTAAACCCCATGCCGGCATTTTCGCCGGCATTTTTTCCTC
>CATJCP010000101.1 GCA_949737515.1 uncultured Oscillospiraceae bacterium | reverse complement strand
GCGCCAATACTGGAACCATTCCAAATCAGTGTCAGGCTTGCAGAAGAATTCCATTTCCATCTGTTCAAATTCCCGGACGCGGAAAATAAAGTTGCCGGGTGTAATCTCGTTGCGGAAGGACTTGCCGATCTGCGCAATGCCAAAGGGCAGCTTCTTTCGGCTGGTGCGCTGGATGT
Organism: uncultured Oscillospiraceae bacterium; assembly: GCA_949737515.1. Classification (GTDB taxonomy): domain Bacteria; phylum Bacillota; class Clostridia; order Oscillospirales; family Ruminococcaceae; genus UBA1405. The sequence goes on along the minus strand of CATJCP010000101.1, from coordinate 39,197 downwards.
TGGCAAAGTTTACAAAGATGCCCTGGGCAGTTTCAGGGCGGAGATAAATTTCGCTTTTTGCATCCTCAGTTACACCCTGGAAGGTCTTAAACATCAGGTTGAACTGGCGGATGTCGGTAAAGTTTTCGCTGCCGCATTCCGGGCATTTGATGTGATGTTCTTTGATGTAATCCATCATCTGCTGATTGGTCCAGCCGTCGGCAACCTCCCCAGTGGCATCCTCTATCAGTTTATCGGCGCGGTGGCGGGTCTTGCAGTCCCTGCAGTCCATCAGGGGGTCGGAAAAACCTCCCACATGGCCCGATGCAACCCATACCTGTGGGTTCATCAGGATAGCACTGTCCAGCCCTACATTATAAGGGGATTCCTGGACGAATTTCTTCCACCAGGCGCGCTTGACGTTGTTTTTAAACTCCACTCCCAATGGGCCATAGTCCCAGCTGTTGGATAAGCCGCCGTAAATTTCGGAGCCGGCGTATACAAAGCCCCGGTTTTTACAGAGGGTGACAATTTGGTCCATAGTCTTTTCGGTGTTTTTCATCTTCTGACCTCCTAAATATCTGACAGCCGCGGCATCGGATATGACGCGGCGGATTGGATTATCTCCCTTATTGTAATGGCTAATAGATGGAAAGTCAAGGAAAACGGCTTTTTTTGTAGAATGGGAAAGGCAATTCTTTTCCATTCTTTAAATATATATCAATCAATATAGACAAAAAGCCAAGGTTAAAAAACTGTAAATACATTTTTGTCATTTCGTCTTTTAGAATTTTAACTGAGAGTTTATATTGGAAGACATATATAATGCTGTTTACAGAGTATAATAAAACTCAATTTTGGCCGCTGGCTAAATCTTTTCTTTTGTGGCATTGTAATTTAAGACCTTTTAAACCAAAAACAGGAATTTTTTGGAGCCTGTCCCCCTATTTTTTTGCGGAAACTCTGTAAGAAATACTTCCATTTTTGAATGAAAGGGTGTATAATGTGTAGAGTAATCCGACCCATTAAACTTGGAAGGGATGTGTGCAGGTTATCCCCTGGGGAGGGAGAAAATGAGTCAGGGTGCGGAAAGATAGGAGGAAAGGAAACGAAGATGAACAATCTAAAAGTTGGAAAGAAATTTCTGGTTGTTTTTGGAAGCATTATCTTGTGTACTACCATTGCACTAGTGGTGGTAATCTCAGGCCTGGTTAATACGGCCAATCGGTATACATATTTTTATACCAAAAATTATCTTGTTGTCACCCAGATTGGAGAGATGCGCGCCAATCTTCAGGGTGGTGCAAAGAGTTTGGCCCTGGCGGCTATGGAATCCAGCGACGCTGGCATCAGCCGGGCGGTAAATGATGCCACCACCCAGTACAACAATTATAATGAGAGCAAGAACTGGGTCCTGGATAACTATGAAGGCGATAAAACGCTGGTGAACCAAATCGCCAACAAGCTTCAGTCTATGGAATCTGTTATGCAGGAGATTATAACGAATGCCAAGCTGAACACAGATGAAGGCGATCGTGTGGCCCAGGATCTGATTGTAAACACCTTCAACCCGGCCATGATGGAAGCCGTTCAGACACTTTTGGATTTTATGGATACGGTTACAACTCAGGTGGACAATAACTATCAAAACGCTATGAAAGTTGAGCTGGCGTTTATGGTTATTTCTATCATTGCCTCTATCTTTGCCATACTGATTGCGGTTGTCCTGGCCCTGACCTTGACGAAGGGGATTGTCAACCCCATTAAGGAAGTTCAGGTTGCCATGTCCAATATCGTGGAAGGCAAGATGGAGTTTAGCCTGAATCACACATCCAAGGATGAGCTGGGCATGCTCCAGGACAGCGTACGCCATATGGCCGAATATCTCAGTGACATTATTACCGATGAGGAGCACATCCTCTCCGCCTTTGGCGAGGGCAACTTCCAGGTGTATTCCAGCATTGGCGCGGAGAAATACGTAGGCGTTTATGCCTCTCTTCTCGAGTCCATTACCAGTGTTCGGGATAAACTAAGCAGCACACTGTCTCAGATCAATGAATCCTCTGATCAGGTTGCCATTGGCGCCAACCAGGTTTCCGCCGGTGCCCAGGCGCTGTCCCAGGGCGCAACGGAGCAGGCATCCTCTGTTGAGGAGTTGGCAGCTACCATTTCCGAAATTTCCGGTGCAATCAATGCCAACGCCCAGAGTGCTCAGGTTGCCAAAGACAAGGCCACCGAGGTCAAGGGCCAGGCCGCCGAAGGTACCAAGCAGATGGAAGAGATGCTGGCTGCTATGGGCGAGATCAGCGAAACCTCCGGTGAGATCGGCAAAATTGTCAAGACCATTGAAGATATCGCTTTCCAGACCAATATTTTGGCCCTTAACGCTGCTGTGGAAGCTGCAAGGGTTGGCGTAGCAGGCAAGGGCTTCGCGGTGGTTGCCGACGAAGTGCGCAACCTGGCCAGCAAATCCTCCGAGGCCTCCAAAAATACTTCTTTCCTGATCGACCGTTCCCTCCAGGCCGTAGAGCATGGCTCTAAGATTGCCAATGAGACCGCTCTGTCCCTGAGCGAGATTGTCGGCGGTATCGAGGAGGTTGCCAACGAGATCAACGGGATCTCCAATGCCAGCAACACCCAGGCCACTTCTGTGGGCCAGGTCAGCCAGGGCATTGACCAGATTTCCGCTGTTGTCCAGAACAACTCTGCCACAGCTGAACAGAGCGCCGCTGCCAGCGAACAGCTTTCCGGTCAGGCCCAGATGCTCAAGAACCTGACAGGGCAGTTTAAGCTGATGGAGGACGTAGGAATGAGCAGCAGTGCGCCTGCTGTGAACAGCGCCCCCGCAGCGCCCATGGATATGTCAATTTCTTCTTCCGCTGGCTCGATCGGCGGGAAATATTAAGCGGTCCTTCCACTCATTTTTCCTGGTTTTTGCAGATCATTTTGATCTGAATAACACATATCCCTAAAAATCTTTCCCATTCCGATGTTTGGGAAAACAGGAGCCTTCCTTTCGGGGAGGGCTCCTGTTTTTTAGGGCTGAACTGGCAATCGGGCAGGAGCACTAAAGAAATAGTTGACCATAGATTTATGGCGAACTCAATGACTGGTTGATAGTAAAGAGTTGAAAAACATGATACCCTATAGTTGATGGTTGCGGACCACAGTTGTGGCGTACCGGAAAAGAATTAAGGGAAATGGGAGGAAAGGATATGTTTGTTATGGCAGAAACAGCGGCCCGAATTAAAAAAGCACGGATCGACAAAAATCTCACCCAGATGAATATAGCGGACGCCCTTGGTGTAAGCTATCAGGCGGTTTCCAACTGGGAGCGTGGGAATTCCATGCCGGATATTGGAAAACTGGGGGAACTAAGCGACCTGCTGGAAGTCAGTATAGAAGATCTGTTGGGGCATTCAAAGGATTCCAGGAACATTGTAAAGGTAATGCAAAAGGAAAACCTGGAAGATTGGGACATCAGCCTGTCGGAGCTTTCCGATATATCGCCGGTCCTTCCGCCTGATGTTACAGAACAACTGGCGGAAAGATTAAAGGCAAGAGATGTGAAGGAGTTGTCTGCGATTGCCCCTTTTGTAGACAGAGAAGTGCTGGAACAGCTGGGAGAAGGGCTGAAAGCGGAGAGTCTAGAGGACCTGGTGGCAATCGCCCCATTTGTCGGCAAAAAGGCCTTGGAACAGATGTGGAATGGACAGCAGGCAAAAGATGTGGAGGAACTTTCCATGATCGCTCCTTTTGTCAGCAGAGAAATGCTGGAACAGCTGGGAGAAGGGCTGAAAGCGAAAAGTTTAGAGGACCTGGTGGCAATCGCCCCATTTGTCAGCAAGGAGACCCTGGAACAGATGTGGGACGGGCAGAAGGCAAAGGATGTAGAAGAACTTTCCATGATTGCTCCCTTTGTGAGCAGGGAATTTTTGAAAAAAATGTTTTGAGATATAGCTGCTGTGGGTATGGGAAAAATGCACAAATGCGCGAAGGCTATAACATGCGCATAATTCACAAAAATGACGAAAAATAGATATTTTTATTTGAAAATTCTCCTAAAAAATGATATAATAGCAATATAGAAAAGGAGGATTTCAAATGAAACGTATTCAGTATGCTTGTATTGAAAAGACAATCCATTTCCAGCTGAAGGAGGACGTTGCCCATGATATAGCAGTCAGCGCAGTGAAGCGTGAGGTGGAGGCGTACAAAAAATCTCTCATTCAGAAGCGGATCAAGCACAAAATTTGCGAGGAAACCGTCCAAGAGGACGGCTCTGTGATCATAAAAGTAAAGACCCAATACAATTCCCATCCCACAGGGGATTATATGGATTAAAAAGATCAGCCCTAAAAGGCAGAGAAGACGCCCAATATTGGATGTCTTCTCTGCCTTTTCTAATAAAAGCAAAGCGTTATTACACGCCTCGTTTAATTCATTGTCTTGGTATTGTGCAGTGAGGAGTTTGTTGAGCACAGCAAACAATTCTGCCAGTGGGGGCTTTCAGGTTCAGATGATCCAGCCAATCCTGCCGCCGCCTTCTGTAAATGCGATAAGACAGGATGCTCGCCGCCATCAAGGGAATACCGAGGGCGGAAAAGATTAAAACAAATATCCTATTTTTGTAGTTTTTCATACATTTCCCGCCAGCCTTGCTTTAATGCAGTGGTATTCTTTGGCATATTTCAGCCGCCTGGCGGCGGGACAGTCCCTCTCCCCACGCTTCCCCGCCAGCGGCCAATCCTATACGCATAGCCAGCCCGACCGCCTCCTGTGCAAACGCCGGGACATTATCTGAAACGGGCATAGGATTCCCCAGTGTGTGGCGGCTGGCATAGCCGGGAATCAGGACAGCGAAAAAGTCCGCTGCCGTAACCTGCCGGTTTGGATGCAGGAATCCATCTACTGTCCATTCCCCGGGAATCAGGCCGTTCTGCGCGGCGCACTGGACAGTCCCTGCGTATGCTTCGTGGCCCACTACGTCAGTGTATAAATCGTTATATACGTTAATTGGGAAAAAGCACATCAACTGGATGACCAACTCTAATGCCTCCACCCTGGTAAGCATATCATCCGGCCTGTCTTCCAAAAGTTTTGCGGCAGGATTCGGCCTACCGCCTGCTGGCGGCGTCAGCGGACAATCCGGCGGCGGCTCCAAGACGTCAAAGGGCTCGTGACATTCCCAATCCGGCATGGCTTTCGGTGCTGTCCCCAAAATCGCGCATAGCCTTTGGGCGGCAAAGGACGCCATCCTGTACGCGCCAAAATCATTGGTGTGGGTGAAATCTCCGGGATAAAACCAGCGTTTGGCGCCTTCTAAACCCTTACTGCAAATCAGCTCCAGGGCATACCTGTGCAAGTCTATGACCGGAACTCCCTCTGTCTGCCCCAGCTCCAATACCGCGCCGGCGTAATCTTTCAGCAGATCATTGTATTTCCCCGCACTGTTCCAACTGTTGCGTGCAAGGGGAGTGACAAGCACCGGCTGAACCCCGGCTTTCCTAAGTTCTCCTATGTATCCTTTCAGCCTCTGTGTATACCCTTCGCGGGCTTTCAAATGTGGCAGCTTCTGATCATTATGCCCAAACTGCATCAGGCAGACATCGCCCTTTTTCATCAGCGGGCGCATAACATCCCAATGTCCGCCGCTGGTAAAGCTTTCGGTTGTCAGCCCACTGTGGGCGTGATTGGAAATACACAGCGGCTCCGGCAGAAATGCCCCGATCATCTGCCCCCATCCCGAAAAGCTTGTCCCTGGGGCATAAGGAAGGTTTGCGGTTTGATCTGTAACGGTGGAATCGCCCATAATATACACTGTGCGGGACTCTGCTTCCTCCACTTTGAGCGCATTGAGGCAAACCCCTTCATCAGCCCCGCAAAGTATGGCGATACTGATTGATGGATCGCTGACAGGCTCGGTCTGTCCCCTCGGCACGATGGGGGATACGTCGCATAGCGCCGGGATTGTGAGAACGTCGCCCGCTTTCATTGACCCGCGCCATACCAAACGGCGGCGGCCCGCAAAGAGCAGCGCCTCCCGCACCTCGCTGACCGCCGAAAGGGTGACAGTGACCCGATAGCTGCCTGATTTGGGGACATCCTGCCGGAAACACAGCGCCAACAGCCGCCCCTGGGCTTCCCTTTTGGTATCCTGGTTTGCCGCGCTGCATTTAACGCCCTCCGGGCATGTTTCTATCATTGTAAGGGCATTATCCCCATGCCACCATTGGGGCAGGAAACCGCTGTTGGTTTCAGGAACCCTTAAACATGGAATTTCTGCGCGGTTTTTCCCGGTCACAAAGCCGTACCCCCTCCCAGGGGTATAAAGGCCTTCGCTTCCTCTGTCTGTGAAACAATGGGTTATGTTAAACTTCTTCTCCATATACCGTTTTCCTCCTTGTTTTGCAGCATTTCATATCTTATATCATAACCATAAATCAAATAAATTTCTATAATTATTCCAATTATTTTCTCTATTTTTATCTTATCTGATACAAACCATGCTTTACTTTTCTCTTCTGAGTGTGTATTCTTATCATATGGAATTTATCCTTCTTATTTCCAAAACCCGGCTGTCCAACCCCAAAAGGAGGCATACATGATCAGCGAGGATGATTTTTGTGCTGTAAGGAAGATACCCTCCCTTGGAGGAGCTATATATAATTAAAGAAAGCAGGAGCACAATCCAAAAAGATATGTCCCTGCACAGATAGAGGAGGAGTTTGTATATGGTTCACTCATTTCTATTGATCGGTCAGTCCAACATGGCCGGACGGGGCTTTTTAAAGGACGTGCCCCCCATCCGCGATGAAAGGATAAAGATGCTGCGCAACGGGCGCTGGCAGGTCATGACAGAACCCGTCAATTATGACCGTCCCTTTGCCGGGGTGGGGCTGTCCGCGTCCTTTGCCCTGGCATGGCGCAGGACATATCCAGAGGGGGAGATAGGTCTGATCCCCTGCGCCGACGGCGGAAGCAGCCTGGACGAATGGGCTCCAGGCGGGGCGCTGTTTGACCATGCCGTGATGCAGTCCAAGCTTGCCCAGCGGATCAGCCGGATCGACGGCATCCTCTGGCACCAGGGCGAAACCGACTGCCCAACCGAGCGGGCCGCTGTCTACGAGGAAAAGCTGGAAAAAATAATGTCCGCCCTGCGGGAGGCTCTTGACATTCCCCATGTCCCGCTGCTGGTGGGCGGCCTGGGGGATTATCTTCCCGGCTGCGCAGCCCATGACTATTATACCAACGCCCCCAAAGTGACGGAGCAGCTGCGGCATTTTGCCCAAACCCAGGAAAACTGTTTCTTTGTCACCGCCAAGGGGCTTTCCTGCAACCCGGATAAGCTCCACTTTGACGCCGCGTCTCAAAGGATTTTTGGTCTGAGGTATTTCACCGCCTTTTATGAGCGGCGGTCGGTGACAGAGCCCCTGCCAAATGAAAAGGAATTGCTGGCTGGTCTGGGCAACGCTGTAGATCCGCAGCCGGAAAAAGGGTTTGAACTCCTGAAAAAACAGCTGGACGATGGAAAAATCACAAAACAGGAGTATGACCGCCAGGCGGACGCCCTGATTAAAACGCTGTAAAGGACACAGGGTTATCAAGATAAATTTGGCTCCCCTTTAACATCTCAGATAAAAGACGCTGTAACATGCACAGTGTCTTTGAAACAAATATTATATTGCTCCCAGTTTTGCGTCTATCCCATTCCCAGCCGCTCCCGGATTTGCTGTTCCCCATTTTGGATAAACCGGCACACAAATCTGCCGTCTACCTGGATGGGAACCTGACGAATACACTCCATATGCTGTACCGTCAATACATCAATCAGGCGCACAGGCACTACTTTCCCACAATGATCTCGCCCTTCGCCCAGCAGATCCCTCTCGCCGTAATGGGCCCGTTCCACATCAAAGGTTCTGTTAGAAATGGTTTGCATCACCAATTTTCTTCTTTCAATCATTTTTTGGATTGCTGCATCCGGTACACCAAATAGTCCAGACAATCAATTTTCCGCTGTTCCTCATGGACCATATCCAGAAGACGGCTTCGCTGTTTTTTCAGCAGCCAGAAGCTTTCCAACTCTTTTCCATTTTTAATATAGTCCAGGAAAGTGACGACCGTTTGATCGTCGCAACCCGCGTCCCGCAGGTTTTGAATGACAGCCTCCTCAGAGTCACACAGCCTCATAGGTTGCACCCTCTCCTCAGTTTTGTTGGCTGATAAACACCAGCTTGTTTCCCCAGCCTTCCAGCACAGGATTATTTTCCACTGCGCTGACAAATTCATCGGTGTAATCAAAGTATCCCACGGGGGTGTACTCTCCGCTGACCTCCCCCTCGTGGAAGAACAGGACAATGCGGTTGGGCTCCGAATAGTACACGGTTCCAGCGGCCTCGCTGGAAATGCTTTCAGCGTCTGAGGGAATTTCGTACCGGCTGGGGATATCGTAGTACTGCATTACCTCCCAGTTCTCATAGCCGTCATAGTGATAGATGGGCAGCTGCCAGCTGGCGGTGCCCACATGGCGGGCAATGGCCGCAGCGGTGGGATTGTCGTAAAGATAAAGGGTAAAGCTTGAGCCATCACTGCCAAAGCGGACAGAAAGCTGAGACGCTTCGCTGCTTTCCGCCTCTTGGGATGAGGAGGATGTGATGTTCTCCTGACTGCTGGATTGGTCTGCTCCTTTCTTGTTGGAAGATGCATTAGAGCTGCCAGACGAATTTTCCAAAGCGTTATTTCCCAAACTGGCATTTAAGCTAGAATTTCCAACACTGATGCTTCCGGAACTGACGTCCTGGGAGCGGCTGTCCCCGCCTTGGGTACAGCCGGAAAATGCGGCAACAGAAATGGTTAAAATAGTCAAAAGAGCGATAAATTTTTGTTTCATAGCGGTTTGTCCTTTCTGTAATATCAGGATCTCTTTTCTTCTTCCATTATAAGCTTCATCTTCTGTTTATAGTAAATACTTATGTTAAACAAATAGCTATAGTTAAAAAGTATTGATATCAATCAGCCGCCAGAATTGTCATCCTGACCTTCTGGATCCTTCCGGCTGTCAGCCACCCAAAGGCAAAAAACAGTATGACAATTGCTGTGCCGGGAAACAGCACCTCCGCCGGACCCGGCGCAGAGGTAAAACTGCTGATTCCGGCCAGCCTCATGGCAGCGGAAACCAGGGGATCAGCAAGAATCGCCGCCAAAACAGTCCCTGTAATTGCCCCCACCGCTGCAGCCATTCCAAAGCGCAGGGCAAAGGTAAGGCGCAGCTTTCCCGCCGTGAAGCCCATGGCACGGCAGACTGCCAAATCCCGCTGCTCTGCCGCCAGCAGTTTTCCGCTGGTCATGGCAGTGACGACAAGTATAAACAGGGCTGCCATCCCATAGAGAAAGGCGGTAAGGGCTCCCATGGCAGCGATAATCCCCAGCAGCCCTGGCCAGGTGTTTTCATGGACATGAACATCCCCGCCATAGGCGGCCTCAAGCGCGCCGGCAATGTCCCCCTTTTGGGAGGGATCGTCCAGAAAATAATGCCAGCACCAGAGATTAGGATGGTCGGAGCCGATCTTCAGGTACCCCTCCCGGCTCATTCCGATGGTGGCTCCCATGTCGTTGGCACAAGAATAGATGCCGGAGACAGTATACTCGCCAATGCACTGGCTGGCTCCTATGGAGAGGGTGCCGCCGATCCCCACGCCAAAATCCTCCGCTACAAACTCGGTAATGACGATCTCATTTTCCCCGGTGCAGGGTTGGCCCGCCAGCAGATGGAACCTCTCCGGCTGGTCGGTGACATTGGCGGTATGGTCCACCCCGTTGACCGTAACGCTGGGCATGGCCAGAAGATAGGTATCGGTGATTCCGCTGTACTGCTGGATAATTTTTTCAAAGTCCTCCCTGGTTAAATCTCCAAAGGACTGTACCCCTAAATCGTGATCAGCGGGGTTGAAGGCATCCATCATTCCCTGCCCATCCGGCCCCAGCCAGCAGTCCATCCGGCCGACGAGGGAGGCAAAGAACACCAGCAGCGCAGCCACCAACACGGCTCCCAGATACTGTCCCCATCCAGTTATGAGCTGGCGCAGGGCCAGGCTTCCATTCAGGCAGCTCCCGGAAATGGCCGGCAGGCCCTTGACGGGAACCGGCATTCCGTCTGCTTCTCCCCGGATTGCGTCCAAAGGGGTCACATGGCGAAGCTTGTTTAGCTGCCAGAGGAGGAAGATGACCAGGGCTGCCAGCATAAGGGAAAGCGCCAACAGGCACAGACCCAAAGGCAAGGAGGATGGAACCCGGATTCCGGTGGTGGCGAGGGTCATGTCCCTGGCGGCGGCGCTTACAGCGGGAGCCAGCATAAGCCCCAGGACCATTGCTGGAAGAATAGCCGCCAAATACTGCGCCAGCTGCACTGTCCGCAGTCCCTTACTGGAAAGGCCCATGGTTTTCAGGATCCCCATATTCCGTCGGTCCTGCCGGAGCCCGCTCCCTATCTGGTGCCCCAGCACTGCCATGGAGGCCAGCAGCAGAACGGCAGCAAAGGCCAGCAGAAAGCCGCCAAAACTGTTTTGCAGTACCAGCATAAAACCAAAAATAGTTTCCCGGCTGTGGACAAACTCGGCAAATTTGGGAAGAGAGGTGGATGCATTTATTTCCGCGCTCAGGTCCGCGGCAGTGAGTCCACCCTCTGCGGCAAAGATATGGAGCATAGATCCGTCCCGTGCCAGGGCGTCGATCCCAGCGCTCTCCAGAATCTCCAGCGCGTTCTGCCGGTCCGCCTCTGAAATCAGGAATCCCTTCATGCCGATCATGGAACTGCCCATAAAGGGATCCTCGTACCATCCGGCAATTGTAAGGGTGAGATTCTGCCCTGACCGGGCAATGGGAAAAGTGATTTCATCCCCAAGCGCTGCCCCAAACATGGAAACAAGGGAGGGAGAAACCCAAACCGTCCCCGGCTGTATCTCCCCCGGAGGGTTCCCATAGCCGGAAAGATCTCCGGTAAAAAAGCGGTAGCGCCGCTCCTCCGGCTGGTAAAGAATCAGCTGCCCTTCGCTGTCTGATTCCTGTCCGTTTAGGCTGTAATTGGTGTGGATGATTTTTTGTTCCGACACCCGCTCCACCGCGCCAAGGGCGGTAATTTCCTCTAAAAGACTCCCGGTGTTGCCTGACGTCCAGGCGGTGATGGTTCCGTATCCGGCCCGCTCCAGTTCGCTGCCAAGATAGCTGCTGGAGTTGCCCCAAAGGGTAAGCACAGAGGAAAGGGCGAGGGATACCAGGAAGATCAGCAGGGATATCCCCATTAGGCCGCTCCGATGCCGCCGGAGGTTTGCTAAAAGAAGCGTCTTAAATTCCATAACTGTCCCCCTACCACTGGAGAGAGGAGAGCCATCCGCTCACCCTCTCATCCCGCTCTCTGGAAGCCTTCTCATAGGGCGGCAGATCCAATTGATCCAGAATCTCCCCATCCTCCAGATAGAGGATGCGGTTTCCCCGCGCCGCTGCCCGCATATCATGGGTCACCATGAGGATGGACTGCCCCCTCTGGTTCAGCCCAGTCAAAAGATTCAGCACCTCCTGGCTGTTCTGGCGGTTGAGGGCTCCTGTCGGTTCATCTGCAAAGAGGATGCCAGGAACGCCGATCATGGCCCTGGCAATGGCTGCCCGTTGGGCCTCTCCCCCGGAAACCTGGGAGGGAAGCCGATCCCCGGCTCCCCCCACTCCCATTTGGCGGAGCAGCTTTTCCGTCTGGATCTGTACTGCCTTCGGCGGTTCCTTCCCCGCCAGATACCCTGCCACGGCCACATTCTCGAAAAGGGTGAGATTGCCCACCAAATGGGTCTGCTGAAAGACAAATCCGAACTCCTTTGCCCGCAGCTCCGCCATACGCTTTTCAGAAAGACCGCTGATGGGCTGTCCCCTGTATTTCACCGTGCCGCTGGTGACGCTGTCCATCCCGCTGAGGACATAAAGCAGAGTGGATTTTCCTGCCCCGGAAGGTCCCATGACAACGGTAAAGTCCCCGTCATAGATAATTGCATCCAGAGAACGGAACAGCTCCCCTCCGCTGGGGAAGGATTTGCAAAGCCCGATTCCCTCCAATATCACCTTTTTCATCCGGCATTCCTCCGTTTTCTCTGGGATGGCGTCAAAACCAGCCGCTTTTTTCCAGTGTTTGGGTCTGGGAGTATTTCATCTACAAAGCGGATGGAAAAGTTGAGATAGGAGAGGTCCTTTTTCAGCAGAATCCCGCCCAGCTGCCGCCGGAGTTCCCTTTCAATGCCCTTCTGTCCAGCGCCAGGGGAAGATTCCGCCAACATTTCAAAGCTGTCTTTTCCGGTCTGCTGGAACTGGTAATCCAAAAGCCCCTCAATGCAGAACCCCTCCACCGCCAGGGGATGGAGAAACTCCCGGCGGCCCTGCCCATCCTCAAACCAGAGGACATCCTCACTTCGGCCCATCAGTCCCACCGCTTGGGAAAATGGCCGGCGGCCGGCCGGTCCCCTTACAACAATGCGGTCAGACAGCTTATAGCGGATCAGCGGCTGGGCGAAGTTATACAGACAGGTGAGGTACAGGCCATCCTCTCCGGCCTCAATGATATTCAGGTCGTCAAAGAGGATCATTCCCTCCTCCGGGTCGGATTCCGCTCCAAGGGCAAGGGATTCGCTGGTCCCATAAAAATTGACGACCTCTGTCTGAAAGGTGCCCTCCAGGTACTTCCGAAGCCCGGTTCCCAGAGGTTCTCCACAGGAAACCACCCGGAGCACCTCTAAGGCAACGTCGCCCCTCTGGGCCAATTCCGCCAATATCTTGATGGCAGAGGGGTAGCCGATGATGAGGTTGGGACGGAACTTCTTTACCTTCTCCACCCACTGGGAAAGGGGCGTTTTGATGTCCAAATAAAGCTGACTGGCCCCCACTCCGTCAATGCCGTCCCCCACTGCCATGGCCCCGCCATAGCGCCCGTCCGTGGCGGCAATATAAAGGATTCGGGGCCTTTGTACCAACAGCCGGAGAATCTGGGACATGGACATTCCCCACAGGGCCCCTCGGATGATTCCCAAAAGCATGGTTTCCCAGGCATCCTGATCGTAGACAAAATATCCCGGCTTTCCAGTGCTGCCGGAGGAATGGACCACATGGTATTTCCCCTGGAAGAGTTTCTGATCCAGGGTTTCCTCCTGGTCAAACCGGCGCAGCTCCTCCTGCCGGAGCTCAGGGCAGGTGACAATCTCATCAAACCGGGCCAGTAAAGTGGATTTGTCCAGTGTGGGCAGGGAAGAAATGGGGGTTGCATCCAAGGTATCCTCTGTGACGCCCGCCGCCTCAAAGGAATTCCGATAATAGGAGGAATGCTCCCAGGCATGGCGAAGGAGACGGCGCAGCTTTTGCTGCTGCAGCATCTGCAGCCGGGCAGGCGCCATCCCCTCATTGCGCTTTAATTGGCACAGGTTCCATAATGTCTTTGGAATATTCACAGCGTCCTCCTTGTTACAGGGCAAAAAGCCAGGTGTTGTCGTAATCTTCCCGGTGGTAGTACCAGGCGGTTTTATCGGTGAGATTCATCACAATACTCCACTCTGTGGATTCAAATTCCCCGAAGTTTCCCTTGCTGACATTTTTCAGTGCATCCCGGATTCTTTCTGGGGTGAGGGCGGCGTTTTTCTCCAGCAGCTGGTTCAAAATTTCATACCGCGTGTGGGACTGTGCGGTTCCAATGCCGTATTTCTCCCCTGGGGTAAGATAGAAATTGGTGACCGTCTGGGTTTCAATGACGGACATCTGATTGCCGATATATTCCACTGCCACACTGCGTCCAGAGGCATCTGCCAGGGCAAAATGCACCATATACCCCATGGATGCATGGAGATCGTACTGTCTCAGCAGCTCCAGCGCTTCCTCCACACTGGCGGCCTTATCCAACAGCAGACGGACGGCGGTCGTGGTGGTGACGCAGGGCTTTCCTGTGTTCTGGCTGATGCCGGCGCTGTCCTGGATCATATTTACCGAGACCGCCAGTCCTTTTTCGTTCATTCCATCCAGAGGGGCGTAGAGAGCCGCCATAGTTTTTACCTGATCTAGCTGCAGCGCCGCCCCCACCGGCCCGCCGGCACTTTGGGTAATGAAATCCATATTGACAGTGGAAAGGGACGCATAGCCGTTTTCCGGATGGGCCTCCACGACCATGGCGTCACAGCGGTTCCAATCAAAGTTGCGGCCAAACAGGACGTCCCCACCAGGACTTTTGGCTGTGATGGTGCTGCACCCAAAGAAATTCCCTAGGAAATCCAGACCAAGGTCCCCAATAAGGGTTTCCGCCAGGTACCGGGCCACTTCCCCGTCAGAGGAGGCCCCGCCCCGCTCCAGAAACGTATCAAAACCGTAATCCCCGTCAAAGCGAACAGCAGAAAGCCCGGATTCCAGTTCAACGATGTTGTTTTCCAGGATGGTAAACTCCTCCAGGGCGGTATTGTCCTCTGACAGCATTTCCCGCTGCCCTTCATACATGAGCCCAGAACTGTCCGCACTGTTGGAAGAGGGGGCGGACTGGCTGGCAGGGGTACTGACGCCGCCTTGAGAAATGGACGGAGTCCCTTCGGTGCATCCGGCCAATATCAAGCCGGCAGCAAGTCCGAATAGGGAAAGTCGTCTTTTCATAGGGACTGCTCCTCCTTTGGAACTCTTTTTCTTGGGTTATATCATACCATTGGGATTTGTAAATAACAAATGCCTATGTTAAATAGTTGTTTATGCTTGACAGTTATACTTTGCTGTATTATACTGATTGATGTCAGGAGGCGATATCTTGGAATTTCGCGTATTGCAATATTTTCTGGCGGTGGCGCGGGAGCAGAGCCTTTCAGGGGCGGCGGAGTTTCTCCACCTTTCCCAGCCCACCCTTTCCCGCCAGCTGAAGGACCTGGAGGACGAACTGGGCAAGCAGCTTTTCACCCGGAGCAACAAGGGAATTTCCCTCACCGAGGAGGGGATGATCCTCCGGAAGCGGGCGGAGGAGATGGTCCAGCTGATGAAGAAGACCGAGGATGAGATCGCGCTTTCAGATGAGCACCTTTCCGGGGACGTCTACATCGGGGCAGGGGAATCGGAGGTCAACCGGCTGTTGGGCCGGGCAGCCCATCAAATGCAGGAAACCTGGCCGGACATCCGCTACCACATCGCCAGCGGCAACGCCGTCTTTGTGCTGGAGCAGCTGGACCGGGGGCTCATTGACTTTGGACTGATCTACGGCGCGGTGGACCACACAAAGTACGAGTCTATCCAGCTGACCTGCCCCGATACCTTCGGGGTACTGATGCGCCGGGACGCGGAGCTGGCAGCAAAAGAGTACATCAGCCCAGAAGATCTTGTAGACAAACCCCTTATTGTCTCCCGTCAGGACGAGCGGGACGGCTGGTATATCCTGCGGTGGATCACCCCAAACGTCTCTCAGCTGAACATTGTGGCCACCTATACGCTGATCTTCAACGGTTCCCTGCTGGTGGAGGAGGGACTGGGATACGCTGTCTGCTTCGACAAGCTCATCAATACCCAAGGGACAAACCTCTGCTTTCGTCCCCTCCAGCCTCCTTTGAAGGTTACTGCCAATATTATCTGGAAAAAGTATCAGCTGCTTTCCAAACCGGCGCAGAAATTTTTATCAAAGGTTCGGGAGCTGTGCAACGCATAAAAATACAGGGTGTAAGAGGCGGTTGCCTCTTACACCCTGTATTTCCAGCCTTTACCTGCTACTGCCGGTAAAGACTTCTGTATTGCGTAGGGGATATTCCCTCATGAAGCCGGAACATCTTAGAAAACTGGTTGTGATTGTTATACCCCACCGCCGAAGAAATTTCCTGAATAGGCGTATTGGTTTCCACCAGCATCTTTTTCGCGATCTCCATGCGGTAATCGGTCAGATACCGCTTGAAGGTTTTCCCAAACCGTTCCTTGAACACCTTGGAGAAATAACCCTCCGAAAGCCCGAGCTGCTCCGCAGCTTGGCTGATTCCAATGTCCTGAAAATAATTCTCATGAATCATCTTTAAGATCTTTTGGGCGATGTCCGGCGGACGAGTGTCCTTACCGGCAGGCCATTCCACCAGTTCCAGAACAGCCTGCTCCACCAGAGCCAGGATATGTTCCCCCCAAGCAGAATCCCCCTTTCCGTCCTGGATAAAGAACAGCCGGTTCAGCTCCTCCGTTCGCTGGTGGTTCTGATAGCCGGCCTGGTTATATGCCTCCAGAGCCAGATTGATCATATCCCGGCAGAAAGCCCCATCTGAAAACATCTCTTTTTCCCGAAACTGCGTAAACAAACGATGGACCTGTTCCCCATCACCAGTTTTAAGGGCATTATAAAATTTTCTTCTGTATTCTGTGTTTGTCCGGCCTGCTGCATCTCGTGCTGCCTGCTGATCCAACTCCCACAGAAAGATCAGGCTCTCGTCCCCACTGGCCGTTTTATAGCGGAGGCATTCAAGGGCCTCCTCGTAGGAAGTCCGAATGTCGGAAAGCCTGCTGTAACACCTTCCCGCCACAATCGCTACCGAGAACTGGAGCTGTGAATAAAGGTAACTCTGGATATACCGGAAAAGCTGTTTGAGCGAGACGGCTGTTTCCTCCGCCTCTTTATCGGGCAGGAGCAGAATGGCGATAATCCGCTCTTCCCCTCCAAATCTGTCAAAAAACAGTTTGACGGGAACTGTTTCCCGCCCCAAGATTTCCTCTAAAATCTCCACCAGCTCCTTGCGGACCAGGCTGGTTTCGCTCTGGCTGGCGCGTTCCAGCAGCTTTTTAAAGTTCTCGTCCAGGGTTATGATGGTTGTGATATAACGGCCCTGTATGGGGATTCCAAAGGTGCCAGCCTGTTCCGCCAGCTCTTTGGGATCCGGCACATCGGACAGAAGGATGCGGTAAATAAAAAAACTCCTCACCTTTTCCTGCTCCTCATCCACCTGCAGGCGAAGGCTTTCATTCTGCTTTTTGATATCGTTCTGCATAGCCTGCTCGGTCTTCAGCCGGATCATAACCTGGTTGATGCCTGTGAAAATCGTCCCAATTTCATCCCCTCGGCTCTCCAGCTTTTCCCTCTGGAGCGTCTGGTTGTCCCAGTCCTTTTCCCCCAGCAGCAGGCTGCTCAGAAATGCAATGGGGTTATAGTAATGCTTGGAAACCAGATAGGAGAGGCTGCCCAACAGCAGGACCAATCCCCCACAGATGCCTAGGATAGACAAACCGAAGACCGGGGTTCCGGAGGTCAGCTCCTTGGCAGGCAGAACAGCTACATAATGCCAGTCGTTAAACCGGGAAGAGGCAAAGGAAATCAGCATCTCTCTGCCTTCTACCAGGATCTCTCCATAGCCGTCCTTCCCCTGCAGAAGCCCCTGTTCTGCAATCGCTTCCTCCACTGCCCGGTCTCCTCGCGCGCCTACAAGAACCCCTTCGCCGTTTCGGTTCATTAAAGTGACATATCCACTGTCCATCAGAAATATCTCATTGATCAGCCAGTTTAAATTTTCCCCCTGCAGCCGCACCACAACAAAGCCGGAAGGGACCGCATAGGAATCATAGATGGTGCGGACATAACCAATTCCATTGATCTGCCAGATATCTGCCGCCTTTGGGGAGGGTTCCAGCCAGAGGGCGCCCTTTGCCTCCCGCAAACGTCCAAAGATATCCTGTATGTTCTCCGCATTCAGCTTCTGCATCATTCCGGTTCCGGTGGTCACCATAAGGTTGTTTTTTCTGCTGTAAACACTAATGCTTTTTACATACTGGTTATCTAAAATGGCGGTGTCGTTTCGTTCCATCAGTTGTTTGTAAAAGAGGATATCCTGATACGCACCAAGGGAAAGCCCCTGTTCCATAAAGCGGTTGGTAAGGGGGTCATATGCAATTTGTGAGGCAATCTGTATCGTTGTCTCGAGAAGGGAATCCACAGACTGCCTGGTTTGGAACAGCAGGCTCAGGTTGGAGCGAGTGATCTCCCGCTCTATATTTTTTTGCAGGATTGCAAAGCTGAATGCGGAAATCCCCACCATTGGGACTACAATCAGACAAATCATCGTAAAAAACAAACGATAAAAGAGCCGCTTTTTCTGGCGGGCCTCCTCCATATTGGAATCCCTCCTTGTCCGGTGAATGTTCTGCCCCTAAGCTCCTCAGGGATTGCGGACGGCAAATAGCGAAAAGACGCCCAGAAGGCCCTGAACATAATAATACTTTGGCAGTCAGGACCCTATGCCCCGGCTGCCAAAGTATATCAGTACATCCGCAAAAGGGGCTGCCCCACCGCCTCAACGATTGCTAAACTGGTTCACAGGATTAGATCAGGTCCGAAATGTCAGTCATATAAACGCAGGGCTTTCCCTCTTTATCTGAGTTAAATACAATCTTGGTTCCATCCTGGGAAAACTGCGGATGGGGGTGGGCGTCCTGATTGATGTTCTCCCCAATTCCCGGATCGTGGTAGATTCCCCAGTTGGAGTCATGGCGGCAGACCGGGATTTCCTTTCCGCTGCGCAGGTCGGAAATAAAGATATAGGGCCGCTGAGGATCCCTGCCATCCCCGACAATCATGGTATTGTCCCGATTGGACACACAGTGGGAGTAGAAGGAACAGGGCATCACCACCGTCTCCTCCATGGTGTCCATAGAAATTTTTCGGATACTGGTCTCCACGGTTTTATTATTTTCATCCCGTAGATTCGCCACATATCCCAGGGCGGAACCGTCCGCATACCAGTATTCATGGGTAAAGCTTTCCCGCTGCTTGTGCGGGCGTGGACATAGGATATTGCTCCCATCCATATCCATAAGCCAGATCCTGGAATCAATGAGATTTCCAGGGCCCTCATGGCAGAACATCAGCTTATCCTTATAGATAGGCCGCACCTGCGGGTGGGCCACCCACAATTTTTGGTCAAAAACCACCTGGGAGCTCTTATTCAGCAGGTCAATAATCACCAGCCTGCATCGTGGCTTTACTCTCCATTGCTCCGCCATGTTGCCCTGATAACGGTCCCGGGGAATCAAATCGTCCCGATGCATCTGCACCTGGGCCACATAGGTACAGTCTGGAGTGACGCCAAAGGTCTTATTTGCCCACCACTCCGGCCCCAGGGTATAGACCACCTCTTCTTCCAGGGTCTCCAGATCCAGGCGCACCACCTGGCTGGCGGTTGCGTAAACAAGCGTTTGGTCATCCAGGGAAAGGCAGGCCTGGTAGACCACCATCTTTTCCCGCTGGGTAAGCTGGGTAATATCCCCTGTTTCCACATCCACCTTGTGGAGCCGCCTGGATCCGGAGAGGTCCGAGCCGAACACCACAAAGCGGTTGTCCCTGGAGATGCAGTTGAAATAAAAGTATGGATGTGTGGAAAGGCATTCCGGCGAGGTCAGCCGCAGGACCTCCCGTCCAGTGTCAGGATCGTTGTAGCGAAAAATTTGATTGTGCACCACAGTCCCCTGTCCCATAATCTATCTTCCTCTCTTAAAGTCCCTCCACAAAGGGGTTCAATCTATTCTAATCATACCCCTTTATAGAGTGAAATGCAAGATTTGTTTGAAATTGGTGTTTTTTAGCGATTTTTGTCAAAGAAAGGCGTTGAACAGACCAGCGGTTCGGTACCTGCACTATCCCTTTTGAAATACCTGGTTTACATCGCTGACAATGCTGTCCAGGCCGATGTCCTTTGCCTCCTGCAGCACCTGCTGATAATAGTCCACAGGCTTTTCGCCGACGATGATTTGCGTTACCCCTTCCAGCATCACCTTATCCACATCTGCGCTCAGCTTGTTGTAGGACTCTGTTGCTGTGGCGTAAGCGGCAATATCCTTATCCAGCTTGCCATAGCCTGAATCGCCTGGAAGGCATTTTCGACCACGGGGATGGGGTCCAAAAGCTGGAGATCCAAGTAGGAGCTGATTACCCTTGCCGGATTGCTCCGTTCCCGCGCCTCTTCGTTCAGCCATTGGAACGCGCCGCCCTGCAAGGAATACTCGACGCCTTCTTCCCCATAAGCCTCAGCATAGATGCCCTCTTTGCCATACAGGTATTTCAGCAGCTCATATCCGCGCTCCACATCCGGCGCATCCTTGGTCATAAAGTAGCAGTCGCTTTTAAAGGCCACCAGATCGTAGTTGGTAACGCCAGACACAGTTTCTACTGGAGGCATAGCCACAATTTCCGCATCGGGAACATTGTTTTGAATCTGGGCCAGACGAGAGGGGAGACCGCCGATCTCCTTGACCCAAACGCCGCTTTGGTTGGAGACAAACTTTGCCTCAACATCCTGCTGCTTGAGGGTGACATACATGGGGTCCAGTATCCCCTCTTGATACAGGGAATTGAACCAGGCCAGCGCCTTTTCCATATTTGGAACGTCGTCAAGTATGGTCTTAACGGTGTTATCCTTGCTGTCGATGTACAGTCCGGCGCCTTTGGTGGGGATGATTCTCGGCGCTGGCAGGAACATAGACCAAAATTGTCCCGTCATTCCCAGGTCCCCTTGCATGGTCAGGCCATAGGTATCATTTTTTCCATTTTGATCCGGATCGTTGTTGGTCATTGCAGCAATGACCTCTTTTAACTCCTCCGGATTTTTGGGAACCTCCATGTTTAAATTTTTGAGCCAGTCGCCTCGCAGGTTGATGGTCTCCGGCGCGCCGCTGTGGTAATTAAAGCCATAATACTCGCCGTTTTGATACCAGCGTATAAAATACAGCTGCCGGTCTACATTGTCGTATTCAGGGCTCATAACCGCCTTGGTCACAGGCACAAACACCTTGGAATCAATGGCGTTTTGTATCACCTTTGCATCGCCGTAGTACAAGATGCTTGGAAAGTCAGCGGCGGCAAACTTGGCTGTAACCTTTTCGTTATAGGTGTTTTTATCCACCATCTCATATTTAAGGTCGATGTTCCAGCGGTCCTTTACGGTTTTCGCCTGTATCTCCGCAGTTCTGGGTACGCCAAAGGTGTCCGCTGTGCCGCGGATCATCACATGAAAGGTGACCGGTTGGTAGTTTGCCTGTTCCGCCGGCGGCTGCTGGGAGCTGCCCGACGGCTGCCCAGCAGGGGACGCCGAAGAGCTTGGGGCCGCAGGGCTGCAGGAAACCAGGGTCAGGATGGCGGCCAGTGCCGGAATGACAGATATCAGCCTCTTTTTCATCTTTTTTCCTCCTCAAAATAGGGTTGAATATATTTTTTCCTGCGACGGGCAGGGAATGTGCCATACAGATATCACACAGGCGGGAGCTTACCCCTTTACCGCCCCCAGCATGACGCCCTTGGTGAAATATTTCTGTAAAAAGGGATAGACGCAGAGGATGGGCAATACCGTCACAAAGGCGGTGGCCATTTTCACATTCATCCCCACGTCCAGGTCCCCGGAGGTGTCCACATTGTCGGACATAATCAAAATCTCCCGCAGGATTACCTGCATGGGTTTTTTCGCCTGGTCGGTGATATACATCACCCCGTCAAAGAAGGAGTTCCAGCGTCCAACCGCGTAGAACAGCAGGATTGTGGCCAAAATCGCCTTGGAAAGGGGTAAAATGATCAAAACAAAGGTCTGCATTTCATTGCACCCGTCGATCAGTGCGGACTCGGCCAGTTCAGGGGGGAGGCTTCTGAAAAAGGACCTCATCAAAATCACATTATACGCTGACATCATGGAGGGGAGTACCATCGCCCACAGGCTGTTCATCAGTCCGAGGTTCTTCACCAAAATGTAAGAGGGAATGATCCCTCCGCTGAACATCATAGTAAAGAGGATCATGTAAGAGACAAAGTGTATTCCCTTGATATGGGTGTGGCACAGTCCATACCCCATCATGGCGGTAAAAAGGGTGCCTAAAAGGGAGCCGGCCACTGTAATAAAAATAGAATTGCCAAAGGAGCGCATAATCTGACCGTTTCGGAAGATATCCTCATAGGCCTTTAGGGTTATTTTCTGTGGTATCAAATGAAGTCTGCCCGGCTCAATGGCAATATAATTTGGTTCCAGCGACAGGCAGAGCACATTTACCAGGGGCAGAAGCATAATGGCGGACAATAACAGCATATAGCAGATCAGACCAAATTGAAACAACCGGTTGCTCAGGCTTTTACGTTGCATAGAGACAATCACCCTTTCCCCAAAATATCCGGATACGCCGGACTGGCAGCCGCGGTCAAATCACCGATTCACCCTGTATCTTTTTCACCAGCTGGTTTGTCAAAAGGATCAGGACCACTGTAATCACATTTTTAAAAAGTCCCGCCGCTGTTGCAAAGGCGATCTCCGCCCGCACGATTCCGATTTGATATACGTATGTGTCTATAGTCTCTGAAACCGAAGCGACCAGGGGATTATACATCACAAAAACCTGCTCAAACAGGTTGAATATTTTGGCCAGTCCCAAAACAAAGACGACGATGATTGTGGGGATGATGCTGGGAAGCGTAATATACCATATCTGCTTCAGCCTTCCGGCTCCGTCGATCACCGCCACTTCATACAGGTCCGGTGAAATGCTGCTGATTGCCGCCAGATAGATAATGGTCCCCCACCCGCAGCTTTTCCAGATATCAGTGAACACCAGCACCCAACGAAACCATTTCTTACTGGTAATAAACGCAATGGGTTCAATGCCAAATAGCCCCAAAAATTCGTTTACCAACCCTCCCTGGGGCGAGAGCAGAGTGATGAAAATACTCCCCACAATTACCCAGGAAAAGAAATGGGGCATATAAATGATAGTCTGCACTGTCTTTTTGAACCTTTGGCTGGCAAGCTCGTTGAGCAGCAGCGCCAAAATAATTGGGGCGGGAAAGCCGAACACCTTGTTCATGATGCTTAGGATTACGGTGTTGTTAAACGCCTGCAGGAAGAACTTTGAGGTAAAGAGATCGCGAAAATTGGATAGCCCAACCCACTGGCTGTTCTGCAGGCCAAGAAAAATATTGTAGTCCTTAAACGCCACCTGAAGGAAGTAAAGGGGGACATAGTGGAACACCACAAAATAGACGACGCCTGGAAGCAGCAGCAGATAGATAAACTTATGCTGGTTGACATACTGAAGGAAGCCTGACAGCTTCCCTTTTTTCTTTTCCGGTCCGTTTCTGGAAGGACCATTTCTGGACAGAGTATTTTGGGACAAACCTTCTGAGGTATTGATTGTGGACATTACCGCTCCCCCTCAAAAAATGATTTGGTTCTAAAACCATCCTATCAGCATAGCTCATAAATTTCTATGGTGTTTTTCTGAGATTCTATTCATTTTGCCGCCAAAACCGCCTCGCCCTAAAAAACAGCAGAAGGTGATGAAACCACTACAAACCATCCAGCGGGGATACCCAGGACGATTTTCTGGATTTTAGGGCTTCCCTCTAAAAAAGACAGCCATACCGACCGGCAGGCTGTCTTTCATACAATCTCTTTTGCCCTAAAAACACGGGAATACGGGGATACGGATCCTGTCCGATAAGGGAGCCCTACCATTCATACCCGCTTCCATACTGGGAAAGATCCGCTGGAAGCCCCTCCTTAGAATCTATTCTAAGGCCAACCATATCATGTGTGACCGCCCCGGTTGCTCCAACCAAACCGATGACATCTCCCGGCTTTAAAATATCCCCGGCTTCCACATAGCTCTCCTCCAGGTGGGAATATACAATCTCGTAGCCGTTGCTCTCTGTGGCAATACATTTCCCAAGAAGGGGAACCTGCCCTACATCGGTTACAATTTCATCGGAAATGGCGCAGACCTCCGTCCCGGGGCTGGCATAAAACATCAGCTCGTTTCGGACCAATTCAGGCGCGTTTTCGTAGTTGCAGGGAAACGCCACCCGATATGCCTGGCAGGGAAGTTTCTCCAGGTCATAGGCAGCGGAGTCTTCGCTTTTATTGATCTGGTAGCTTGCCACAATGCCCTTTCCGGACCGGCCCTTCTCCATTTTAAGGTGAAATCTTATTTCAGGGGCTTCTCCGGAACCGTCCATTAGAGAGGCATCTGGTGACAAACCCTCCTGGGAGCTGCCGGTATCCTCAAAGACAGCTGCCTGGACAGCCGGTTCGGATGCTGACCGCCCTGCGGCTGTACCGCCAGGCGCCGCCGCTTGTACCCTTATACTGGAGGCTACCACCAGAATGACTAGGGCTCCCAGCATCGCCCGCATCCTGCCCCTTTTTATCACCGGGCCGTCCTCCGGCCCCATAATCCTGCGTATTCTGAACAACACTTGATTTTCCTCCTCCCATAAACCGAGAAATCCAAATGAAAGCTTTTGGCTGTCTCCCTGCTCCAGCGCAGCCAGAATCGCCATTCCATACTCCTTGCGCGCCTCCAAGGAGGCGTCCTTTAAAGCCCGGTCATCACAGGCTAACTCCAATAGCTCCGATATCCTTCGGGCAAATCGGAACACAGCGGGATGGAACCAGTACAGACATTTCACCCACAGCAAAATCCACTTTACCCACAAATCCCCCTGCTGGAGATGCGCCGCTTCATGGCGCAGTGCGGGCTTTAAAACAGCGTTGTCTCCCTTCCATCCAGCTGGAAGCCAGATCACGGGATGAAACAGCCCTGACACCAGGGGAACGCCGGTCCCATGGGTATACCCAATCCGGATATTCCGACAGATACCCTCCTTCGGGCATTCAAGCGGGCCTGTCCGCCAGCGGTACAGACGGCGGCCCATGTGGATATACGCGGACAGATGAAAGATCAGCACCGCCAGAAACCCAACCGCCCATATCGCCGCCGCCACATCCATCAGCCGGATGGATGCCCCTGGTTCTTGGAGATCCAGCGGCGCGTGGGCCTCAAAATAGAAGGCCTCCGGCTCGCTGGCGACGGACATCCGGGAAGGCTGCCCAGTAGCGGTATTGATACCCCTATAGCGGACTGTGACAGGGACGGCAAAGGGGGCTGCCAGCCAAACCGCGCAAATAATTCCCACCAGCCTCCGGAACTGTACCGGAAACCGGCGCCGCGCTCCCCAGCTGCTGCGCCTGTAAAAAAGCCATATCCCATATCCCATGGCAAACACAATCCCACGGTACAAAAGCTGTAAAAGAAGCCCCTTCACTTTTCCTCCCCCCTGGACAAAAGCTCCTTGATTTCCTCCACATCCCGGGAAGACAGCATTGTCTTCTCCACCAGAGCGGCAAACAGATTTTTGGCGGAACCCCCATAAAAACGCTCCAATAGGGTATCAGTCTCCACGCTCTGGTATTCTTTCATAGATGCCAAGGGCGTGTAAAAATTTAATCGCCCCAGCTTTTCGCAGGTAAGATACCCCTTTTCCGTCAGGCGGAGCAGCATACTCTGTACCGTTTGGGTTTTCCAGCCTGTATATCCCATCGCTTTTAATTCTTCCAGTATCTCCCCTGTATGTACCTTTTCTGCTCCTCGGTTCCATATGGCAAGCATAACGGCCAGCTCGCTGTCCGGCAGACGCTTCAGGACGCTTCCCATTTTATCATCCCTTTCAGTCAAATATCTGTTTAACAGTCTTTTGTCTGTTTATAGGATAACATAATTTGGAGGGAATGTCAACTGCATTCTGCTTTTCCAAAAAACGCCGCAGGGAATGTCCTTCCGCGCGGCGTCCGCATATTTAAACGATGGGTATCCCCTGGGAACGCAGATACTCCAGGATGGCCTCCTTCTTTTCCCTCTGACTGTCTCCAGACAGCCAGGCAACGCTTCTGGCGGCAGTCACCATCAAAAAAGGGGACAATTCTTCCCGGGATACCCCCATTTCCCTTAAATAGATCTCTGCAGCTGTCCTCTGCATTTTGGAGAGCTTCTCCCGGTTGGGAAAGTCCTGAGGCATACGGGAGAACTCCGTCAGATACAGCGTCCGCGCAATGTCAAAGTTCCGGTGCCCCCTGCAGACGTCCATAAAATCAATCGCCCACGCCTGCTCCCCATCCCACAGAACGTTGCTGTGGTGGAAATCCCCGTGGCACAGGGCTTCACCGTCAGGCAGGGTGTCCAGCAGCCTCAAAAGCTTCTCTTTTCCTTCCGGGGCCAGCTCCCCGGCGCAGCGGATGCCATACCCGATATTCTTTTTAAAATCAGAGGCAGCGGGCATATTTTTCTGAAGGATCCGCTTATGAAAGGCTGCCAGCACCATGGTATACCGTTCCACCTCCCCTGTCCTGACAACAAGATCCAGAAGGGGCTCCCCCTCTATTTTATCACAGACAATGCCGGTTCGGCCTTTTACAGAGACCATTTCGTAGCTTTTGGCGATGGGCAGCCCTGTCTGGTTCATCAACAGGGAATTTTGGAATTCCCTTTCAACATCTCTTTGGGGGTGCCCTGCGTGGAACAGCTTCAAAACTTTGTTGCCGCCAATGTCGAACACATCCGCAGTATTTCCAGTACCGATCAGCTTATATGTGCTAAGATCCATTTGCCTCTCCCTCTCTGGTTCAGATTTGCCCGGAACAAATTTCCGGAAAGCTGAACTCATTGTACATCCTCCGGCAGAGAGATACAAGGAAGAATTATTTAACAACTGATTCCATATTGTTTTTTAAAAAATATCAGGAAATTTTATGTCTTTTTCAAATTTAAACATTTTCATATATATCCGTATGATATCTCGACAGGGTAAAAAAAGTGTGGTAAAATAAATCAAGTCTGTTATCTTTTGAGAAAATGTTTCCTTTGGGGGAGTGTTTATGAAATTCCTTGTAAACAAAAAACTTGCTACACGTATTGGCATTATTACTACGGCAGTCACCTTGGTTGGGATGCTGCTTCTCTGGTTAATCGTATCTACTAATACTGTCTCCATGGTAAAAAGAGATATTACCAACCAAATGACAGATGCTGTAGAAGCCAGAGCAGCTATCATCAACGAGTATGTAGCCTCTGCAGAAGAATATATGACTGCATTTGCTCTAAGCAGCGAGGTGTGCGGGCTCTTGTTAAATCCAGACAATCCGGCGCTGTTGGAAAGGGCTCAGCAATATACTGAGGATTTTGCCTCTGTCAAAGGCGTTTTTGAAGGGTTATACATTGCCACCCCGGCCACCCATGTTTTGACACATACCTCCCAGGGGGCCATTGGAATGACCACGCGGACAGGAGAATCGTTGGAAGAATTCCAAAATACCATCTTGTCCCGCCAGCAGCTGACAAATTTGGGGATCATGAAGTCTCCCGGAACCGGCAGCATGATCCTCTCCATGTACTATCCGATCTTTGAATCTCAAAGGTGTATTGGCTATGTGGGAGCCGGTGTATACGCCAGCCGTTTGATGGACGCATTGCTGGATCTGGACATTCAGGGACTGCCTAACAGCGAATATGTATTTCTGAATGTGGAGACTGGAGTCTACCTTTACCATGAGGATGAATCGCTTTTGAATACCGAAACAACGGATGATGGATACAGGGAAATCATCCGGAGAATTCAGGCGGATGGGGATACACAGGCCAGTACATATTCCTACCGGGACGAAAACGGCGTCAATCAACTAGTTGTTTACAAGTACTTGAAGGACCGCAGCTGGGTCTTTATGGTTCGGGACAATGCCACCGAGGTCTATGGTGCTGTGACAGCGGTGCGCCTCAAAGTCGGCATATTGTGTGCAGCCATGGCTGCTGCCATCATACTGATCACCCTTTCGATTTTATATCGGGAAGGTAAGGAGCTTATGACCGTAGAATGCGCCATAGGACGTCTGGGGGATC
Organism: uncultured Oscillospiraceae bacterium; assembly: GCA_949737515.1. Taxonomy (GTDB): domain Bacteria; phylum Bacillota; class Clostridia; order Oscillospirales; family Ruminococcaceae; genus UBA1405. The sequence continues at coordinate 11,519 of CATJCP010000101.1, read as the reverse complement.
TGAATCTTTCCGCCGACCAGGAGCTGGAGGCTTTCTACGGAAGATCTGACGAGATCGGGATGATTGCGCGGACCACCCATCGTGTCTGCAGCTGTCTGAGGCAGACCATTGACGATGTTGGACGGATTTTAGGCGAAATGGCGGCTGGCAACCTTGCTGTAGACGTTACAGAAAATGAGGCATACTATATTGGCGATTTTAAGATGCTGTCCGAAAGCCTGAAATCCATTCATGCCAATCTTGTCGATGTAATTCGCCGTATTTCCTACGTTGCAAATCAAGTTGATACCAGTGCAGACCGGGTTTCAACCGGCGCTCAGGAGCTGTCTCAAGGCACGACAGAACAAGCGGCCTCCATTGACGGCCTTGTATTGAATGTGAGCGCTATCACTTCACAAATTCAAACCAGCGCTGTGCGCTGCGGCAGTGCCAGCGACCTGGTGGATAAGGCCACAGGCTATGCAGCTGAGGCTGACACCAAGATGGACCAGCTGATTGCCACCACCAGGAATATCGACCGGTCTTCAGCCCAAATTGCCACTGTCACTAAAACGATTGAGGATATCGCCTTTCAGACAAATATTTTGGCGCTGAACGCTTCCATAGAGGCGGCCCGGGCCGGCACTGCGGGGAAAGGCTTCTCGGTAGTGGCGGATGAGGTTCGCAACCTTGCCGCCAAATCTGCCGAAGCAGCTCAAAATACCAACAGCTTGGTCAACTGCTCTATTCAGGATGTAAAGACAGGAACAGAATCTACAAACCTTGCTGTTTCCGCAATGCAGATCATCAACGACTGTATTCAGGAGATCAAAAAGCTGATGGATGAAATCTCCGCTGCCAGCGTCCAGCAATCAGAGATGATCGTCCTTGTCGAAAGTGGAATCCGGGAAATCTCCAAAGTGGTACAGACAAATTCTGCTTCTGCAGAAGAAAGCGCTGCGGTTTCAAAGGAACTCTCCAATCAGGCCAGAACTTTGAACAGTTTAATCAGCCAATTTCATATTATCTAACACCAACCCGCCCGGCTGCGCCTCGTATTGACAGCTCTGCCAGCATTCTTTCCCCTTGGTTCAAATATCCTCCCTTTCACCGTTTATTGTTTCCGGTTTTCACAAACCGGGATATGCCTGTGCCTGCTCTCTCGATTACAGTCTTATTCCGTACAGCGCCAGGTATTCTTCCAACATTTTTAAATTTTCCAGCTCTGGGTCAAGCTTGACCAGTGGTTTCCATTCCTTGTCATATAAAACAATCCAACCGATATGCCTAGAAGCAGAGGCCGCTTCCCTCACTGAAAATTTTATAGCTGGTCCAAACCGGGAAGCCGCACAGATTTGCTCCCCGGTTATTTCTACCTTGTACAGCCTGCCGATGCGCAGGCTGTTGATACCCAGCCCCATAGCCACCAAATCAAGACCGCCCGCAACCCATCGCCCAGCTTGGGTCATAGGGGAAAAGTCAACTGCAAGCAGAAAAAGCAATCCAAACAATAGGAGAATACATCCAATTCCTATAAAGGTCCTGCGGGCAGAGGGCTTGAGACGAAGCGTGAATTGCTGCTGGGATACAGGATTTTTTACTTTGGCAGCCTCAGATTTTTCCGGGAGGCGCCAGCCGATGGGAGCCTTGTCCATAGAAATATTTCGCTGAAGCAGCCAAAGGAACAGCAAATCCGCATGTTCCATGCTGGCGGCAAATTTGGCTAATAGCCGGTAATTTTTGCCATAGATTACATTGCATCCGCTGGATGGGCCCAGAACCACACCGGCGATGTCGCCGGCGGAAAAAATGCAGTCCTTTTGGAAGGGCCTTTTCCATCGCAGATGGCTTTCTTCCGCGATAATACAAGTTTTCAATAAACCGCGGCTGCACACCGCAAAGGACTTTGGGGGAATTTTATCCGGAAGCTTCTCAGGAAGCCAATTGTATAAAAGGCCGCCAGCATACGAACGGGCTATATGCCAAGGGGCTTTTTCCCAGTCCACATATGTCAGCAGCTTTCCTCTGGCAAAGAAAAAACCAGCCAAACCCAGGCCAGCGCATAAAAGCAAAAGCTCCCAAGCTATGCCCCACAGCTGTCCCCAATCCTCTGCCGTTAATTGAGCGGGGGAAATGCCGGCAGACAATAGGGCAAACGCCGTCATCCCAAGAACACAGGCGAGAACCGTGCAGACCGCCACAACAGCATAGGCGGCTGGCTTTGAACGCCGTCCGTGAAATAGGCGGTAAAACCACCCGATTACCGGCCCCACAAAGAGCTGGAGCAAGAAAGCCGATTCTATCCAGCATAGCCACCCCAATAGCAGCGCCAGAATACAGACAACCATGCCCACAATGCCGCCTAAAATACTGCCCATGACGCTTCCCAGCAGCTGAGGGCTATCTGCAGTTTGAGATGTTTCGATACGGTCTGACATATGGCAAACTCCTGTTTTCTGTGTTGAGGGGGATTCCTCTGGCAAAACCTTATTTTTTATCTGATAAGGCGGAAAAGGGCAGGCCGTCAAAGGGATCTCCAAAAGCAGAACCCTTTTGCTCCGAAAGCAGCCGTTGTATGATTTCGCTGGATGGAAGCGGAACCTCAAACTGCTTCATGGTCTCTTCTACGCTGTCGATATAATCAAGCGCGTCCGGATCATGCATACTGGTATTAGGCGACCATCCGCCGACCATTGTATAAACGCTGTCTAATATCGTATTGATAACAATCATAGCGGTTCCAGCCTGAGTATAAAGATTTTGCGCTTTTCCTATTTCCTCTGAAACGGCGCTGCCGTGGTGATTGGTTAAGACCATGCTTGGCAGCAATACGCCAATGGAGTCCAGCCAAGCATCCATCCAATTGTTTTCGGGATTATCTGTAATTGACCATAATTTACGCAAAAGCCATTCCCAGGCGGTAAAATCCTGTTGATAAAATTGCAGGGCTTTTTCCAAACAAAGGATGAGGTAAGCTGCCCGCCCACGCCCGGAAGCTTTATAAAACCGATGGGCCAAAATCCGCTGTTCCCGCTGCTTTTTCGGACGCATGAGCTTTACAAAACGGTACAGCAGATATAGAAAAACCGCAAATCCAGCAAACGCGGCGGCAATTACAATGCCGCCGGTAAACCCTCTTTTGATCAGACGCCACATATTTTTCATGAACCTCTTTTCGCCGTCCATTTTACAGAAAGCGCCGCAAAACGGACCCCTGCCAGGGGCAGAATCGGGGATTTACCCCCCCCCTTCACAGCTCTGGTTTTTCCTCGCGGGGGATGGATTCCGTTTTCCCTGGATCCCATGAAAAACCGGAAGAAATGGCCTGGGTGGGGCAAACAGACCTGCACTTCCCACAGCGGATACACTCTGTGCCGTTGATTTCCCGGGTGACCTCCACATTCATCGGACAGGAGGCCTCGCACTTTTTACAGCCAACGCATTTTTCCCGGTCCAGCCGCATCTGGAAAAAGCTGAATCGGTTAAACGCCGCGTAAAACGCCCCTAGGGGACAGAGGTACTTACAGAAGGGCCGGTGTATCACAGCGGAAGCCGCCAGAATCACAACCAGCACCAGTACCTTCCACTGAAACAGTAGCCCCGCAGCCTGCCGCAGCCCCGAATTGGAGAGCAGCAGGGGAATGCCGCCCTCCAGGGTCCCGGCAGGGCAGAGGTATTTGCAGAAATAGGGGGAGGAGATCCCGCTGCCGGAGACCGCAAAGGCTGGAAGCAGGATTACCAGGACCAAAAAGACGGCGTATTTCAAATACCGGGCAGGACGGTCGATCCTTTTGGGAACCTTCAGCTTGGGGACCGGGATTTTATGGAGGAGGTCCTGCACCAGCCCAAAGGGGCACAGCAGGCCGCAGACTCCCCGGCCCAGCAGTATGCCAAACAGCATCAGCATCCCAAACACATAAAAGGGAAAGCGGTGGCCCTTGCCCCCAAGGGCGGCCTGGAGGGAGCCAATGGGACAAGCCCCCAGCGCCCCGGGGCAGGAATAGCAGTTGAGGACCGGAACACAGAGGGCCTTGCTGCCCCCTGTAAAAATTTTCCCCCTTTGAAAGCCAACAGCGTATCCGTTGAGCAGGGCGGCCGAGGCCAGCTGCACAACCCGCTGAAGGGAGATCCCTTTCCCCTTTATCCGATTCCGATGCATTCCAGACATATCCTCACCGCCTTTTCCATAACCCCCAAATGTTCCCGGCGGAGCAGCCCGACGGCGATAAAGACCGCTGCCGCCGCCAAAAGGCCATATCTCGCCAGCAGAACCGTCCTATCCTTCAAGGCTGATCTCCTCTTTTCCGCCCTCCTTCAGGGCTTTGTTTACCCCATCCAGGAAGACCTGGGACAGGTCCTTATGTCCGCCGCCGACAATGGCTTCCCCCACCAGGGAACCTTCGGAATCCACAAAAACGGTGGTGGGTATGGCTTGGACTGCGGCTAAGAGGTTCTCAAAATCCCCGTCTCCGCTGATCAGGGTTTCCCCCTCATATCCCGCCTCCCATAGGATCAGCTTGGCGCTCTCCGGATCGCCCTCACCGTCCACACAGACGGTAATAAACTGGATATTTTCCGGCAGCGCCTTGGCAAAGTCCGCAAGGTCCGGCATTTCGTCAAGACAAGGGCCGCAGAATGTTCCCCAGAAATTGATGACAGTCAGATCCTTATCCCCAATATCGTCCTGGGAAAAACTGCCGCCGTCCAGGGTGACGGCCTGAAATTCCCGAAGGCCTCCGCTGCTGCCATCGGCCTGCCCGGCGTCCTTACAGCCTCCAAGGGCAGAGAACATGACCACACCGGCAAGGATGAGGAAAAAAATTTTTTTCATAAGAAAGCTTCTCCTCCTTAAAAATTGACTTGAAATAGTTTTTATAACCATCAACAATGTGGGATCCTGTCCCCTTGTTATTCAGCGGAGAGCGCATCCTTCCGGACAGCGCTTTTCCCCTTGCCCGCCCCCTGTACAAAATCGATGAGCAGGGAGGAAAGGGTGACAGTGATGAGCGAAAAGGCGATCCTCTGAAAAGGGATGTAGCTCAGGGACAGGAGCAGCACGGTCAGATCGGTGGCGAGATAGGCCCGGGAGATCCTGCATCGGGCGAGCTTGGAGATGACCAACGCCAGCGCATCGTCCCCGCCGCTGGACCCTCCCTGCCGGATCACCAAGCCGCAGCCGAATCCCACAAACAATCCGCCCAAAATGGCGGCAGCAAGGGGATGGGGGGACAGATCTGGGATCACCGGGGGGAAGGACTCCCACAGCCGGGAGAACCCCGCAAAGCAGAGGGTCGAAAAGATGGACGTCTTCAAAAAATCCTTTCCCAGGAACCGGAAACCCAGCGTATAGCAGACAGCATCCAGAATGGGGGAGAGAATGGACGGAGACAGTCCAACCCAGTGGTTGAGCAGCAGGAGCATCCCCAAAACGCCGCCCTCGGTAATCCCGGTCTGGCGGTGAATGTTGTAAATGCCAAAGGAAAGGATCGCTGAACCGGCGAGGATCAACAGGACTTTTGGCAGCGGAAACAGCCGCCGGCGCTCCTGGGAGAAGCGCGCCAGAATGGACATGATATAAAACCTCATTTCTAAAATGTGTGTTGGTAATAGTTTACCCGCCCGGCCAAATAAAGTCAAGGGGCCGTTCCTCCGGAAAAAATTCCTTTCCAATCCTTGACAAATTCTCCGAAATAGAGCATACTAACAACGAATATACCAACGTATACCCAAAAGGTATACCAGGATTAAGGAAGGTTTCCCTTTATGAGTACCAGCACCCTAACATTTAAGCCGATCACCCTGCAGGACCGGGACATTCTGACTCCTTATTTTCAAAAGACCCCGTGGAGGGACTGCAACAGCTCTTTTGCGTCTCTGTACCTCTGGTCAGAACAGTATCCGGCAGCCTATACCATTCAAAACGGCATGGCCATCGTCTGTTACCCCCACCCCACCCTATATTCTTACTATCTGCCCATAGGCGACGGCGGAGGAGGCCGGAGGCGGGAGGTCCTGGAAATCATGCTCCGCCATGCCAGGAACCAGGGGACGCCCCTCCGCCTCCACCTGACCAGCGAAGTGCTGGATACCGTAAAAGATCTCCTCCCCCATTTGGAGGACATCCAGTGGAAGCGGGAACTGGCTGATTATATCTATCCTGCAGAAAAGCTTCGAACCCTTTCAGGCAAGAAGCTCCACAGCAAAAAAAACCATCTAAACCGTTTTATGGCGGAAAACGAATGGGCCTTTGAGGAGATTGGCCCGGAAAACCGGGGAGAATGCCTCGCCATGTTGACGGCCTGGGAAAACGAAAACCGGTACGGGGACGAACGGGATATCGGTTTAGAACAGGAATCGCGGACAGTCCGCCGCGCCTTGGAACTGATGGAAGAGCTTCGCCTTTCCGGAGGGCTGATCCGCCTGCTCTCCGGGGAACGGGCCGGACAGGTTGTCGCCTTTTCCATTGGGGAGCCCATCACGGAGGACACCTTTGTGATGCATTTTGAAAAGGCCTTTGGACAGATCAATGGGGCCTATGCCATTATCAACCAACAGATGGTGGAGCATTTTGCCAAGGGCTTCGCCTATATCAACCGGGAGGATGACGCGGGGGACGAGGGGCTCCGGAAGGCCAAGCTCTCCTATCAGCCGGAATTTCTGCTGGAAAAGGGAGCGCTGCAGATAACGGAGCTTTTATAATCAAGAATGTCCGCCAATCGTCTGGCACTTCGCGCTGTTCCTCTGGCCCATTTATAGAATGATAAAAAATTAGGGATTCGTATAAGAGATAATGCACAAGAAAGGAGTGATCCCTATGAGGAGAAGGGCACAAGCGTTGAACCTCTTTGCCCATGCAGAATAGCGGACATATAGAATTCTGTATGGGCGAATAAAGCTATATGTTCTGCTGTTTCTGCGCTATATTTATTATTTTAAATAAATATGGAGCGGTAAAGATGAAATATATAAACGCAGCAGAAATATTGCCGGAACCACTGTTGAAAGAGCTTCAAACATATGTCGATGGAGAGATCCTATATATCCCAAAGGCCTCCTCAAAAAAAGAATGGGGAGCGGTTAATGGTTCACGGGCATTCTATCAAGAGAGAAACAAGGAAATCCAAAAACTTTTTCAATTGGGATCTTCCATAGACGCTTTGGCCAATCAATACGGTCTGGCGGATAGCACCATCAAAAAAATAGTATACGGATAATCAAAAGACGCCTGTGGATACAACACAGGCGTCTTTTGCAGTAAGTTTCATTATAACCATTTTGTCTACTTGTGAGTCTGCCATAAGGTTTATATAATGGTAGTGCACCCCAAAACGGAAGGAGTAAAGACAAATGAAAAATATTTTGACAAGACAATTCAGTGTATTCAGCGACTGTGGAAGAATTTATCAGTTTATGCTGGACATCTACGAAAGGGATTGGCGCAACGGTGTGCCGGCGCCATTTTTTGAATATGCCTTTTCGTCGTTTGCCAGGTGGATGGACATATCCTACTCCTATAAGAACCGAATCTGGGAGGATAACGGCGAGATTGTGGCATTTTGTTTTTATGAAGACCCTATAATGGATATCTATTTCAGCCTAAAACCGGGATATGAAGAGCTTTCCTCGGAGATGATGGCCTATGCGGATGAACATATGCCCCAAAGGAACGGAGAAAGGCGGCTGATCCTCTTTGGCGGACAAACCGCGCTGATCAATGCTGCAAAAGAGCTGGGATACTATTCAGTTTGCGAGCGGACCGATATGCAATTCGATTTTGAGGACGTATTGGACTACCCCCTGCCGGAGGGCTTCCATTTTGCGAAACCGGAAGAATATGACATGGATAAGATAGGCAAGTGCTGCTGGAAAGGCTTTAACCATGAGGAAGCCGAAGGGGCATGGGCCCATCAGTATGAACAAAACGAATACCAGAGGCAGGTAGCCCCCCACGCAACGATGGAGCTTGACGTCATAATCGCGGACGAACAAGGGGAGTACGCATGCTACGCGGGAATGTGGTGGGTGCCCCAAAATAAATTGGCTTATATGGAACCCCTTTGCACCATTCCGGAGTACCGGAACAGAGGTTTGGCGGCTGCGGCATTATCAGAAATGTACCGCAAAACAAAAAAATTAGGCGCGACCCATATGACCGGTGGATTTAATGAGTTCTATCAAAAAATCGGCTATAAGCCCGCAGAGAAATGGACGTATTGGAAGAAAGGATAAGCCGATAGGCGTGAACAGGCAGCCAATGGTCCTGCGTATCCGGATTCACTCTTCCTCCTCATCCCTTTTTCGGAAGCGGAAGAAAGCCGGAAAAATCCCAAATTTTGAGCCCAGGGTGTGGACCACTGCAAATACCGCCGCCCCGATGATCAGCTGCGCCGCCAGGGTTGCGTCCTCCTCAAAGCTCTGCTTGGTGATAGGGCCACCCTCGCCCTTCATATCAATATACAGGTCTGTCCGGGTGATGTCAAACCTTTGAAGCGTTTCGGCGAGGGTCTCGTCCAGCGGTTCTTCCACAAGGCGGCCCAGGGGCAGGATGGAGTCCCCCTGGTATATGCTCTCCCCTGTGTGCTGGATGGCGTCATTGTTCAGCTGGGCCGCTATCCTCTCGCCGGAAGCCAGAGGGATGATGTTCCAATATCCGTCCCCGCCAAAGGCCCCGCCTTCGTTGTAATATTTGATACCCTCTACAACGATGGTAAAGGTCTCGTGGTTTTGCATATCCCCCACACTTTGGGCCCGGAACGCGTCCTCCCCCGCCTGACCGCCGATCTCTCCATCGGCAATTACCTTTTCTGCATAGTAGCTGTCATAGGCAGAGTCTATGACAAACCGTTCCAGAAGCCATTCAACACCTATTCCCGCCAGAAATGCCATCAGAAGGCTGAACCATATGTCAAATCTCAGATGATATCTCCTCATAGTATAGTACCTCCATTTTTGGTTCTGATATCCAAAAGCATAGCATGAATGCAATTGTCCGTCAAGGATGCGCAATGGACACAGGGTTAAAGTTGTAGTATAATAAATTTGTATACCTTTGCCTGTTATCAAGGCAAACCGTCCTTTTATCATCACTCAAAAGGAGATTTTCACTATGATCTTTGACCGCCTGGAAAATGCTTCTCTGTACCTCCCCGTTCATCCCGGGTTTCAGGAAGCTTTTGCCTTCCTGTCCCAGCACGCCAAGGATGAACTGCCTGTGGGAAGATACGAGATCTGCGGCAGCGTATACGCCATGGTCCAAAAACTGCCTCTGCTCACCCTATCCCAGGCAAAATGGGAAGCCCACCGCAATTACATTGATATCCAGTATATCAAATCCGGAACAGAGGTAATCGGCTTTGCCCCCGTGGACGCCTTGGAGGAGACCATCCGTTATTCTTCGGAACGGGACATTGCCTTTTATAGCGGAGACGGAAACTATGCCCAGGTATCTGCCGGGGAGTTTATGCTCCTGTTTCCCCACGACGCCCACAAGCCCCTGCTTCTACCAAGGGACAGAGGCGACGGAGAGGTCGAAAAAATCGTTGTAAAGGTAAAGATATAGGTTCTGTCAATACCATTAGGGAGGGATTTTGACGGTAAATCTGATATGCTTTGTCCCCCGGGAGGAGATGGTCAGGCAGGCAGAGGATGCTGCCCGACAGATCCTCCAGCTCCACGGCGCCTCCGCCCATCTCCTGTCCGTCCAGGCCATTGAAACCTCCCAAGCCCCTGAAAAAGCCCGCCAGGCCGTGGAACAGGGGGCGGATATTCTCATTGCCCGGGGCGTTCAGGCCTCCCTGATCAAGCGGGCTGTCACCGTCCCTGTGGTGGAGATCAGCCTGACCGGCCAGGAAATGGCGTCCCTGATCCTTCAGGCCAAAAGCCTCCTCCCCGCAGAACGCCCCAAAATCGCCGTGGTTGGCTTTGCCAATATGTTCTGCGATATGTCCTCCTTTGACGCCCTCTACGGTGTTTTCCTCAGCAGCTATTTTGTGGAAGACCCCTCCCAGCTGGCTGGGGCCGCCGCCCGGGCAAGGGCTGATGGCGCGCAGCTGCTCATCGGCGGGGATGCAGTGTGCCGGGAGGCGATGCGCTTGGGACTGCCCCATTTGTTCCTGGCGTCGGGCAGAGAGTCCATTGAAGAAGCCTTCCGGGTGGCGGAGAAGGTGGCCTACGCCAGCGATCTGGAAAAGCGCAATACGGCTCAGTTCCGCGCCCTGCTGGACAATACCCACAACGGGGTGCTGCGCATCAGCGGGGATGGGAGGATTACCCATGCAAACCACCCTGCCGAGCGCCTTTTAGGGAAATCGGAGCGGGAGTTGGAAGGCGTCCCCCTGCAGAAGCAGTTTCCGGACCTTCCCCAGGAGCAGATCGACCAGGTGCTCCAAAAAGGGGAAGAGCTTTTTTCGACAGTGCTTGCCGCTGGAACAACTGCCCTAGCCGCTTCAATGATGCCGGTTTTGGTGGAGGGACGTCCCGACGGGGCCATTCTCTCCTTTCACGATAGCCGGAGACTGGAGGAAATGGAAAATCAGCTGCGCCGGGAGCTGTACCGCCGGGGGCAGTCCGCCGGGCCTAGGTTTGAACAGCTGGTGGCCGTCTCTCCCGCCTATCACAAGGCCCTGCGGCTGGCCAGGGACGCCGCCGCCCTGCCTGCTCCCGTCCTCCTTCTGGGGGAAACCGGTACCGGCCGGGAGACCATTGCCCGATGCATCCATGGAAGCGTTTCCGCAGAGCCCTTTGCCGCTGTCCCCTGCGGCTGCATCGATCCCCTGGAACAGTGTGAGGCAATATTTGGAATTGAAACCATGGAAGGCAGGATCGTTTCCAAAGGCTGGGCCGGTGCCGCGGAGGGGGGCGTCCTCTATCTGGAACAGGTGGGAGCTCTGTGCCCAGAGGCCCAATACCGTCTGGAGCGGCTGCTGACCCAAGGCGTCCTGCTGCGGGGACGGGAAAGCCGCCCCTTTCCCGCCCGCCTGCGGGTCATCGCATCCGAGGACCGGGAACCTGCGGAGCTCACCGGCAGCGGAATCCTGCGGCCTGGCCTGTACTATGCCCTCTGTGCCCTGACGGTGCGGGTTCCGCCGCTGCGGGAGAGGAAGGAGGATATTCTGCCGCTTGTCCGCCGGTTTTTAGAGCTGTATCAAAACCGGTTTTCCCGCTTTATCCGGCTGACCAGAGGGGCTGAAAGATGGCTGGAAAACCGGGAATGGACGGGAAACCTGCCGGAATTGGAGGCCTGCTGCCGAAAATTGGTGCTGACAACCCCACGGCGGATTGTGGATGAAATCTTTTTGAAAGAGTGCATGGAGGAAATTTCCCCCATATGTCCCCCGTACCACGCTGGCGCGGAACGAGTTGTTTTAAAGGATCCCCGGGCCGAGGAGCTGGAGCAGGCCTTGAGAAGCTGCGGCGGAAACCGCACACTGGCCGCTCAGATGCTGCACATCAATCCATCCACATTGTGGCGGAGAATGAAAAAGTGGGGAATCAGCGGGGAGGAATTTAAAATAGGGAGGTCAGTTAAATAAGGCCCCCTT
>CATJCP010000100.1 GCA_949737515.1 uncultured Oscillospiraceae bacterium | reverse complement strand
TGATTCTGCTTACAAGACTGTTGAAGTCAAAAACATTAAAAAACTCGGCACTTTTGTAGTAGCTTCCGAAATCCTGGAAGAGGATGAGCCCGACGAGCCCGCTGAGCCTGTTAGCTCCGCTCCAGTAGTGGAAGGGCCTGAGGAAGACGAGAATCCCAAGACTGGCGCTTGCTAATTGATCCCATCGCATATCCCTTTATGTACTGGAACGACGACCAGCCTCCCCGCCTCTCGGTGGGGAGGCTTTCCGGCTTTAGATTCTATCAGGTTCCGCTGCGTCGCATATTAACAGTTGCCAAGAGGGGCGGATGCCTGTTATAATGACTATATCCCCTTACATATACCAGAATTCGCAGAAAGGAATACAGCACATAACATGAGAAAGAAACCAGTACCAAACCAAAATCCGGACCGTTCGGTTCCAGCGTTAGACAGCCTGCACCGCCATCCCGTGTTGTGGGTGGTGGGGTTGGCGGCATTGAACGCCATTTTGCTGGCGGGGATCGCCGCATGCTTTGTCGCCATCTCCCAGGCCAACCAGCGGATTGCCCAGCTGGAAGAGGAGGCAGTGATGGCCGACGCTCCCCAGACACAGATTGTTCTTTCCCCAAAAAGTGAGACAGAGGAGAAAAGGGAGCCGGACGTCCCTGTGTTTGACCAGGAGACCGTCAAGAAATTTGCTTCCAATTCCAAGGATAAATATGAATTCCTTCAGCGGTTCTTTGACGATACCTTTGTCTATAACTGGGAGGGGGAAACCCTTTATGTCCCAGTGGACGACGCCCTTCCCATGAATGATTATAATTGGGACAACCTGGTTTTGATGGATAAAAGTTACAAGGAGTATGAATACCAGGAATACGGCGTGACAAAGACCATCAAGGGGATTGATGTGTCCAAACATCAGGAAAACATCAACTGGGAAAAGGTCGCGGCAGATGGGGTGGATTACGCCTTTCTCCGGGTGGGTTACCGGGGGTATGGCACCGGAGCCGTCCTGGTTGACGAATGCTTTCATCAGAATGCCAAGGCCGCCAATGCAGCGGGCGTCGCCATCGGCGCGTACTTTTTCTCCCAGGCCCTCAATGCGGAGGAGGCAGTGGAGGAAGCCGAGTTGGCCATAGAGGCTCTGAAGGATTACGATATTACCTATCCGGTGGCGATTGATCTGGAGGATGTGCCGGCGGAAGCCCGTACCTCCGGCATGACCCGGGAAGAATATACCGATGTGGCCATTGCTTTCTGCGAAAGGATAAAAGAGGCAGGTTACACCCCTATGATTTACTGCAATTCCCGGTGGTTTACCATGAACCTGGATCTTTCCCAGCTGACAGAGTACGACAAATGGTTTGCCCAATATTACAACCGTCCCTTTTTTCCCTATGATTTCCAGGTATGGCAGTACACCAGCGCCGGAGAGGTGGACGGAATTCAGGGAAATGTGGATTTGAATATCTCCTTTGTCCGGTACGATAGGGATAAGGATGAAAAAAATCTGATGGATAAACGATGATTCAGCGAAAACTGCTGTATGCGATAAGGCAGCGGCCTCCCCCGGTATGCACCGAAGGAGGCCGCTGCCTATCTGAGCCTTAAACTTTGGTTTCCTGTCCTTATTCTGGTTTGAACCCCATCAGCAGGTTTTCCCCTATGAATTTCAACGCATCCCCATATGCCCCCAGCTTATCCGTTTCAGCGGTTAAATTCCGATAAGCGGTCTGCAGAAATTCCACGATCTTCTGTTCGTCTTCTTCTCCTTGGGCGCGCTGAGCTGCTTCTATGGCGGTATTTACCGTTTCGCAAACCGCCGCAAGGGCTGTCTTTTGTTCCGGCGCCAGATGCGGAGCCAGCTTCTGCAGCTCACCCTTCAGATAGAACAGCAGGACGTTCCCCTGGAAGGCCATATCCTGGTATTTTTTAGCAAGGGAACGCCCACTCTGCCCACTGTCTGGCGTCTGCACAGCGTCCTTGGACAGCCCCTGGAAAAAGTCCTCTGCCTCCTGAAGCCGCTTTCTGAATTCGGATATGCCCTTGAAAAGCGGCCTGTGGGACGGGGAGCGCAGGGCGTCCATCTCAGCGGCGGAGGCAACCATGTCCAGGCGGAAAATAAAATCTTCCAAAAGAGAGACTGTAACAGCTTCCAAAGGCACGGCGGAAAGCTCCCCAGCGATGTGCCGCACCTCCTCGCCAATATAGGCATAAGGTAGGGAACCAGACAGAAGAGGTTCATACGCCGCCCGTCCCTGCTCCGCCGCCCTGTCTAGCAGAGCCTGGGCGTTTTCCCGCATATCCTGGAAGATCAGGGAAGCCAATTCGTGGAAAAATGCCGCAATCTTTCCGGACTTGATCTGGGCAGCCTGGGCCAGTGCCTCATATTTTTCGCAGATAGATTCATATGCGGCGCGGTGCTCCGGTCTGGCCCGGCAGAGGGTCAGCCTTGCCTGGAAAGCCGTGACGTGGGATTGAAACACTGCGTCCTCAATGGACTTGATCATCAGGAAGCGGACGGAGATTTCGTCCGGCTGCTGGGGGATGGCGGCGATACGGTTCAGCGCCGCTGTCAGCTCATCCGCCATAGAATCCGCCCGCCCGGCGATGAATTCCCAAAAGGGGATGTAGAAAGCAGAGGACGCAGCGTCTGTTTCCCCCTTCTCCCTGGTAAAAGCGGCAGTCTCCTTGGCCTGGACAATCAGGCTGTTAAGCTCCCGGATGATGTCGTCGGTGGTCTTGGAATACAACATAGCACTTTTCTCCTTCTGCATTTTGGGGGAGGCGATGGACGTGTGATACCTCCGATATTCCGTTGGGGTTACCCCCATGTGGGCCTTAAAGCTGCGGGTAAATCCCTCGTGGGAGTCATAGCCATATCTCAGGGCGATTTCCAGTACAGAGAAATCGGTCCCGGCAAGGTCCCCGGCAGCCAGAAACAGTCTGCGGCGAGCAACATACCGCATCACGCTTTCCCCGACAGCCTCCCGAAACAGCCGCTGGTAATGGTACTTGGAAAAGTGGATACTCTCCGCAAGGAATTCTACAGTCAGCTTTTCCTGAAGTCTCTCTTCAATCGTCCTAAGGGAATGAAATATCGGATTGGATTGGTTCATGTTGATAGCCTCCTCTCTTAATTTAAGAATACAGAAACAAGAGCCTCTTTTCTTGACAGAAGGTGCTGCTTTATCCAGAAGGGGGCAGGGGCCCATTACTGATACTGCTCCTGATAATGAACAAGCGGCAGACCCGATACAGTTTGTATCCAGGTCTGCCTGTTTGAATCAAAAAATGAAAGATGGATCAATCAAGATATGGGAAGGTCTTGCTGCGCTTAATAAAGGCTGGGGGCTCCGATATTCTCCATCTCCATTTCTTTCGATGCATTTTTGAGGGTAAAGCTGCCAACCAACTGCTTTAATGCGTCCGCCTGGCCAGACAGCTGGTGGCTGGTGGCAGAGCTTTCCTCCGCGGTGGCCGAGTTGGACTGGACCACACTGGAAATCTGGTCGATTCCTCCGGTGATCTGTTCAATGGCTCCAGTCTGCCCTTCCACGGCCTCTGCCACAAGCTCCATCTGCTTGACGGCCTGTTCGGCCAGTGCAGCCACATCAATTACCGAATTTGTTACCTTGCTCACCACCTGGCTTCCAGTATCCACGGCCTCGGCAGAGCGTTTGATCAGCTCCTGGGTTGCCTTCGCCGCTTCATCGGAACGATTGGCCAGGTTGCGAACCTCATCCGCTACTACCGCGAATCCCTTTCCAGTGGATCCAGCCCGCGCTGCCTCTACTGAAGCGTTAAGGGCCAGGATGTTGGTTTGAAAGGCAATATTTTCAATGGCATCTATGATTCGTCCGATCTCCTTGGAGGACTCTGTAATCAAGTTCATGGCCGCGTTTAGATTTTCAATGAACTCTCTGCTTTCCCGCAGCTTTACGCCCGCCCCATTTACTGTGTCTCTCGTCTGCCGTGTCAGCTGAGCGGTATCCTGTGCATCATGGCTCATATCCTTCATGGTAGAAGAAAGCTGCTCTACAGTTCCAGTTTGCTCTATTGCCCCCTGGGAGAGATTTGTACTGACGGAGGCCACCTGAGCGGCGCCGCTGGACACCTGAACAGACGCGGAAATAATTCCCGACATGGTCCGATTCAGCTTTTCATTGATGGTACGCAGGGACTCTGACAGCACCGCAAAATCCCCGGGATAAAGCTGAGCAGAGCTCTCCTGTGTTAGGTCTCCCTCGGCAATTGCACTGAGGACTCTGTCGATGTCGTGGACAATGCTTCTGAAATCCTCCACAAGCTGGGTGGTGGAGTCCGACAGCACCCTTGTTTCATCTTGGCTTTTAAACTTGGGCACAGGACTTTGCAGATCGCCCTTTGAGAGCGCCTGAAGCCGGTTTGCACACCGGACGATGGGGTTGGCGATGGAACGGCTGACCTGGATGGAAACAATGATCACAATGACGCACGCCGCCACACAGGCTGCGGTTTGGAACAGGTTCCCAAAATACGCGGGGCGCATAAACTCGTCTTCGGAAATCTCTATCGCGATAGACCATCCGTCTGTCCCCTGGATAGGGGCATAGCCCAGGATATTATCTGAGCCGTCCCCAAAGTAGTGATACCTTTCCACTCCTCTTTCGCCTGCCACCATTTTGCGTTCAATATTGGCCACTGTCTGCATATCCCTGTCCTTTGGATTGGCCTCAGCCTCCCGAATAGCGTTCTCCTGGTCCAACACTGTTTGCTGGTCCACATAGGCGATGGTAGTCCCGTCTTTGTCCAGGATATAAGCTTCTCCTCCCTCTCCAATCTGAAGCCCCTCCACAATGGATTGGAGAATATATGTGTCACACTGGAAGTAGAGGATTCCTTCTACAGCATCTCCCCTTTGAATCGGGGCGGAGATCATAAGATAGCTATTGCCGTCATTGATGTAGGGGACAGACATATAGGTGCTGCCTTGGATGGCCGCCTGGAAAAACGGTTCCTGGGAAACGTCCACATCATGGACTATGTCATAACCCCGGGAGTCCGTTATGCCTCCAAAGCGCATATAATAAGCGTCTACTCGCGATTGAATAAACGCCTGTTTCTCTTCTGGCGATATGCTGCTGTCTACCAGAGTGGGGTTGGACGCAATCTCGGAAATGGTCAGAGTATAGGTGGATATCATATTTTCCGCCGCCAATGCCGCCAGCCTTGCCGTCTCCACCAAATTTTTCTCAATGGCTGTTACGGTGGAATAGCGGGTGACAAGCATACTTAAAATCCCAGTAAAAAGCGAAACGCACATAGTCGCCGCTACCACCATTGTAATAATTTTCGTTTGTATTTTCTTCATTTTGCCAGCCGCAGCCAATACTGCGGTACATACCCTCCTTCTGCGGTGTTATATGTAATCATATATGATATTTTAAGGCGTGTCAATACATAAACAGCCCCCTATAGTTTTTGATACTGGGGCGATTTTCCCTTCAAACAATCTACTGTAGTGTGAAAAACGGCTGGCAGAATACTCATCAGTATCCTGCCAGCCTGTCTGACAAATGGATCGGAAGAGACCTGCGTCCCTCAAAAATCTCCATCTAGTTTTTAAGCCGGAATTTAGATACCATTTCTTCCAAGATTGCAGCCTGTCCGGACAGTTCCTCGCTGGCGGCGGCGCTGGTTTCCGCTGTGGTCACATTGTTCTGTACCACACTGGAAATCTGCTCAATCCCCTGGGTGATTTCCAGCGCGTTGGCAGACTGCTCCTGGGTATATGCCGCTATGCCGTCAATCAGGCGGCTCATCTCATCGGCACGGTTCACCACTGCCAGCATAGATTCCGAGGTATCCTTGGCCGCCTGTGCGCCTTCGGACATGGAATCCACCGTCTGCCCCAAAAGGACGGTTGTCTCCTTGGCCGCAGAGGAGGATTTCCCCGCCAGAATCCGCACTTCATTGGCCACCACGGCAAAGCCCTTGCCCGCTTCCCCAGCCCGGGCGGCTTCTACAGCGGCGTTGAGGGCCAGAATGTTGGTCTGGAACGCAATATCTTCAATGGTTTTGACAATACGGTGGATTTCTGTGGAGCGGTCGCTGATTTTCTGGATTACTTCCGTCATGTTCTGCATCTTTCCGCTGCTCTCCATCAGCCCATCCTTAACCTCTTGGGAGATCTGGTTAGCCCGCTGGGCCCCTTGGGCGATTTTCTGAACGCTTTCGGAAACGGCATTGATATGCCCGGCCAGCTCTTCCACCTCGGAGGCCTGTTCGGTGGAGCCCTGGGACAACCCTATTGCCCCGCTGGACACCTGGGCCGCTCCTGCAGCCACATCCCGGGAAGCGGAATGGAGGCGGCTCATCACACCGTTGAGCTGGAGGGAGATTTCATCCAGGGAGTCCTTGATTTTGGAAAATTCCCCGCTGTACTCCTGTTCTAAGGTAAAGGCCAGGTTTCCGCCCGCGATCTCCCGCAGCGTGGCGGCAATCTCGTTAATATAGGTGATATAATCCCGCAGACGTACTGTGACCCGGTTAAAGTCGTCCGCCAGCACCCCCAGTTCGTCATTAGAATGGAAATGTATGGTCTGGTCCAGATCTCCCTCGGCAATGCGGGTAGCGGCTTGGCTCAGCTCTGCCACCGGGCGGCCAATAATGCGCCGCACTTGGATGATTACCAGCAGCGTGAGGAGAAGCACTGCCAGAACTGCCATTGTCAGCATAGCCACTGTAAGCTGTTGCAGTTCAGCAAGAACCTCCCCCTGGGACACATAGGCCACCGCCATCCAGTCGCTGCCAGGGACCCCAGCCACCTGAATATAGGCGCCCTTATCCAGGAACAGCCCGGTTTTTTTATTGGCAATCTGCTGGCTGGCATAGGCATACATGTCTGCGTCCAACTCGCTGAGCTTCCGGCCGGTGATGCTGGGATCCCGGTGGCCGATGATGGTATCCGTCCGGGTGTCCACTAGGAAAATGCCGCCGGTATCCTCAATCTGGATGCTGTTGACAATTTGAGAGATGGAATTTAAGTACACATCTGCGGCGGCCACACCCCTTACAGAGCCGTCGGCATTTTTCAGCACCCCAGAGGCGCCCACTACATAGGACTGACTGTCCTCGTCAAAGTATACGTCTCCCAAAATAAAATCCGGAGAGACAATTCCATCCTGGTACCAGCTCTTACTCAGGGCGTCGAAGTCCGATCCCGGGACAAAGGAAGCGTGATACAGCGAACCGTCCGTCAACGCCACATATAAGCCCGCGGGATAAGCGTCGTTTTGGCCCACGGTATGCTTGATGTAGTCCTGCATAGCGGGAATATCCATATTCCCGTATTCGATGGTATCCCGCTGGGTTTCCAACATGGTCAGCGTCCGGTTCATCCATGCGCAGGTTTCCTGTATTGTCCGCTCTGTGGTGGTTTGCAGTAGGTTCTCGCTTTTTTCCAGCAGGACGCTGGACATTCGGAAATAGACCACCGCCAGCAGCGCCGCCAACGCAAGTATTGCACTTACCACAGTGGCGAACACTAACTTCCCTGTGACGCCCACCCCCCGTTTTTTAACTGGGTTTGCCTGGATAGAGTGAGTGGATTCTCTCTCTTTCAGCATAACAAAAACTCCCCTAACAAATTGATTCCAGCGGCGCGCTGCCGGCCTTCCTCAAACCAGGGGAGAGCGCCGCCTCACATTCACTATGATTATATCAGGCAGGGCATGGAAGTGCAAGGGGATTCTGGAAAATAGGTGGGCAAACCTTCCTCAAATAATATAGGCAATCTTATTGACGGCGACAACTCCGCGCCGCAATACCATAATGTCAATGGTATCGCCGGATGCCCTCTCAATCCCAACCCGGTCGATTTGTATTCTGGGGATATCGCAGCGGGAGACCTCTTTCCGCCTGATCGTCGCCGTATCGATCCCGATGTATTCCAGCACATCAAGGGGCAGCTCGTAGTCCTGGTCCACAAGGCCGAAGCAGGAAAACCCGGTATCCGCACAGAAAGACAAAAATACCCGTTCACCGGCCTCGAGGGCGGCGCTTGCAGCAATGCTGCCCAGGAAACTGCCCAGAAGGTACCCCACCACGGGAACCACTGCCTGCAGCGCCATGCCGCCGCCCAAAGCCGCGGCGGAAACGATAATCTCCTTTGTCAGCGCGGTCCCCATCTCCCTGGGAGCCATTTTCCCCCTGGCAACGTCAAAGCTGAACCTCATGGTGTCCATTGCCAAAACGGTAATCGCCCCAATCACCGCACTGTCAGCCCCCATGAGGGCCCTTCCGAGCTTTCCCGATTGGCAGGCAACCGTCAGGCCGCAGGATACAGAGCCTCTGATAAACCCGGATGCAGTGGCGGACAACGCCTTCCAACCGCTTCGCCGGAGCTCTTCCGGGTCGATCTCACCATTCTTTATGAGACAGTCAATGGCCCTGTATATTTCCGGGGCTGTCTGCAGTACCAAAGTGATGACAGCCGAGGTATACCCCGCCTTCACAGCCTGCTTCATGACATACTCCCTGGTGATCAGCTCCATGCCGACGCCAAAGTCAGCGGCGTTAAATCCCTCCTCCTTGGTCAGGGCGGCGATGACCTCCGCCTCCTCTTTGGTCAAAGGGAACGACTCCACACCCTGGCTGTCTTTGATCCGGTCGCTGAGTTTTTCAAGGGTTTCCTTATAATTTTCGTAGACGGCAGCACGGTTTGGCCCCTCCTTGCCCAGCTCCGCGTTCATTTTCCGGGTGAGGTAGGAGATAGCCTCGTCCATTTGGTCGGAGGGGATGATCCGGCCCTGCCCATAATAAATAGAGCGATACAGCTCCTCTGCATCGCCGGAGTATCCGTAGTTTTCCAGATATTGTTCAAAGGACATGGGATTTTCCAGCTTAGATCTGGACCGGTATTCGTGGTAGGCCTCAATCACATTCTTGGCCTGCATTGCCGCAGAGCCCCTTGCGTCCTTTCCCTCTGCGTAATACTTCATGCTGAACAGCAGCGCCTTGCCACTGGCTTCGGCAACCGTTACATCCGCCGAGGCGTGTTGGTTGCTCTCATTGCGGACAGCCCTGCTCGCCGCATCCCGCAGGACGGCGTTTAGGTTGAAGGTATCCGCGTGCCATACCTCCGCAATAAAGCCCTTGAGCTTATCCGCTGCCACGGCGTTATTGGAAAAGGCGTTGATGTCGTTGTTCAGGGCCTGAATGGCCTCCTCCACCCTGGCAACATAGGAATCCCCTATATCCGCGCCGGCCGCAGCGCCGCCGTATTTGGCGAAGTAGTCCCATCCCTCTTTCACACCACACAAAGCAGCCATATATTACCCCTTCATAAACTGGTCCAGATGGTTTGTGTAAAGCTCGCTTACGCCCAGCAGAAGCATCTGCTGCCGCACGATCCTGCTGTCGTGAAACCCGTCTTTGATCAAACTGGCGACAAAGGCCGGCCAGACGTACGGGGCGAGCACCGCCCCGATCCCTTTGCCAACCGACTTTTTGTTCCAGCCCAGCTTCCTCTTGTCATTGGCCACCGCATTGGAGGCCTTTGACCGGAGCTCTGCCAGAAAGTCCTCATAGGCGTCATTGCTGCCCAGGGCCTTCTCATCCACCTTGAGAACTGCCTGGGACCCGGCCCAGCCGTATCTGACGCCGTGTTTGTCATACTTGATATCCACAATGGGCCACAGGTGTTCCACCCCCTTAATGCCGCCGATGAGCAGGACCTTGGATTTGATGGTCCCCGCCTCCTTGTTCTGCAGCCATACTTTTTCGGTCCATGGAACGATCTGGACGCTCCCGTCCTCCACCCCGGTTATCACACCATCCCGGTCGTCGTTTGTCTCGATCAGCTTGCGGAGCTGATTGACGCACATTTCATCCTTATCCTTGTATACAACGATCAGTGTCTGCATAAGGCTTCCCCTTTCTGTGATGTTCTTTTCTAGGGACTGCCGTGCTGCCTGGGAACGGACTACAATCCACATCCCTACAAAGTGCAAATAGTACATCATGGTTGCTATTATAACACGGCGAAAGCTTTCCGTCTATTCAAAAAGTCCAGGAATGAAATTAAGGGCCTTTTAACAAGTGGGTATGGGTATTTCTCAAAAATAAACATCGCATTATCTTGACGATAATGCGATGCTTGCAAGTGAAGGCGGCGGGAGTCGAACCCGCGTCCGAAAACCTCTCCACACAGGCATCTCCGAGCGCAGTCTGTCATCAACATTCCCTCGTCACACCGCCGACAGACAGGCAGTGCGTCTCAGTAGCCCCTGTCCGACAGGAGAGCCGGGGCACTCTCATCCTGACGTTCACCACTCATCGACGCCTGATCCAGGCCCGTGGTCCTGCCCGGTCAGACGGCTGCTTAATTAAGCAGCAACTAACTGATTATCGTTAGCGTTTGTTTTTAAGTTTCGGGTATTATAGAGGTCCCGCCCTCTGCTCGCTTCCCATGCTTCAAAAT
>CATJCP010000099.1 GCA_949737515.1 uncultured Oscillospiraceae bacterium | reverse complement strand
TCTACTAAATAAGGAGCTGAAAACTATGAAACTGTCCCTGACCGGTATCGGCGCAGAGGTACAGGATATCCTCTGTGGCTACATCAAAGCGGAGAGTATTACCAACTCTCCCGGTGAGCGGGAGGCGGAGACATACTTTTTGAACTGCTTCCGCTCCCAGCCCTACTGGCAGGCGCACCCGGATTACCTGGGGAGGCAGCCGATTTCCGGAGACCCCCATGGCCGGGCCGCCGCCTTTGCCATGGTGCGGGGCGGCGGGGAGGACACCGTGGTCTTTGTCCACCACAACGACGTGGTGACTGTGGAGGATTTTAAGCTCCTCAGACCCCTGGCCTTCTCCCCGGAGGAGCTGGAGAGGGAGCTGAAAAAGCTGCGCCACACGCTGCCCCCGGAGCCCCGTTCGGATCTGGACAGCGGCGCCTGGATCTTTGGCCGGGGCGTGTGCGACATGAAGGGCGGCGGCGCGGTGCAGATGGCGCTGCTGTCCCGCTACGCTCAGCTGGTGCAGGAGGATCCAGACAGCCTCCCCGGCACGCTGATTGTCCTGGCTGTGCCCGACGAGGAGAATCTCTCGGCGGGGATGTGCGCGGCGGTGCCCCTGCTGCGGCAGCTGAAGGAGCGCTATGGTCTCCGCTACCGCCTGATGATTAACTCCGAGCCCCACCAGCGCAGAGATCCGGCCCGGGGCGTGTTCTCCCTGGGCTCGGTGGGAAAGCTGATGCCCTTTGTCTACGTCCGGGGATCCCTCTCCCATGCGGGGAAGGTGTTCGAGGGCTTTAACCCCGCCGGCGTGATGGGGGAGATTGTCCGGCGGACGGAGCTGAATATGGACCTTTCTGACGCGGTGGGCCGGGAGTCGTCGCCGCCCCCCACCTGGCTCTATCTCCGGGATCGGAAGATCCAGTACGATGTGTCCATGCCCCTGTCCATCGCCGGCTGCCTCAGCGTGCTGACGCTGCATCAGACGCCCGCCCAGATCCTCAGCAAGATCCGCGACATCTGTCAGGAGAGCTTCGATGTGGTGGTGCGGCGGATGAACGACAGCTGGCACAGCTTCCAGGACGCCACCGGCCGGCCCCGGCGTCTGCTCCCCTGGCACACCAAGGTGACGGACTTTGCCACCCTCTACGGAGAGGCCGCCGCCAGCCACGGCGACAGCTTCCGCCAGGCCTATGAGGGGGAGATTGAGCGCCTGGCTCAGGAGAACGGGGCAGGGCGTCTGTCCCTTCTGGAGTGCAGTCTCCAACTGGTGGATTTCGTCTATGACTATGTGGACGATCTGTCTCCCCGCGTGGTGTACGGGCTGATTCCGCCCTACTACCCCAATGTGTCCAACCTGTTCTTCCCCCGGCTCTCCCCGGAAATTCGGAATCTGGGGCAGACTCTGGGAGATTTTACCCGGGAGACCTTTGATCAGGAGTATGTCTCGGAGTACTTCTTCACCGGCATCTCCGATCTGAGTTACACCAGTATAGAGGACGGCAAAGCGATTGTCAACGCTCTGGAGCGATCCATGCCCCTGTTCGGCAGACTCTACCATATTCCCGTGGCCGATATTGAAGCTGTCTCCATGCCCTGCATCAACATCGGCCCCTGGGGCAAGGACTTCCACAAGCTTACCGAGCGGGTGCTGAAGGAGGACATCTACGAGCGCACACCGCAGATTATCCAGCGGGCGATTGAGGTTGTGCTGGGAATGGCGTAGACGTGCAGAAAAGGGAACCGGACTATCCGGTTCCCTTTTGCGTTGTACAGGTGAAAACCACCATCTGGCAGAAGCTCTTTTCCCAGTGCCACGCACTTCTGCAAAGAGGCCTCCAGAGTGGAAAACTATTTATGGGTTTCCCCTCTTAAAACATAAAACGCAATTTCAAAGCTCTCCAAGACATCCTCTGCTCTGAAAGCAAATTGATACGACAGCGTACCTTTATCAAATATGGGGTAATACTCCCTTCCGTTGAGAACTGCTGCCAGAGTAAGAATATCAGAAGGATCCCCTGTCGCTGACTCGCTCAGGCTTCCTGAAATAGATACAATTCTCTGATCCTGGGCCTGTAGCTGCAGGTCTGCTATATCAACGTCCAATAGAATCTTTTCCGCAAACGGTGCTCCTGTTTCTGCGGCGTTGTTTTGCAGCCCATCTAAGGTATAGAAACGTTTCTCAGCTTTATAACCGTCCCAATCACTTAGCTGCAACACGCGTTCCACCGCTTCATAAATTACAATGTCCGGTTGAAATAATGAAATGTAGTACTCAATATTCGGCATGTTCAAGCTATGCAGCAGCATCAGTTCGGAGCAATGATTTACATAGTATTTATCAGATGCCTCAAAATAAGAATCACCAAAAATCAGAACCTTCGGCGCTCCATTCTGTAAAGCAGTTTCATTTTTATAGTAGAACCGATAATAATTTGGCACGATTAGCGTTATCTGATCGAAAATTTCACGATCTCGTACAGCATCTGTGTGAATCAATGTATGGCAAGGGACCATCTCATCTATTTCAAAGTGTGACATGGGAAGTGACTGCATTTGCGTTTGCGATACCTCAAATTCCTCCCATTTCAATTCCCCCATCTCCGGAAATCTTTCATTAAGATAGTGGATGATCTGCTGCTGACCATAAAATGTTCCTGTTGCATTCCAGTGTCCCGCATCATATTTTACGTTATACAGTTGATACTCGTTTTTTAATGATAAAAACAGTTCCTTTGGGCTGAGATACGGCACCTCCTTTTTTTCCAACTGCTGAATAATCAGTTCTGAACGATTAGGCTGATCTTTGATATTGTACCCGTCTGGGAAATATTCCGGGTAAATGGTTTCCTTATTAGGACACAAATAGAACAGAAATTCGGCATCCATGTTTTGACAGAATTGCTCTAAACTTTTGAGGTAATCCGTATAGCTTTCGATGTATGTTGCATCCGCATCCAGGTGTTGATAGGTGACTAAATCCCATGGCGACATGATATACTCGCCTTTCCCATACACGTAAGATGGATGTACCAGCTTATGAAACGCAATATCGCAAAATTTTTGATATATTGTAATCATCTCGGTGCGAAAGCCTACCCGGTCCGATACATATCCCTCCACGCCGCTGCGGAAACCATTTATTTGAAGGGCGGGAAATTCCTTTAAATTCCGGTTATCAAATTCCGACACCTGGTTTGGCTTTAAATTAGTAGTCAGCATTGGAACCACCAGGAGCATGGCTGATACCGCCAGAAATAAGATTTTGCTGATTCTTTTCACATGACTTCCTCCTAAAAACGGAAATAGATAAACGGACTGTAATTCCCATTGACAATCATGCACATACAGCCAAATAGAAGCAGCCATAACCCTGCCATTTTTGGGTACACAAAGAGCTGGGTGTCCGGAATTTCCAGACGCTTGGCGATACGGCCAGGAAGACCAAGGCTTACCACTATAGCGACAGTCAGTGTAAATAGTATTTGCTTATTTAAGTAGTATGCCAATCCAAATTGGCGGAATCCTTCCGGACAAATTCCGACCATGGCCTGAAGATAAGCAATAGCATAGTGCAGGCTGCTGCTCCGGAACAAAACCCATCCCAGCACGACTACTAAAGCTGTATAAATCCACCGCACCCCTTTTGGTATGGATAACACAAGGCCTCGGCGTTTCCCAATCCGCTCTGCAATCAGGAAAAATCCGTGCCACAATCCCCAAAACAGGAATGTAAATGCGGCGCCATGCCAAAGGCCGGTACAGAGAAAGACAATAAGCAGATTTACATACACATTTCCACGTCGGTTTCCACCGAGCGGGATATAGAGATAATCCCGGAACCAGCTGCTGAGCGAGATATGCCATCTGCGCCAAAATTCTGTTACGGAAGATGAGATATACGGCAAATTAAAGTTTTCCTGGAAATGGAAACCAAATATACGTCCGATTCCTATTGCCATATCGGAATAACCGGAAAAATCAAAATAGATCTGAAATGTATAACAGATTGCCCCCAGCCAGGCGGTTGCCGGTTCCAATTGGCTGACCGGCAGTGAGAAGATCGGATCTGCGACAGATGCCAAAATATCAGCTATCATGACTTTTTTTGCTAAGCCGATGATAAAACGCTTTGTCCCCTCAACAATATCATTTAAAGAGCTCTCGCGTTCCTTGATTTCATGATAGATATCCGTATAACGTACGATTGGTCCCGCAATTAGCTGTGGGAACAGGGAGATGTACAGCGCAATATAAAAAGGATTTTTCTGTACCGGAACCTCTCCGCGGTATACGTCAATCACATAGGAGAGCCCCTGAAACGTAAAAAACGACAAGCCAATCGGCAATGCGATTGACAGCGTCGGAAGGGGGTCCCATACCGTGATCTTCTGCATAATACGATTTACAATGCTGATGCTGAAGTTCATGTATTTGTAAAAGAATAAAAAACCGATATTTGCCAATATATTGAGAATAAGAATGACTTTTGCCCAGACGGTTTTACGCAGCAGACACACACCAAGTCCGGATACATAATTGATAGCAATGGAAAAAAGGAGGAGGAAGATAAATTTTGGTTCTCCCCAGGTGTAAAAGGCTAGGCTGAAGAGCAATAAAGTGGCATTTCGAAGCTCTTTCCGGATAATAAAGTAGCATAAAAGGACAGCAGGAAAGAAATAAAATAAAAAAAGCACGCTGGAGAAAACCAATTCGTATCAGCTCCTTATTTACAGACAATTGATGTCCAACAGTGGGGAAGATCCGTAAAGACATAATGTAAGATAAACAAAAAGTATCAGGATGATAGTTTTTATGCTTTAACTGTTTAGGAACAATAAAGTACACTTTTTTGAAACTAAGCAAGTCATTCAAATACAATTAAAAAAGTGTTGCACAAATGTACATTTCATGCTATTATTGGCCTTGGAAAATTGAGAAAGTATATTTCAAAAAAGTGTGCATTTCTGTAAGATATTTCAGTAATAAAAGCAGAAAATACGGAAGCCGCTTGATGCAGAGGATGGTACTGCATCAAGCGGCTTTTATTGGTTGAGGAAGCCATTATACAATCAGTGAAGGCATTCAGCAAAAAATTTTTAGCTTTAAGCATCACAAGAAATGGACTGCCGACAAAAGTTCCCGACAGTGTGGTTTGAGACATTTGCCGCCAGCAGGATAAAGTCACTCCAGGCCATCAGCTTACTGGCGGCTATGATTATAGCAAGGAGAAATTGACAGTTAAAGAAGATAGTGCGGAGGGATATTGGGTTTCTCCGGCTATGTTGCGGAGGCTGGCTTTCAACGGGACGGAAACCTTTTTATTGCCTGCGGGAGCGGTCCTCCAAGGAGCTCAATGTCCCATCGTATCGCTTGCGCCAGCGGTAGATATGCTGCTGGTTGGTATGGTAGCGGATGGCCGCCTTTGTGACACCGTGTTTCTCTGTATACAAAATTAGGGATTGCCTATACCGGACTGTTTGTGTTATCTTATCCATAGCGAATAGGTGTCGCCTGCCTCTCGGTTTCGTCTCAGACAGGCCACTCCTATTCGCAACTCTTTTCTTTATTTGTCACTCCTCGTTGTATCACCTACAGACGATGTTTGCGACGGGATAGACCTCCCTCAAAAAGGGAGTGTCCAAAAGAAGAGTTAAAGGAAATCGAAGAAGGAAAAGGGCACAGCGGTCCCCGGATGGCAGGAACGGTAGCGATCTTTCTGGAGTCCAAAACGATTATAGGCCTGAACAAAAACAGCAAGAACAGCCTGGAGATTCTCCAGCTTCCTCGGAAAACACCTGCTCCGCCGGGCCAGCGTTGGGATATAATGGCGCAAATCAGCGTTGACACCTTCCACCGTGAAGGTGTTATTCTTATTGTGAATGTTGTAAATATGTCTGCCCGGGTAGACCACATCCAAATATCCCTGGTACCCATCTGTGCAGTAATATTCTGCCTCAGGCGCGGC
>CATJCP010000098.1 GCA_949737515.1 uncultured Oscillospiraceae bacterium | reverse complement strand
TAGCACAAAAAATGCAGCGATAAAAGCTACCAGGCCGTACCAGAAAAACCTGATATACCGCTTCTTCATGTAACCCAGCCAATATTGCTGGCGGCCATCCATCGGCAGTTCCGCAACTTGATGCCTGTCCCAGACGGAATACATCAAAAATCCCGCTAAGATTGCAAAAAACTCCACCCCGAGAAATCCCCCGGGAAAATGCTTTTTCCCGTTGGAATAGAAATGGAACATCATGACCAAAGCAGCAAACCCCAAACGCATAATATCAATCAAGCCATTGCGATTTACTTTTTCTTCCTTCATCCTGGACGCTCCTTTCTGCTGCTCACACATAGTACAGGAACCGTGTGTTGTACTTTTTATACATCCAGCAGCCCAGCCCAAGCGCGATGAGCACATCGGCGGCCATCAGCAGATGGAACCATATGGTGGGGATGGTGGCCTCAATAACGATCTTACGGAAGTATCGGATGAACAGGTATACAGGATTGAGAAGAAACGCGCATTGTATCTCATAGCTGTAGCTGTCAATTGTATAAAAAATGGCTGACATGTACATCAAAAGTTGGGTAAATACAGACCATAAATATTGGATGTCCCGGAAAAACACGAACAGAGCGGATAAAACCAAACCAACCCCGATATTGAACAGCACCAGGCAGGCAATGGGGTAAAGCAGGAGAATGAATTTCCACGTAAAAATAATATTGTCCAGGATGCAGAACAAAAAGAACACACATAGCGACAATCCAAAGTTAATGAGTGTCTGTACATTCTTAGAAAATAGAAACAGATACTTGGGGACATTAACTTTAGTGAAAATCGCAGCGTTTCCCATGAGAGAAGTCATGCCTTGGCTGGCAGACTCGTTAAAACAGGAAAAAATTAAATTCCCACAAAACAAATAGGTCGTATAGTGAGGGGTGCTACGCCCGAAAAACTGAGTAAATACCAGTTTCATTACCAAGAGCGTAAGAAGCGGGGACAGAATACTCCACACCATGCCCAAAACTGTGCGCTTGTATTTCTTTTTGAAGTCACGTTTGACCAGTTCTTCAAAAAGGAATCGATACTGTATCAGCTTTTCACGCATAATCTCAAACTAAATTTCCTGTTGGAGCCGCGAGATCATTAATCGTTCTTATTGAGTTAAAGTTGCTTGGAGTGATCTCCACCGTCGGAATAGAGATATCAAAAGCGTCCTCGATCTTAGACACCAGCGGCAGGATGGTGATCGAGATCAAATGCTTCCCATCGATCAGCTCTTCGCAAGTCCGATAATCTACTTCGGGCTGAATATCTTCCAAGATTTCGATCAGTTCATCCATTTTCAGTTGCCCCCCAAAATCATTAGCTGTTAAATGCGGACGTTTCTATTGCATCCCTAACTAAAATCGTTTCCCCATTTTCTTTGACTGAGACGCCCCTTGACAGTTGTCTGTTTAGAAAAAGGGCGATCCCTTCCGTAACGCTGTAAGCGCCTGTATTATGAAACAGAAAAATGTCCCCCTCCCGCAGCCCTTTCACGGGAAGCCGATTGACCAAGATATCGTTATATGAACAAAAAAGCTAAAAAGGTGCGGCTAAATAGGACATATCCATTCCACATCTTTTCTCTTTTAAATCACGGCAATCAGCGAAGTGCTTCCGTTCCGCAAATTCAATGATCCTGTTATAGGCCTCGTCCACGAATTTGCAGGTACCGTCCAGTATGCTCCCTTTTTTCTGGGCAAATGTGATGTCCTGGCCCACCCAAAACGCTTAGACATAATAGTTGCTTTTCAAGCTTTGCACCATATACTCTTTCAGGACGACATTCTAAAAGTCCCTGTCATGTAGGGGGTCATAATTATTTTGAAATCAGCCATTCGATAAATTCTCTCACCGCGCCATGTCCACCGGATGCAGAGCACACGTAATCACTGCTGCGCCGGACCTCAGCCGAAGCATCTGACGGGCATCCGGATGCTCCGCACAAACGCATCATAGGCATATCATTCAAATCATCGCCGATACACGCAATATTCTCAAATGGCACTTCAAATTGCGTTGAAAGCATGCGAAGGCACGCTTCTTTGTTATTTACTTCCTGAAACAAATGGGAAATGTTCAGTTCTTCCGCTCGGCGTTCAACTATGGCAGAACGTCGTCCAGTGATGATGACCGCTTCAATCCCATATTTAGGGAGTATATTCTTGATCCCGTACCCGTCCTTGACATCAAACGCTTTGAATAACTCCCCATCTGCTCCAATCCATATCCTTCCGTCTGTTAAAGTGCCATCTACGTCCATAACGAATAATTGATACATTTATAACCCTCTACTAAATCTTGAAGTTGTAATAAATTCCACCATGGCATTACTTTGCTTGGTTGCCTGAAAATCTTCTATCATCTCTGCGATCTCTCGGTTAGCAAGAATTGCAGATTCCCCCTCAACGAGGTGTTCAAGGTTTTCAGCGGCATAATTGCCTGCCGCACCGCCGTTCGGAGCAAAGCCATCCAGCCCAGCTATTCCGATTCTTGAGACATTGAGCAAATCTAAAAGCCGCAGTAAAAAAATTGTCGAATTGTCCGAATGCTGCCATCCGCATTTGTACAACTTGCGGAAAGAAACAACATATTTATCGGATATATCCTTGATGTTGGAAGTCGCTATCATCCGGGCGTTTACACAAGACTTGCTGCTTTTCAGCATCTTGTATCTGTTGATATTGTTTATGTACAAATAGTCAGGTTTTATCGCATCGGGGATATAATTCACGGAAATCGCTACCGCATTATTTTCCTCTATGTAATCCCGCACCTTGTCCAGTTCAAGTCTGACACTTTTCCCGGGAGCTATGATCGCCACATTCCTGCCCCTCATTTTTTCACTCAACTCTGCCAGCGTACTGCTATCATCGATTTCTGAATCCACAAGTTCAAGATATGCCCGCTCCAGTATGTCATAGTGGTACCTCTTGCGGGTATTTGCACCAATCTTATCCAATATGAACCGCATATCCTTGGAATTGATGCCGCTCTTGCTTTTCAAATAGGTGATGTTGTTGACGTGGGCACTGAATACACCACAAAGGAACATGTCCGTGTTATAGCCCCAAACTGCTCGCGCCCTTATGGGCTCGATGTAGTTATCAATAAGGCTGAGTATCTCATCTATATCATAATGGCAACGGAATTTTGACACCATATACTGAGCAATAAGTTCAGTCGGAGTATTCCCTGCGCCTCTTCCCATCCCGGAGATGGTCGCATCCACAACGACATTACGGACCCCTGACGACATCCTTAAAAAGGACTGAGACAAAGCCCCGGACATCTGCATATTATTGTGTGAATGAAAACCTATCCGACTGTTCGGGTGCAGGTTGTGATCTATGATGCTGAATATTCTTCTCAGATCCTCATCGTACATCGACCCAAATGTATCGACGATGGAGAAGCAGTAGGGCTCAATGGGGTTGACCAGTTCAATCAATTCAATCAGTTCCGTGTCAGTATACCCCAAGGTATCAACAGGCTGGATAAACAGTTTGTAACCTTTTTCTTTTACTGCTTTGAAATAACTAATTGCATCATATCGCTCATGCTTGAAAAAGCAAATTCGCACGGCGTCAAATGAGCTGCCGTCATAATCGTCGAGATTCTGGATCGAGTAGCGGCTGAAATCAGCAAGCACTGCGAACAGGGTCCCACCATGAGGGGCAGGAATAAAGCGCTTTGCCTCCTGTGCGTTCTTGAATACAGGCCTCCCCGGCCCGACGCCTTCGTCTTGGAGGAAGCCGATCTCTATGATATCTGTTCCCGCGCTTACTAAGCCAGAAACTACTCCTCGAATCGTATCGTCACCAAACTCCTTGTTGACCAGATACGCTCCGTCCCTAAGGGTACAGTCAAGCAATTTCGCAGATTCCATTGGTTTTCACCTTCCGCTGAACTTCATAGTCTGATAAATCATATCTGCGATAGCAAAATCGTCCGCATTGTCAATATCTCTAGCTTCGATTTCACTTACCTCACATATATACGGATGTACACCCACCCGCCTGTCGTACTTTTGGAACGTCTCTTTTGTAAACACATATGCACCGGGTGTTTCGCAATAGATAGGGACAAGGTCCTGTGTCCTAGGAAAATGTTGAATGTCGAAATTTAAGGGGCGTCCGTTTTGCCAAAAGAACTGCTGTATCTTCTGGCCCAGAAAACCGGAATCGTACTTTCCGCTCTTTACCATCGAAATACATTTATCGATGCTTTCACTGCGGGTGAAGGGCCCCGTAGCATGAGAGGCAATATAGATATCTGCTTCAACTTCTTTCATAAATTCGCGGATGATATCGTTGCAGTTGACTGCTGGCGTATCGAGCCACCGAGGGCGGTTCAAATATTTTACTCCGGGTTCAAGATAGTCAATGACTCTATCGGTGCTGCAATATACGTATACCTCATCGATTTCCCTGGCATTAACACAGGCCCTTTGAATCAGGCTTATCAAGGGTGTTCCATCGTAAAAGGTCTTGATGTTTTTCCCAGGCAGTCGCTCGTTATTGAATTTGATCGGAATCATAGCAACCGTTTTCATTCGTGCCCCTCCAATTTCTTGCGAAGTATATCGGTTTGTTTGATATAATAAAGCAGACGTTTCTCTGTTGCCGCTAGAATCCCCTTCAAAGCCCTCATTTGCAGATCCTGATCGGATGTATCCGCTTCGATGACAGTATTGCTGTGGCCGAGTTCCCTCGTTTCTACAGGTCCCATTCTGTTCCCCCCCTTGCAGAAATAGAAAATGTATTCATCCTCATATTTTCCAAAATCGCTGATGCCAACATCACGTTGCAAGATTTCGTGTTTGACAATTCGAACCGGCACAATATGCTCCCACAAGTGCTTGTATCGCGGATGGTAAAAGCAATAATCTTCGGAGGAATTGATGAAAATCACCTCAGTGTCCTCATCAAGTCCATCCAAAAAGCAGCAGATCTTTTCACTTATCGTGTGGATGCCTGCATCGGCATCTGTCTCCATTTCTCCACACACCTCGTCGATCAGAATTACAGCCCCATTCCCATGTCCCGACAGTTCCTCTATGGAGGAAGCAGCACGTAGCTCCGCGGCACATCTGATCGTCCTTTTCGTCATATTGTTGGGTATCACCGAATTGACGCCGTATGTATAGAGCGGTGTATCACCATCTTTGATAAGCACACTCAACGCGACATAATAACGGTGAAGCCAACGGAACTGCTTCTTAAAATGGGAAAAATCATAGTTGAAGACCAAGTGATCGGAGAAGCACTGTTGGATACCATAGATCGAAGTCGAACTTACTGTCACTACGAGCTCAGGCCGGGTCTCAAAGAGGAATGGCAACAGCTCGGCAGGAAAGCGTTCCCTGATGACGTGGCTCTCCGGAAACATGTCCTTATACGGCATAAGGTCATCTGGATGCGGCTTGAATATGAGCGCCCGGTCAGGCAGGAAGTAGTCTATGAGCAATTCATAAAGCTGCTTTTGCTGGTCCCAGGACAAAATCCTGAGATTCGCGAAGTGTTCAGTGAGAATCAGTGCGGCGTTCCTGTCTGACGGGATCCGCCCGCTGTCCACAAATATTTTTATCAGCTTATCCCGCGTTTTATCGGGCATTTGTTCCAGCTCCTGTGCCAAGTCAAAATACTCACTCAGCCCACTGTATTCAAACCCCTCCTTCTGAAACTTGGGATTGTAAATACATTTCTTTATATTAGGATTGCTTGCATCGTAGAGGCCGTACTTCTGTGCCAGAGCGTCCTTGTTCTCGAATTTCCCCTCGACAAAGCGCAGCACCTCTGGCCTGCTGAGTGCTCCTGCCCCATCCTCCATATAGTTGAAAGGCAGATTTTTTTCCGCAAGATAGATCCCAAAACTGTGGTGCACACAAGAGATGTACAGTTCTTCAAAATCCGAGAGCTCCATGCCGTGTGAATGGAATATGCCGTCAAAATACGGGGTCACACAACCGCCTTTCAGCAAGGTATAGTTCCCGATCCCATTATCATAGACCCATATGTCATCGAAGAAGGCCTTGAACTCACCATATGCCGGTAAACGGCGGACAACATCCTGGCTGATAAACAGTATGGACGAACAGTCATTTTTGAAATGCGTTTTATATAGGGCCATTTCCAACAATTGATAGGAAGATACGGCATGATAAAGTATCATACATTTGCT
Source organism: uncultured Oscillospiraceae bacterium (assembly GCA_949737515.1). Taxonomy (GTDB): domain Bacteria; phylum Bacillota; class Clostridia; order Oscillospirales; family Ruminococcaceae; genus UBA1405. The sequence goes on along the minus strand of CATJCP010000098.1, from coordinate 2,164 downwards.
CCCTTCTTCTGGTATACGCTGAACTGCTCTCCAAAGCTTTCGACGCGCTGTTTATCCGTATTGGAACTAATGCCAAAAGCGATATGCATATTACTGAAATTTTTACTGATAAAGTCGAAAGATGCGAGCACCATACTGAACGGGGCATATGCGTCTACCCCCGATATATTGCGAAGCATGGGATCATGGGCTGAGCGGAACCAATATTCCCGGCAAAAATCAATAATTCCGCATTCGATCTCAGATATCGCCTTGTAGTCTTCAACAATCGGTATATCAAAACGCATTTGGTCATTTCTATAAATGCCCATAAACGAAGGAGTGCAGGTCTGCGTTGCAAGTTCAAAGAGCGGCGTATTGATCTTACTGTTCTTTCGATTATGGTAGTTCCATATGATGTTCCGATTTGAGTGAGTGCTGAACAAATAGGCATCCAGCCGCCTTTCGAGCAACGCTGCGGCGTTTCCTCCTGACTTTTCGGCTGCCATCCAGCATGTTACCTCCACCGTATGGTCAAAGGCATGCTCCAACAGATATTTCAAATTCAAGAGGTTATGACCTGTCCAGCCGACATCGATCAAAGCAATATGCTCACTTTGACCAACTACATTACGATACATATCGATCGTTTTCTCCCGCCCATGCCGATATACCTCCAAGATATAGGACCGGTTGTCCAGCAACATCCGTTTTATGGCATCCTGGTTCCCCTTGCTCAAAACCATATCTTCGGTGAGCCCATATCCAGACAGCTGAGTGAATAATTTTGGCAGCTCCAGTACATTCAGCAGAGATCGCACAGACTGCCCCACCTCATCGCCATCACTATCAAATACCCTGTAATCAACATATCTTGCCAAAAATTCGCTGAAGTTCCGATACGCGACCACATATTTCATAGCAGCGTTGCGAGACCAGTAACAATAGCAGTTGTCCACGTCCTTATAGAACATGTTAAAAACTCTGCTGTACATCGAACCGTCGCGGGACAAAAAAACGATCTTATCGATGCCTTCGCTTTTAGCCTTCCTGTGGAGCCAATTCACCATTCCGAGAACATACAGGCCCATATATGTATATCCATACTCATAAAAGAACGAGTATGTTTGAAGCCCATTGTGCAAACGGGCATTCACCATCCCGCTGTAGAAAGAGCCGACTAGCCCTGTCATATTTTCAGGCCTGAATTGGTTTCCAATCTCATTTACATTCCTATAAAAAGAGGACTTGAGCCCGCATTTTTCAGCCTGGACACTGTCGCTGTTATGATTGTCGCCCACATGAACTATTTTTTTTGCATCTATATCCGGGTAGTCCTTTTTTACGAAGCTGTACAGCGTACCTCTTGCCTTGCTGGCTCGGTAGTCACATGATATGTACAGTTTCTCATAACCTGTAAACCCGTTCTTCTCCAGCAGCTTTTCCATAAACTTCTGGGGGAAGTACATATCACTGGTGATAACGATCCGCTTTCCTTGAGCCCTTAAAATGCGAAATACCTCTAACATATATGGATTTGCGTAGCAGTAATCCAATTCAGTTTGAAATTCCGTTTCCACACCTTCCTCGACGTCTATACTCGTGAGCTTGGCGAGCTGCTCATAGATATCGAATATGTTCACCTCGCGATGGCCTCGCGCCCTTTGAACCTCATCTCTCGCCTCTACTTCAGCGCGGCGGCGCAAAATATAGAAGCTCTCGTTGAAGCCCTGAAAATCCAAACGGCTCGCCACGATCTGGAACAAGTCCTGCGGCTGCTTGAATGGCCGGAATATCAACGTATCAAATATGTCGAAAGAAATAAGATCGTATTGCATCAAATCCCGTGCAAGGAAATGGAGGGGCTGCCGTTTTGCACATTCAGATTCCGGCCCGTCCATATACGGGAGCTTGCGTTTTGGATGATTATTTGACGGCAGGTGGATCAAATAACTGTTTCTCCTCAATACCCTATAATGCCAATTGAGCCTCACCAGTATCCACCAATGCTTTATCCGGTGCTTTTTATGCTCCTCCTGATGCGCATCCACATAGGGTCCATATTCCCGCCGGACACCCCAGTTTTTCTCCGCAAAATAGTAATAAAGTTTATCCTTCAGTTTCTTCAGCATCGATCTCTCTCCCAGAATGATCTTTTTTTCTTTAGCCGCATCAAAAGCTCCTG
>CATJCP010000097.1 GCA_949737515.1 uncultured Oscillospiraceae bacterium | reverse complement strand
TATTAAGATGATTGTCCTGCATTCTCCTCCGGCAGGTACGCCGCCAGGATATAATCCGTAAAAAATGGCCTGGGCGCATAGATGTTTTCAGGGTACATACTGGTGATCACCGTAACCAGCTCCAGCTCCGGAACTACCAGAATATACTGTCCCCACGCCCCCAGGGCATAAAACGTGTCGTAATTTCCCGCGCCCATCGGGCGTATCCACCACTGGTACCCATAGGACCCGGTGCTGTCCCCCTGGCCGTTGGTCTTTATGGAGGTGGATTCCTCCACCCATTTTGCTGGAACCACCTGTTTTCCCTGCCACTCCCCATTTTGGAGATAGAGCTGGCCAAACCGCGCCGCGTCCCTGGCGGTAATGGTCAGGCCGTTCCCCCCGTCGGTAATGCCCTGAGGATCGGTCCCCCATTGGGCGCTTTGGATACCCAGTGGCTCAAAGAGATTGATTTGGGCGTAGTCCATCAAGTTCATCCCCACAGCCTGTTCCAGGGCCGCGGCCAGCAGATGGGTATTGCCGGTGCTGTAGTTGGCCACCGCTCCGGGTGTTGAAACCAGATTCCGCCCCAGGATATAGTCCACCCAGTTTGGGGCAGAACGAAATTCCGTCCAGTTGGTTACCCGGCTCCACTCGTACCATTCCAGGCCGGAAGTTTGGGTCAGCAGATGGTACAGGGTCAGCTGGTGCTTGCGAACGTCCTCCTGTTCCAGCACCTGGGGCAGATAATCGGAGAGCAGGTCATCCACGCCCTTTACATATCCCTGGTCAATGGCAATTCCCGTCAGGGCGCTGGTAAAGGATTTGGAGCAGGAGTGGACTGGGAAGGCGCTGGCCTCGTCATATCCGTCCTGGTAGTATTCGTCGATGATCACGCCGTCCTTTGCCGTCACCATAGCGTAGATGTTGGAACCGGCTAGGGCCTGATGAAGGCTGGCGAAGACCTCCGGGTCCATCTGATGGTTTTCCGGCAGGTCGAATTTCCAGTCGTTGTCCGGTTTTTCCTCCGGGGCAGGGGGTTCCTCTGAGGAGGACGGCAGTTCCGGCGGCTCTGAAACCGCTGGGACTGGGGAGGAGGTCTCTTGAACAGAGGCCTGCTGGCTGGAGATCTCCACAGAAGAGGTTTCCGGCGCGGAAGTTCCTCCGGGCTGAGACGCTTCTGGGGAGCTGCACCCGGACAGGAACAGCAGCCCCGCCAAAAGCAGGCTGAAGGTCTTGGTCATTGTAATGCCTCCTGTTGATTCATTGATGGTGTTTCCCCTCTATTTTTACATTTTTCATCGCTGAATGCAACTGTTATTTTAGAGGTTAGGAGGCGTTTGAAAAAAGTTTAGTTAGACCTTACAACAGTGTAGAGTGGCTGGCCATTTCCTTTACGCAGTAGGCAATGACGTCCTCCGGCGTGGGGCGGCCGTTTTTGGTGGGGATCTTTTTCCACTCCCCGTGTATATTGGGGTCCGGGCTGTCATAGCCCGCGTTTATGGCCTCCTGAATTTTCTGGTATACCTCTTTTACGGTGACGCCTTCTCTTTTGGCGATTTCCTGAAAAAATTTTTTATACTGGTTCATTGTTTTCCTCGTTTTCCTCCTAATCCTAGTAGAATTTGTTTTTAGCAATTAAAAGCCGTAAAATTTGTAAAATCTCTTTTTGCTTTTTAGGAGGCAAATTTCTAAGTTGTTCAGATAATTCACTTGCGGCTACTTCCAGGGAAGCATTCACAACATCTGCAAGCAAGTAATCAGTAGTGACATTCAAAATATTTGCAAGCATTATAAGTGTTTCTAATTTAGGTATTTTAGCCCCTCGTTCGATACTGCTGATATAAGTTGTGCTCAAGTTTGCCAGCTCTGCTAGCTCCTGTTGTGTCAGTTTTTTGGCTTTTCTCGCTGCCTTTATTCGCCTTCCTATTGAACGTAAGTCCATAATTGATACCTCGTATTGGATTTTTTAACCATTAAAACTAATTTGTACCAATTATATCTTTCATAGTACTTATTTTACAGAAACTAAAAGAATCAAATAATACATGTAGTTATATAAATAGACATCTTTCTCCAAATAATTTAAATACAGGTAAGGTATCGGAGTTCAGGTTATAAAGCTTTGTCCTAAGTATATCATGCAAAATATTGTTGTTACAGATTCCAAAGAATAAATACTAGTTCCAAAGAATCAGAAAAAGAAATAAAATTTTATAATCCGGACACACCGGCGCGCCATCCCCCGGGCTCTTGTAAAATAGGGAGATTTATGGTAGCATGAAGATGTAAAAAAGACAGCGAAAGGCAGGCGGGGACATTGACAGAGACAGAGCGGATAGACCAAAAGCATGAGGAAGATTTACAGAGGTTAAGGGGATTTCGCCTGCTGGACGATGATTTTCTCACCAAGTGCTTTGAGGAGGATACCAGGTATATACAGTTGGTGTTAAGGATTGTGCTGGAAAAGCCGGAGCTGGAGGTTGTTGACGTCCGGACCCAGGTATTTGTGGAAAATGTGCTTAATCGCTCAGTGCGCCTGGATGTGGTGGCAACCGACAGGAGCGGACGAAAGATCAATGTGGAAATACAGCGCTCCGATAAGGGAGCGGGAAGAAGACGTGCCAGATATAACAGCAGCATGATGGATGCCAACCTATTGAAAAAGGGAGAGGACTTCGAGGAGCTGCCGGAAACATGGGTAATCTTTATTACCGAGCATGATGTGATTGGAAAGGGAGAGGCGGTCTATCCCATAGAGCGCTGCTTTTTGGGAAGCGGAGAAAGATTTGAGGATGGATCGCACATATTGTATGTAAATGGATCTTATCGTGGAGATACGCCGGTTGGAAGGTTAATGCATGATTTTTCCTGCACCAATCCCGATGATATGAATTATGAAGAGTTGGCGGACAGGGTTCGCTTTTTCAAGGAGAGCAAGGAAGGAGTTGCGATTATGTGTAAAGTTATGGAGGACATGAGGAATGAGTCCCTGAGAGAGGGGCTGGAAACAGGCAGGAAAGAAGGCAGAAAAGAGGGTAGGAAAGAGGGGGTAAAAGAGGAAAAGAAATTGACTGTACTTCGGATGCTGGAGATGAGGAGGTACACCCTTGATGAAGTTGCAGAAATTTCCGGACTTCCTCTTGAAGAAGTGAAAAAGTTAAAAACAAGTCAGGATTTGTAGATTCTGCCAACGCGCCGGAAATCTAAACAGGTTTCCGGCTCTGTTTTTGTCCTGAAATATCTTTTTAATGGTTGATTGGGTTCAAAGGATCCAAAAAAACCAGCCTTTTTTGAACCAAATTCTTTTTAATCTTTAACAAATTGTAAAAATCTAAAATTATCCGGATTTTTTTCCAAAAAGGGCTTGATTTTTTTTGAGAAACGGTTAGAATATAGTTAGCACTCAGAAAGATAGAGTGCTAAAACCTTGAAGGTCAAATTCCCACAAAGGGCTGTGCCCTGAAAGGGAATGGTTTTTTCGGCGTTGTCCCTGTGAAGTGCAGGCTCGCCTCATGATCAAATTATTTTAGGAGGAACGGATATGACAATCAAACCTCTCGCGGACAGAGTTGTTATCAAAATGGTAGAAGCGGAAGAAACTACAAAGAGCGGAATCATCCTCGCAGGGAGCGCCAAAGAGAAGCCCCAGGTTGCCGAGATCGTCGCAGTAGGTCCTGGCGGCGTTGTGGACGGCAAAGAGGTTGTAATGACCGTTAAGGTCGGCGACAAGGTGCTCATCAGCAAATATTCCGGCACTGAGGTAAAGGTGGACGGCGTTGAGTATACC
>CATJCP010000096.1 GCA_949737515.1 uncultured Oscillospiraceae bacterium | reverse complement strand
CTCCCCTTCCTTCCAGGATCCCGGCAGGGCGGGAAGCAGCTCTATTTTGTCTGGGCTGCTCTGCATCAGGCTCCTTGCGATCCCAGCGGTCCCTCCAAAGTTGCCGTCAATCTGGAAGGGCGGGTGGTTGTCAAACAGGTTGGGGAGGGTGGATTTCACCAGCAGCATTTTGATGTTTTCCTCCACCTTCTCCTTATCGTGGAGCTGGGCCCAGAAGTTGATGATCCACGCCCGGCTCCAGCCCGTATGCCCGCCCCCGTGGGAAAGACGGTATTCCAGGGTTTCCCTGGCCGCCTCCGCCAGTTCTGGAGTGTCCTCCAGGGATATCTGATGTCCCGGATACAGGGCGTACAGGTGGGAAATGTGCCGGTGGCCCGGCTCCTTTTCCTGGTATTCGTCCAGCCATTCCATGATCCGGCCCATGCTGTCAATCTGGGGAGATGGGATTTTTTCCAGGGTTTTGGACAGGGCCTCCTTCAGCTCCTCCTCTCCGCCCAAAATATCGCAGGCGGCAATGCAGTCCCGGAACAGCTCGGTGAGGATCTGGTTGTCCATGGCGCTGCCCTGGCAGAACTGGGCGGGCTTGCCGTTTTTCGGGAGTATGTAGGTGTTTTCCGGGGAGGTGGAGGGGGAGATCACCAGCCGTCCCTTCTCATCCTCAATCAGGTGGTCCAGGAAAAAGACGCAGGCGTCCCGCAGCAGATAAAAGTGTTTTCTTAAAAACCCGGTGTCCATTGTGTAGGCGTAATGCTCCCAGATGTGGGTGGAGAGCCACGCAGCCCCCAAAGTCCAGTAGGTGGCGGGAATATAGACGTCCTGGGGCGCTGTATCTCCCCAAAGATCGGTATTGTGATGGGCAACCCATCCCCTGGCATGGTACATGGTCTGGGCCACATACTTCCCATGGGGGTACATCCGCACCAGATGGTCAAACAGGGGAAGGTGACAGTCAGAGAGGCCGCACATCTCCGCAGGCCAGTAGTTCATCTCGGTGTTGATATTGATGGTATACTTGCTGTCCCAGGCGGGCCGGACCCCATCGGTCCAGATGCCCTGAAGGTTGGCGGGCAGGCTCCCCGGACGGCTGGAGGAGATCAGCAGATATCTTCCAAAGTGGAAATAGAGGGCAATCAGGCCATTATCCCCGCCGCCCTCCTGGAAGCGCTCCAGCCGCTTATCGGTGGGAAGCTTCTCCGCTTCCTCATTCCCGGTAAGCCGGAGGGAACATCTGCAAAAATACGCCTGGTATTCCCTCTTGTGCTCCTCAAACAGCTGCTCCGCGGTAAACGCAGCGCATTGGGAGAGCCGGTCCCGGCAGTACCTGATCCAGTCTTTCTCCCGGAAGGAGGTGGCAGCGGTCAGCAAAATGGTCGCTTCATCGGCGCCGCGAACCACCAGATATTCTCCAATGGCCTCGAGAGTTCCGCCGGAACACTGGCCCTGAGCCATACAGCAAAAGTCAAGGCCGTTTTCCCCGCCGTTGGTCCCCTCAAAGGCGACCCGGTTGCCATTTTCCTTCCAGGCAGTATTAAAAAAGCGGTCCCGATCCACCTTCATATGGAAATTCAGGGCGTGGGGTTTGCTGGCCCGGTAATGTATCACCAGAACATTCTGGGGCTGGGAGGCAAAAACTTCCCTTGTGTATTCCACATCCCCGCTCCGGAAAGACACGCGGCAGACCGCGTTTTCCAGGTCCAATTCCCTGCGGTATTCAGTGATCTCCCCTGGCAGATGGGTGGTATCCAAGGTAATGTTCCCCAGCATCTGGTAGCACCGCTCGCTTTGGGGCGTCCCGGTCATTGCGTATTTGGCCAGGAGCTGCGCCTCCTCGATCTCCCCTTCCCGGATCAGACGGCGGACCTTTTCCAGGTTGGCGTAGCTGTCCGGGTTTACCCGGTCGATAAAGCCGCCGCTCCACACAGAGTCCTCATTAAGCTGTATCCGCTCCTTCTCCGCCCCGCCGAACACCATTGCCCCCAGTCTGCCGTTGCCTATGGGAAGGGCTTCGTTCCAGTTTTTAACGTCTGCGGGGGCATCGTACCATAGGACAAATTCTCTCTCTTTTTTCATGTCAATCCTGTCTCCTTCTAACAAATATTTTTTCGCTGTGCGTTGGCAGCTCACGGATCGGGGATAACCGGCTTTTCATAGACGGATGTTCCTAAAAAAGCCGTCTGCTCCGACTGTAAAACAGCCTCCGCCCGCTCCCGGAGCCACTGGGGAAGAATGGGAAGGCTTTTCACCTCGTCCAGGGGAACCCAACGGACCCCGGTCTGCCCCAGGTCCTCATGGGTGGTCTCCCGGACCTGACTGTCCACAGGCTCGCACCGGAAGTACCACATATGCTCATGGCAGTACTCCGGTGCGCTTTGGATGGAATGGGGGTCGGTGATGATCTCCTCCTGGACAGCTGCCAGACTCTTCACCTTTACAGACAGCCCGGTTTCCTCCAGGCACTCCCGTATGACCGTCTGCTCCAGGCTCTACTGGTATTCCTGGCCTCCGCCGGGAAGGGTGTAGTACTCCTTCCCTCCCCTTTGGCACCGGATGACCAGCAGCTTTCCATCCTTTACGAGCAGCGCCTTGGCTGACGAACGTATGCCCATAAGCTGTCACTTCCTTTCCAGTGTCCAGTCTACCACGTTTTGCCTTGGAGCGCAAGGGAAAGGGCGGGTTTCAGGGGGTGCTTGGGAGGAGAATGCGTTTTTTCATAGGGCGATGCCAGGTCCGCAAAATAATAGATATTTTGCTGTGGGAAAAAGCCCGCCTATTTTCCTTTTCAGTCTTTTATAAGATTTTAGGCCGCTGCGCCAACGGGACAATGCCAAGGCGGGCTTCTTATTGAGTTTTTCTGTTTTTGGGGTGTTTCGCGCTTGCGAGCGCGACCTGGGGACTCTGTCCCCAGGACCCCTGCAACTTTCGGGAAAGTTGACAAAGCTTTTTCTTTGCGTTTGGTTGTCTGTACCGCCAGCCTATTCCTTGGACTTTATCACTGTGGTTATTTTTGTGGAGGTGGATTTTGTGTCACGATTGGCCCCTTTTGCTGTCGCCGGATGTGCGGCCTTCCTCTCCTGCGCTCTGGCCTGCGCCATCGGCTCCGCCGCAGCCCTCCCCCTTTCTGTTCTGTCCCTCCTGGTCTTTCTCCTTCTCCTCCTCACCAAAACCTTCCCCAACCGCCGCTCCTGGCTGTTCCTCTTCCTGGCGGCCTTTATCTCCCTGGCCCGCTTCTCATATTTCTCCCACGTTATAACCGGCCCTATCTCCCAGTACGCCGGTTCCACCTCCATGGTAGAGGGGCAGATCACCGCCGTTCTCCCCCAATCCGGCGGCGTACGCTACACCCTCGCCTTTCAGACGCAGCTCCCTTCCGGCAGAACCCGGACCTTCCGGGCCCACCTCTGGGCCAGCTCCGATCTGGCGGCGGGGGAACTGGGGGAAACCCTCTCCGGGACCGTCTCCTTTTATCCACAGCAGGAAACCCTCTGGCAGCAGTCCTCCCTCTACGGCGGAGGCATCCACCTCCGGGGCAAGCTCCTATCAGGAACGTTTTCCCCAGGCCAAAAACTGCTCTTGGAAACCCGTTCCGCCCAGCTCCGCCAGTCCCTTTCCCGCACTGTCTCCACCGCCCTCCCCGGGCAGCGCGGTGCTCTCCTCAGCGCCATACTCCTTGGGGACCGCTCCCGCCTGAATCGGGAAACAGAGCAGGCCCTTCGAAGGGCAGGGCTTTCCCACATCCTGGCCCTTTCAGGGCTGCACCTGTCCATTGTCGCCGGGCTGTTCTCCTCCCTGCCCTTTGTTTCCAAAAGGAAAAAATTTCGGGCCTTTCTGGGGATTGCCGGGATGGCAACGTATCTGTTTCTGGCAGGAGCCCCCGTCTCCATGCTCCGTGCTGGGGGAATGTGGCTGCTTGTCTTTCTCTCCCAGCTCATAGATCGTCCTTACCACAGCGGGAACGCTTTGGGGATGTCCGTCTTTGCGCTGGTTCTCGCCAATCCCTTTTCCGCCGCCTCCCTTTCCATGTGGTATTCCGCCTGCTCCACTATGGCGATCATCTGGATCGCCCCCAAGCTGATGGAATTTGCCAACCGGTTTATCCCCCGCCGCAGTCCCCGAAAAAAGCTCCTATCCTTTCTCCTGACCCCTCTGTTTGCCAGCGTATCCGCCATGGCGGCAGTGATTCCCATCTCCTGGGCGGCGGGATACACCATTTCCCTGGTCTCTCCCCTTTCCAGCATAGCGGCCTCCCTTCTGCTCCCACCCATGCTGATCCTTGGGGCGGCAGCCTGCCTTCTGGCGGAGCTGATCCCGATTCCCGGTCTGTCCAGGGTATTCTTTTTCCTCCCAGGGATATTTTCCGGCCTTTTAAAGGGAATCTCCGGTCTCATTTCCAAAGTTCCCTTTGCCGTTGTCCCCAAGGGGATGACCTGGATTCTCCCCTGCCTGGCCGGGACCTTTGTCATTGGGGCGGTCTGTCTTCGGGACGGCGGGAAAAAGACACTGCTGTCCGGCCTCTTCTGGTGCGTGATTCTGTTTTCAGTCTCCTCCGCCAGCTACGGACTCTGTACCAGAGATTTGACCAGAATCGTCATACCTCCGGGAACCGACTGCGCCCTCATCTCCCGGAACCGGACCCACATTCTGGTGGGGGAGATTGGAAGCCTGCGGGAGGGGGAAGAGGTTGCGGACCTTTTGGAGGATTACCAGATACGCCGCCTGGACCTGGCCATCCTAAACAACCGGGTTGGCGGGGAGCTGGAACCCCTGGCAAGGCAGGCGGAAATTCTTCTCCTTGCCGCCCCGCCCCAGCCGAGCAGCGGGGATTTTCTCCGCTATGCCGGTTCCTACCTTCCCCTGGGGGACATGAGCTTTTCCAGCGGCGATGTAATCTCCATTCAGGCCCTCCCCGCCGCCGGCGGATATGCTCTGTCCATTGAAGCGGATGGAATAAAGCTCTTAAAATTCTTTGGAAGCTGTGATATAATGGAACTGGACGTTTACCCAAGGCATCAGCTGGTCTTTCTGCCCGCTGTAAGGGCGGAGGGGATCGATTCCCTCCCATCCGATTACAATATCGCCACAGAAAGGACGGACCCTTACAACGTTTACCATGCGCCTCGGGCCGCCAGGATGGTATTTGCCGGGGAAAAGGAGATTATCTTCACGGTAAAGAACGGAGCTGTAAAGCTCCAGAAACAATTCTGAGAAAATCAATTTTGGGAAGAAGGGGGCGGAGAGGTTGATCCACACCAGAGAGGAATCCTTTATCCGTCATTTAAAAAAAGAGGACCTGTCCCGGGTGTATGTGCTGGCAGGGCAGGAGGAATACCTCAAGGAGCATTACCGGGACTGGGTGGTCAGAGAGGCGGTGGGAAACGGAAACACTGATTTCAACCTCCACCACTTTGACGGCGGAACCTTTAAGTGCCTGGAACTGGCCGGCGCTCTAGAGGCACTTCCCATGATGGGCGGAAAAAACTGCGCCCTGGTCAAGGGAATTGATTTTGAAAAGATCCCCCTGTCGGAGTACAACAAGCTGAAGGAATTTTTGAAGGACCCGCCGGAGGATTCGGTGGCTGTATTCGTCTGTACCGGGGATTTCAACACCAAAAAAAGCGCCCGGTGCCGCACCCTGGAAAAGCTGCTGGAGCCGGTTGGGCAAATCGCTGTCTTTTACAAACGGGGGGAAGGGGATCTTTACCGCTTTGCAGTGGACCGGGCCTCGGTCTTTGGCGCCTCCCTGTCCCGGGAGGTGTTCCGGACCCTCAACCAAATGTGCGGCGGGGACATGCTCCTCCTTCAAAACGAAACCGACAAGGTGGCGGCCTACTGCCAGGGACGGGCAATTGAAAGGGAAGATTTGGAAAGCTGCTGCTGCCCGGTGATGGAAACCACCGCCTTTGAGCTGTCCCGCGCCGTAATCCGGGGGGATTTTGACAGGGCAATGGAACAGTTGAACCTGCTGCTGTATCTCAAAGAGGAGCCGGTGGCGATTGTAGGGGCGCTGGCGGCGGGGTTTGTAGATATTTACCGCGCCAAGGCGGCCTCTCTGGCGGGGAAGGGGATCAACGATGTTTTAGGGGCCTTTGAATACCGCGGACGGGAATTCCGGGTGCGCAATGCCTTTGGGGAGATTTCCAGGTGCTCCACTGGGTTTCTGCGGGGGGCTGTGAAGCTTTTGACAGAGGCGGATGCCCAGTTAAAGTCTGTGCGGATCAAAGATCAGGTAATTTTGGAAAAGCTGCTGACACAGCTTTTTGTGTTGCGGCAGTCAAACGGAAGGATAGATTGACGCTATGGGAATACACGCAAACATGGAGGGGGGAACAGCCCTGATATCTCTGCGGCAGGCGGTTATTGTAGAGGGCCGTTATGATAAGATACGCTTGGACTCCCTCATCGACGGCCTGATCCTAGAGACAAACGGATTTCGCATCTTCAAAGACCGGGAAAAATTGGCGCTGATCCGCGCTCTGGCCCACCGCAGGGGAATTGTTATCCTGACCGACTCCGACTCAGCCGGGTTCCGGATCCGGGGGTACATCCGGTCCGCCATCCCTGCCCAGGACCAGAGGAACGTATACCAGGCCTATATCCCGGAAATTTTAGGGAAGGAAAAGCGAAAGGCCCATCCCTCTAAGGCCGGTACCCTGGGGGTGGAGGGAATGCCCTCCCAGATACTGCTTGAGGCGTTAAAGCGGGCCGGGATTCCTTTTTCCGGGGAAGGGGAGCAGAGTTTCCAGGGAGAGCCCATCACTAAAATGGACTTTTTTCAGGACGGCCTGACAGGCAGTGAAAACAGCGGAGAACTGCGCCGGGCAGTCATGTCACGGCTGGATCTCCCGCCCTATCTCAGTACCAACGCCCTGCTGGAGGTTCTCAACGCCTCCATAACCCGGCGGGAATACGAAGAACTGATCCATGAAATCCATGGAAACGGGGGGGGAGGGAAAAAATGAGCTTTGTCAGTCTGTGGTTTATATTTCTGTTTCTCCCCTTCGGCACGCTTCTCTTCGCCATAACGCCCAAAAGGTGGAAGATGTTTTCCCTTTATTTCCTCTCGCTGCTCTTTTACGGGCAGATGGGGCTGTTCTATTTCAGCTTTATGCTGGCCTCGGTGACCATTGACTACATCCTTTCCCGCCTTATGCAGCTCTTTGACGACAACAACAACCGCCGCCGCATGGTTCTGGCAGTGGGCCTGGCCAAAAGCCTGGGGATCGCCGTCATAGCCGGTTCTGGGTACGAGGTGACGGCAAACATCGTTCCCATGGGCCTGTATATCTATCTGTTTTCTGCCATGGGGTATCTCATTGACGTTTACAAGGGAGACGCGGTATACGAAAAAAACTACGTCCGCTTTTCCCTCTACTGTATCCTGTTTCCCAAGATACACACCGGGCCTATGCTGGAGTACAACTCCTATCTGTCCCAGCTGAAAGACGTATCCTTCAACCTAGACCAGGCGGCGCGGGGGTTCTCCCTGTTCATCCTGGGGTTTGCCAAGCAGGCGCTGATTATGGAAGGGCTGCGGGAGGTCACTGCGGCGCTGTACCGGATCCCCATGGAGCAGCTGTCTTTGGCATCTGCCTGGATGACAGCAGGCTGTACCGCAATGTGCTATTACTACGGGCTTTCCTCCTGGGGAGATATGGCGGAGGGACTGGGCGTCCTGTTTGGCTTCCGGTATGGATCCGGTTACGACTATCCCCTGGTGTCGGAAAGCGTGTCATCATTTTTAAAGCGCTTTAACGGGAGTATTACTGCCTTTGTCCGCCGGTATGTAACCATTCAGCTCTCGGCGGATACCAGCGGCTTCGCCACCCAGGTCTTTCATCTGCTGGTCTCCTCCATTCTGGTTGGAATGTGGTATTCCGCCAATTGGAACGGGATTTTGTGGGGGTTGTTTCTGGGAATCATGATCGTGTGGGAGGAATGCCTCCTCTCCAAGTATCTCCAGAAAATACCGGTGTTTTTCCGTCGCCTCTTCACTCTGGCGGTGCTGCTCCCCTCCTTTCTGCTCCTCACCTGCGGCAGCAGGACAGAATTCCTAGGGTATCTCAAGGCCTTGATGGGAATAGGCGTGCCTCTGGGAGGCATAACCATCAGCTATACCATCAGCAGCTACTGGCTTCCCTTGGCGGCGGCGGTACTCTTCTCCGCGCCGCTGATGCGGGCCTTCCGCCGGCTGCTCTCCGCCAGCTCCGGGAAGCGGGAGGCCGGCGCCTCTCCGGTCACCTCCGTTCTGGCCCTGCGGACTGCGGCGCTGCTTGTGACCGGCGTTCTTTTCTTCTATTCGGTGGTGCTGATGCTGTGATATGAATCCCAGAATTTAAGAAAGGAGGTTCGGCTATGTTGAAAAAATACCTTCTGTATCTGATCAATCTCCTCTCCCTGGCGATGCTTCTGGCGATCCCGGTTTATTTGGTTGGCCATAATCCGGAGCTGATAAACGCTCTCCTGCCCTTCCAGAGGGAGGCCGAAGTCAATCCCGGCCCCCTTGGAGCGGCCTCTACCTCCCCGGAGGAGAAGATCCGATGGGTTCTGGGCCAAGACAAAATGCTGGAACACCTGGCGCAGATTCAGGTAAAATTAAAGCGCTTTTCCGGTCAGACAATACAGGACAACCTCTTCCTGACCAAGGACGCCATCTACGAAAACATCCTGGAACCAGACCCTCAGTCGGAAATAACCGCCAACAACGCCAATGGAATGCTGGAATTTGTCTACCGCTATTATATCCCCACCTACCTGATGGTGGTTCCCACCGCCTGCGCCATCAAACAGAACGACATTCCGCAAAACGCCCCCCTTTTCAACCAAAAAAATTACATCGACAGCGTATACCGCAATGTGTCGGGCGTCATCACCTCCGTCGACGCTTATTCGGCCCTCTTCGCCTCTATGGATGAATACATCTACTATCGCACGATGCCGGAACTGACCGGACTGGGGGGATACTACCTTTATTTGGCTCTGGGGGATAAATTTTCCCTGCGGACCCGCTCCCTGGCGCAGTTTGAGCAGATTTATCTGGACCACAGCTATTATGGCTCTCTGTACCAGCGTTTGCCCTATCCTGACGTACAGCCGGATATTTACAGCTATTACCGGATGTCCCTGTTCCGGCGGGACTACCGGCTAACCCGCTACGAGGCCAACGGCCTGACCCGCCGGTACAACGACATCATCCTGCCGGAGACCGCTAAGGACCCTGCCAAGGAGATCACTGACGTGGTGCTGGGGGGAAGGGCCCCGGTCATCTCCATCCGTGTCGACAGCCCCTATAAGGAGCGCCTGCTGGTCTTCGGGGATGAGACGGTAAAGGCGTATATCCCCTTTTTGGCGGCCCACTACAACGAGATATACATTGTAGACCTGGAGCTGGCGGACCTTGACGACCTGGAGCGGCTGGGGATCAAGCACTTTGACCAGGTCCTGTTCTCCTACTCCGTGGACACCCTCTTCCAGATAGATTTCAGCGAAAAGCTCATGTTTCTGGCCCGATAAACCGCCGGAAATTTCCTCAGAATAGATAACAAGGCCCCGCTTTGCAAAGAACGGGGCCTTGTTATCTCCAGAATATTACCTTGCAAGCTTATAAAGCATATATTGATTGAGGCTCACTCCCTCAGCCTTGGCCTCTTCCTTCAGCTCCTTATGGAGGCTGCGGGGAATCCGCAGAACCAGCTTACCGCTGTAGTCCTCCAAGCTGTCCTTAAATTCTTCCAACCTAATGGCTGTTCCATCGTCCATCGCCTCTGCTTCAGCCAGGCTTAAAGCTTCTTCTGCCGTCAATTTTACCGAACCCCTGGCATCAATTTCAGCTCTCCGGCGCTCTACTTCCTCAAGAGAGACTTCTTTTCGCATAATTCTCTATCTCCTTCGATATTTTATATTGGTTCTGGTATTGATCTCTACCACTACAATTACAATTTCATTTTTTACCCAGTCAAAAATAATCCGGTAGTGATCTATTTTATAACGATAACGGTTTTTATATCCTTCTAACCTGTCAATATCTCCATCCAGCATTTTAATTTCATCTAAAGCCCTCCACAGCTTTTGGCGGGTTCGCTCATCCACACTTGCAAGATACTTCTGTGGCTGTTTTTTTAACAGTAATTCCATTGAACCCACTCCATTCTATAATATGATATCATATATAATACTATTCGTCAACTACTCTCATTAACTAATGGCCTGTATAAAACTATCTCCTACGTTAAATAAGCACCCCCGCTCTTCATCAGAGTAGGGGTGCCCAGCGCCTTATTCCTTCCACTTGTTCGCCTTGATCACTTTCAGGCGGGAGAATTCCTCCCTCTCCTTTTCCTCCAGGGCCTCGGTGATAAACTTGACGGTAAATTCAAAGTTGGGAATAATGATGTTTTTCAGGGCATTGGCCCTTCTCTGGGTCTTGCGAATGGCGTTGGCCAGCCGGTAAGCGCTGTTCTCTACCTCTGCCAGAACAACTGTGAGCTTCTTTACCTTTTCAAAGCAGAAATAGGCCTCGTCCAATGTGGAGTTGGTTCCATACAGGCTGTAGTACATCTCCTCCGGCTTCTCCTTCAGTCGCACCTGGGGGATTTCCGCCCCCATAACGCTGCGATAGGTCAGAGATACCCCTGTCTCTATGGGGACGGCATTGGCCATCTCGTCGATGACCCCCAGCGATATATTAGCGGCCTGAAGGGCAAGGTACGCCTTTCGGAAGGTCTGGTCAATCTCCTCCCGCAGGGCCTTTGTTTTGTCAATGAGCAGCATCATTTCCCGGATCAGGATGTTCCGCTTCCGGTCCATCAGGTCATAGCCCATCCTGGAGAATTCCAGGGATTTCTTTGCCGCCATCAGGTTTCCCTTGGTTGGAAAAATCTGGTCTGCCATAAGGCCGCCTCCTAACTAATCCCTAAACTCTATATTGTGCACAGTCTGCCGAAAGGTCAGGACCTGCCTTCTTGGAATTCCTGGGCGGCGTTTTCCACATAATGCTTCTTCAGAATCTCGTTGTCCACTCGGTCCAGCTCCTCTATTGGCAGCAGCGAAAGCAGCTTCCAGCCCAGGTCCAGGGTCTGTTCGATGGTCCGGTTTTCATCCGCTCCCTGGGATACGAAGAATTTCTCAAACATCCTGCCGAACTCCATATACATCTGGTCTACCTTAGAGAGCTCCTCCTCGCCGATGACAGAGGCCAGGGCGCGGGCGTCCTGCACCTTGGCGTAGGACGCAAAGAGCTGGTTGGAAACCGCCGAATGGTCGTCCCTGGTAAATCCTGCGCCAATGCCGTCCTTCATCAAACGGGAAAGGGAGGGCAGCACGCCGATAGGAGGATAGCATCCGCTTTGTTCCAGGGAACGGTCAAGGACGATCTGCCCCTCGGTGATGTATCCCGTCAGGTCCGGGACCGGGTGGGTGATGTCGTCGTTGGGCATGGTGAGGATGGGAATCTGCGTCACGGAACCCTTCCTGCCCGCCACAATACCGGCCCTTTCGTAAAGGGAGGCCAGGTCAGAGTAGAGGTAGCCGGGATATCCCTTTCTGCCGGGGATCTCACCTTTTGACGAGCTGAATTCGCGCAGAGCCTCACAATAAGAGGTGATGTCGGTCAAGATCACCAAAACGTGCATCCCGTGTTCAAAGGCAAGGTACTCGGCGGCGGTCAGGGCGCATTTGGGGGTGAGAATGCGCTCAATAATGGGATCGTTGGAGAGGTTGAGGAACATCACAACCTTGGACATAACGCCGGATTCCTCAAAGGAACGGCGGAAATAGTCGGCCACGTCGTTGGTCACGCCCATGGCGGCAAAGATGACGCAGAAGCTGGCGTTGTCCTCCCCAGTGATCTGGGCCTGGCGTACAATCTGCACCGCCAGCTTGTTATGGGACATGCCGGACCCGGAAAAGATGGGAAGCTTCTGCCCACGGATCAATGTCGTCATACAATCGATGGTGGAAATGCCGGTGTTGATGTAGTTGCGGGGATAGGTTCGGGAAACAGGATTTAAAGGCCGTCCATTGACGTCTCCGTACTGCTTGGCATATACTTCCCCCATACCGTCGATGGGGCGGCCCGCCCCGTTAAAGACCCTCCCCAGCAGCTCCGGGGAAAGGGGGATCTCCATCGGGCGGCCGGTAAACCGGGTGCGGGTGTTGTCCAGGGACATCCCGGAGGTACCCTCAAAAACCTGAACAATGGCCTTATCCCCCTCAATCTGGACAACGCGCCCATAACGGCGGCTTCCGTCCTCCAGGGCGATCTCGACCATTTCCTCATAGGAAACTCCGGAAACATGGTCCAAGGCAATCAGGGGGCCATTGATCTCGCTCAATCCCTTATACTGCAGGTTAGCCATCCTACCATTCCCCCTATTCCATAGCTGCCGGAGTGCTCTCTGGCTTGGAAAGAGCCTCCAGCTTTCTGTCGATTTCCTGGAAATACCCGTCAAACTGTTCCAAATGGTCGTTCGGCACTTCATATTTAATCTTAATCAAGCTGTCGAACAGCCCGGTTTCCCGGATAAAGTTTACCGGGACGCCAAAGTCCACGAGATTTTTTGCCTTTTTGTAGAGGTAAAGAATGACCTCCATCATTTTAAACTGCTTTATCATAGGGACATAGGTGTCGTCCTTATGGAAGGCGTTCTGCTGAAGGAAACCAACCCGGATCACCTTGGCGACCTCCAGGATCAGCTTCTGATAATCCGGGAGCACGTCCGCGCCTATGAGCTTGACAATCTCCATCAGCTTATTTTCCTCTCCCAGAAGAGAGGTGATCTGGCGGCGGCAGTCCATAAACTTGGGATCAACCTCGCGATTATACCAGGCGGCAAGGTCGTCAAGGTATTCGCTGTAGCTCAGGTTCCAGTTAATGGCCGCATAGTGCCTGGCATATGCCAGGGATTTATCCAGCGCCCAAAAGCACCGGACAAAGCGTTTGGTGTTCTGTGTAACCGGCTCCGAAAAATCCGCCCCTTGGGGGGAAACCGCGCCGATAATAGAAACTGATCCCTCTGCACCGCATTTGGTCTCCATATATCCGGCCCGTTCATAGAACTGGGAGATACGGGAGGGAAGGTAAGCCGGAAACCCCTCCTCAGCGGGCATCTCCTCCAGGCGGCCGGATATCTCCCGCAGGGCCTCCGCCCACCGAGAGGTGGAATCCGCCATAACCGCCACATGGTAGCCCATATCCCGGTAATACTCCGCCAGGGTCACCCCTGTGTAAATAGACGCCTCACGGGCGGCCACCGGCATATTAGAGGTATTTGCAATCAGGACAGTTCTGTCGGTAAGGGGGCGCTGGGTGCGGGGGTCGATCAGCTCGGAGAATTCGTCCAGCACCTGGGTCATCTCATTGCCCCGTTCACCGCAGCCCACATAGACAATGATATCCGCGTCGCACCATTTGGCGATCTGATGCTGGGTCATGGTTTTCCCGGTGCCGAAGCCGCCGGGAACAGCAGCAGTTCCGCCCTTGGCGATGGGAAACAGCGTATCCAGTACCCGCTGACCAGTGATCAAAGGGCGGGAAATGGGCAGACGGCGGCTGACAGGCCGGGGAGAACGGATCGGCCAGCGTTGGCAGAGGGTCAGCTGGTGCTCCACGCCTTTCTTGTCCCGTACCTTTGCGATAACATCCTGGACAGTATATTCCCCATTGGGGGCAGTCCAGGTAATGGTTCCGGAAAGGGCGGGAGGGACCAGACAGCGGTGCTCCACCGCCGGGGTTTCAGGGCAGGAGGCATAGACCATCCCCCCTGAAACGGAATCGCTGGGCTTTACTTTCAGGGTAACGTCCCACTTTTTTTCCTGGTCCAGGGAAGGCGCGCTGCTCCCCTCTGCAATAAAGTGTCCCGACGCCTTTTCAATATCCTTCAGCGGCCTTTCAATGCCGTCAAATATGTTCCGCAGGATCCCTGGCCCCAGGTTGGCGCAAAGAGGCGCCCCGGTGCCTTCCACCGTCTCTCCTGGCTTCAGGCCGGTTGTCACCTCATACACCTGTATGGTGGTGACCTCGTTGGATATGGAGATGACCTCCCCTATCAGCTTTTTCGCGCCAACATACACCATTTCCATCATGGAAAAGCCGGACGCGTTTCTCACCGTTACCACCGGGCCGTTGATAGAGTAGATGACATTGCCCTTGTTCAAATTGATCACTCCTATTGACAGGGTTTGTTTACAGGCTGGGCGCCGGTATTCCCCGGCGAATGATTCATATCCTAGAACTGCGCCTCTACCGTAAACCCTGAGTTGCGGTAAAACCATTCCTTCTGCCGGCCAAGCTTTTCCTCCAGCGTCTCGTCCAACAGCAGGCCGTTGACCGGATCCTCCAAAATAAATCCGCCAATCTGTATCCTTTCATCCGCTTCCACGCGGCAGGGTATGGGCGCGGATGTCTGGAACAGTTCCTGATACTTCATGTCCTGGGGACACACATGGACGACAGCCTCCTTTGCCAGAGGCCATTCGTCCTGGACGGCCTTGGCAAATGAAGCTTTCAGGTATTTCTCATAGCTCTCCCCAGACAGGACAAAGGCTTCCAGCCTCTCCCGAACAGCCTGAAAGAGCTTCTCCGAACATTCGTCCCGCTGGGAAATGAGCCTTTTTCGCATCTCCATCCCACTTTGGGAGATCGCAGCAGTGGCCTGAATGTTCATATCCCCCTGTTGGGCGCGAATGAACTGGTAGGCGTCCTGAAGGGCCTGGCTTTTGGCCTTTTCCAGCCGCTGGGCCCGAAGCTGTTCGGTTTGCAGCTTCATTGCCTTGCTTTGGGCCTCTGCCTTTTCCAGCATTCGCCGCCTCAGTACAGGGAGCTTCTCTCCGTTGAAAACGGGCATATTGTTTCACCTCTCGGATGCGCACAGCCGGCGAATCGCATTACAGCTTGATTCCGATTGCCTCGCTCACGTATTTTTCGATGGAATCCCCCACATTGCCCGCCCCATGGCGGTCAGGGACTTCTACAATCAGGGGGCGGCGTTCATTGAGCTTGATATCGTAAACCTTCTGGGTACATAGGTCGATCAGTTTCCGGGTGATCAGCACCACGCCGATCTCCGGATCCGCCTTTGCCAGGTCCAGCTGCTCTGAAACCTCCCCGGCGGTATGAACCACCACCCCTTCGATCCCCGCCAGCCGCATCCCCATCTGGGTATCGCGGTTGTCGCTGATTAAAAAGAACTTCATATCCTGTCAGCCTCCCCTGCAGTTGGTACGGCGGCCTGTATCCGTTTAAATCTTATTGAGGATCAAAATAGAGATCAGCAGACCATACAGCGCCACACCTTCGCCCAGAGCCACAAAGATCAGGGCTTTACCAAAGTTCTTGGCGTCCTCCGAAAAAGCGCCGATGGCTGCCGGAGCAGCAGCGGCAACAGCAATACCTGCGCCAATGGCAGACATCCCAGTAACCAGGGCGGCGGCAATATACCCCAACCCGGAAGCGGTGGAGGCAGCGGCGGCGGCAGATGACGCATCAGCAGCGCTGACAAAACCGGACAGCGGCAGAACCACAGCCATCAGGCAGACGCCAAAAAAGGCGCATAGGTTAAAGATAACAGCATGGCGGGCCTTTTTCCCAGTGGTTACGCCGGTATAAACGGGGATCAAGGGAGCCATCAAAAGGGCAACTGCGGCCAGAGGGATGAGAAACATCACAAAAGTAGACATAAAAAACGACCTCCATTTTTATTGATCATAATGTGTAACATGTCAGGGAAAACTCAACCCTGCTGCGAAGTCTGGACAGATTGGGAGATCGGCACAAAGGGCTTTCCGCTCCCCTCATAGAAACGGCTGAAAATCTCGTAGAATTCCAGGCGCAGGGCCTGAATTCCCACGATAAGCCCCTCCATCGCCATAACAAATAGGTTGCCGATGATAATAACCACTGGGCTTGCGCCTGAACCGACCATATCGGAAAGGGTAAACACCACCGCCATCATTCCGGCATGGCTGAGGATAAATCCACCTACCCGCAGGAAGGACATCGTGTTGGTGACAAAGCTCAGCACCACTTCAAACAGTTCAAAAAAGCTTTCAATGATATATCCGCCGATTCCGCCCTCTGGCTTCAGTTCCTTCTGCCCATGTATCAGCTTCTCCAAGGGCTCTTTCAGGAAGATAACCAGAATGGGGAGCACAATAAACAGGACGATACAAAGGGGATTGAGAATATCAAAGCCTAAAAACAGCTTTCCGCAGGCGGCGGCCAAAACATACCCGTAGAAAATCAGCCCGGCAATGCCGTTTTGGGAAAGAAGCGCCCGCTCCCAATTCTTCTGTTTCAGCCCAAGGCAGACATTCATGACAATGCAGACCACAATCAGCACAGCGCCGATTCCAACGGCGGACATCAGGATCAGGTTTGTCGTTGAGTTGGCCATGACCTCTATGGGCTTTTCCTCAAAGCCCAGGGCATGATACATGGGGTCCAGCAGATGTTCAAACCCAAAGACCGAGCCGTAAAGCAGTCCAAAAAAAGCGGACACAATCCCTATGCGCTCCAAAATGGGTCCCAGGGCCATTTTCTTCCACTTCCACATCAAAAAGCCCACAAGGGAGATCACCAGCCCCTGGCCCACGTCCCCAAACATCACCCCAAACAGCAGCGCATAGGTGACAGCCACAAAGGGGGTCGGGTCAATATCAGTGTAGGAGGGAACCCCATACATATCCACAAACATCTCAAAGGGGCGGACCAGCCAGTTGTTTTTCAGCTTAGTGGGCGCGGTCAGACGCTTGTCGCTGTCAGCGGGGCGCATGGAAACCTTCACATCTTGGATATCCTCAAAATCAGCTGCAAACGCCTTTTCCCGCTCCTCCGGAACAAAGCCCAGGATGTAAAAGGTGTTATTAAGCTGATAGACATACCGGCGGAGCTCATAGGTTTCCTGCAAAAATTTCAGCCGCTGGTAGCGGTTCAGAAATTCCTGACGGTTATCCTCCACCAGGGTGCTGATTCGCTTGGTCACCAGCTCCATACTGTGTTTTTCATCCTCCAGCTGGTTGAGAAACCTCTTCCTGGCCTCCTCCGGCACACCGTGAACCTCGTCGGATACCAACATAGGTTCGAAGAAAAGGGAAGAGAAGATATCGTCGATTTCCGGCGCCAGGTCGTCCACCGTAAAATAGGCGCCCCAATAGTACTTGCCATCAAAGTCAAAAGTCGCAAAGACAAAATCCCGGTCCTGATAATAAGCCAGCTTGGATAGGTTGTCCGCCGGGAGCCTGCCCATGCGGATGCTCAGGTATTCGGTGCTGGCCAGGTCGTCGATACTGCCCTCCAGCCCTTCAATGTGGTCCAACTGGGAGAGGATATTCTGATGCAGCTCCATACGGGAGGAGAGGATCCGCTCCTGCCCTTTCAATCGGTTATAACGGCTGAGGATATGGTTCAGATATTTTTGAGTCTCCTCATTGGAAAACGACTCTTCGGAAAGGGAAGCCGCTGGTTTCTGGCCCAATGGGTATCCCATCGCCATCCCCACCTGTGTGGCCTGGGAGAGGAGTTCGGTATAGGGATTTTCCCCGCTGATCTTTACAAATCCCCGGCCCTGTCCCTCGGAAAAAGGGGCCTGCTCCTGGTGAAAGTCCTCATGAACGGACAGGCGGAGCAGAACGCTGTCCAGCCGTTCCATGCTGCCGGTAATGCTTGCCAGCCGCATTTTGGTAATTGACAAGCCTATCGCCACCCTTCTAAATAAATGATATCAAAAATAAAATCCGTTTATCGGATGAGTAACTTTTCAATTTCCTCCGGGGAAACTCCATACCGGATCCCTTCTATGATATTGGTGATATTTTCCCGTTCAATATCGCTGAGCACCATAAAAGAGGCAAATCCTGTGGGCGCTCCGGTGGTAAAGCTGATAAACCTTCTGCTCAGATGGTACCGTATAGAATTTACAGTATACTCAATATAAGTAAACTCCTTGCCGTCCATATATTTGGAATAGCTGGACGAGGAGAGAAGCCTCATAACCTCTTCGGTTCCTGGGGCGTCCGCCATCTGCCGCCAAAGCTTCCCGCTCAGACGGCTGCGGGCAGGAAGAAGCTGTCCCTGTATCTCCTTTGGCGCATAATGGCTGAACCGCTTCATCCGCAGGACAGTGGTGACATTGAGCAGTTCCAGATGGGTTAGGAAAATGGTGTAAAGGTCCTTTTTCACTGTCCCCCGAAAGTTCCTGTCAATCCTCCTGAACAGATCGTCAAAATAAAAGGTTTTCAGGGCATTTTCGCAGGCCATAAGGTCAGGCCGGCCGCCCCCTTGCGGGAGGAAGGGCCGGAGAATCCTTTCATAGTCCGTCCGGGACAGCACCTTGAGCATCTCCCCAAAATCCCCTGCCTTGGCCAGACTGATCAGGTCAAAGGAGAGGCGTTTTTCCAGATAGGTGGGCAAAGAGGCCACCGCCGCCTGGCTCACCTCATTGCCGGCATAGTACAGTCCAATGGCTTGGATCAATATCTTAATCTCAATATCCCGCAGGATATAGGAATAAAAATCCCCGCTGCCCTTGTGGAAGCTCAGAATCCGCTGATACTGGCGGTATATCTCCATCTGTATCAGCTGTTCCAGCCACATCCGGTGGATCTGGTTTTCCTGAACCTTCCCCAGAACGTCCCGGTAATGGGTTTCGTTTTTCAGATATGCAGCCACGTCTCCCACCGTCTGTTTGTGCAGCAGCTCCGTGTAATCCTCCGAGGTGAGCCGCTGCCCATACATAGCCCGTATTTTGGTCAAAATCGCCGTCTCTGAGAAATTGGACAGCATCCCTCTCCCTCACTTCCTTTCCAGCGTCATTCCACTGCCACACACCGGTCAAACAGTTCCTGTTCCCACTGTTCCCGGTTTTTCCGGTACATCTCCTCCAGCCGTTCTGATTCCTGCCGGTATATCCCCTCCATTTTGGCAATGCCGTCCCGGTGGCTCCCCTCCATCTGTTCCTGAATGCGGTTGGTCCGCTCCTTGGCCCGCTGCAGAAAGTCGCGATACAGCTTTTCTTCCTCTATGGGCAGTTCCTTTTCCGCCTTTTCTTTGGCCTGGGCGGCTTCCCGCAGGATATCCCTGGCCTGCTGGTCATAGGAAATCAATTCCCGTATAATGGTATCCATGTCGTCTCCTCCGTATTGGCGTACAGAGCCGCAAAAAAGCGGCGAAAAATAAATATTTTCAGTCTGCGGCCCGGGCATTCCAGGGCGCAGACGCAACTTCCTATATAATATACCCGTTTTTTTCTATCTTCAATAGATAAAGTATCTAAATTTTATTTCTCGTAAAAAGATGAAAAATGTTAATTTTTTATAAATAAATACCTGCGTATCACAAACTCAGTCCATCCATTTTTATAACTATCCCAAAAAAGCACTTGTCTGTGTCAGTTTTTTTGTACTGATTAACCGCAGCTATGGCATCTTTTGCTTTGGTCTTGCGCATAAGCCTATCTTTCTCTATAATAAAGGGAGAAGCTTTATCCCATTCAACGCCCAACACCCTTCAACCACGAAAGGACGGAATCAATATGAAAAAAGTACGTTTAGGCCGCACTGGACTGATGGTCACCAAGACCGCCTTCGGCGCGCTCCCCATTCAGCGGATCCCCTTTGAGGACGCCAAGGCAGTCCTCCGCCGGGCATATGAGGCGGGCATCAATTTCTTCGATACCGCCCGTTCCTATACGGACAGCGAGGAAAAGCTGGGATACGCCCTCTCCGATGTGCGGGACGAGATCTATATTGCCACCAAAACTCCGGGCAAAAACAAGGAACAGGTCCTTGCCGACATCCAGACCAGCCTAAAACTCCTGAAAACCGACCATGTGGATATCCTCCAGCTTCATAACCCTGGCGTGTACCCAGATTACGACGATCCAGACGGAATGTACGCCGGCCTCCTGGAAGCCCAAAAGAGGGGCTATACCCGTTTTATCGGCATCACCAATCATCAGTTAGCCCTTGCCCAAAGGGCGGCGGAATCGGGAAAATTTGATACCGTCCAGTTCCCCTTCAACTACCTTGCCTCGGAAGGCGATGTCAATTTGGTAAAGACCTGCGCCCAAAACGACGTGGGCTTTATCTGCATGAAGGCCCTTTCCGGGGGCCTGATCACCGACGCCCGCCTGACCTTTACCCATCTGCGGGAATACGAAAACGCCGTCCCCATCTACGGCATTCAGAAGATGGGCGAGCTGGAGGAATTCCTGGAGCTGGAGAAAAATCCCCCTGTCATGGATGAACAGATGAAGGCCGCCATTGCGAAGGACAGAATTGACCTGGCAGGAAACTTCTGCCGGGCCTGCGGATATTGTATGCCTTGTCCCCAGGGAATCGAAATCCCCCAGTCGGCGCGGATGGAATTTTTGCTCCGCCGTTCCCCGTATCAAAGGTTCCTCCAGCCGGATTGGCAGGAGAAAATGGAACGGATTGAAAGCTGCCTCCACTGCGGGCACTGCACCAGCCGCTGCCCCTATCAGCTGGATACTCCCGCCCTGCTCCGGCGCAATCTGGAGGATTACCGCCAGTTTCTGGCAGAGCACAAAGGGGAAATAGGAGAATAACGGCTATGAAATTTCTCCACACAGCGGACTGGCACTTGGGACGTGCCCTGAGCGAGTATTCGCTTTTCGAGGATCAGTCCGCCCGCCTTGCCCAGCTGGCCGAAGCCATAAAGGACCATCAAGCGGACGCGGTGGTAATTGCCGGAGATCTCTATGATCGCTCCGTTCCCCCCGCCCAGGCGGTCTCCCTGCTGGACGAGCTGTTTTACAGCCTGACCCAGAAGATGGGGATTCCAGTCCTAGCCATTGCCGGGAACCACGATAGCCCGGAACGGCTCTCCTTTGGCAGCCGGCTCTTTTCCGGCGCAGGGCTTTATGTGGAGGGAAAGGCCTCCAAGGAGATCCGCCGGGTCACCCTGCAGGACGCCTTGGGGGAGGTGGATTTTTACCTCCTGCCTTATTTCACCCCAGAGGAGGTGCGGGGCTGGTTCCCCAAAGAGGAGATCCGCACCTTTGACCAGGCGTTCCAGGCGATCCTATCCCATAACCTTCCGCGGATCGACCCTCTGCGCCGGAATGTCCTTGTGGCCCATGGCTTTTATCAGGCTGTCTCGCCGGAAAAGGCCCAGGAGAGCTCCGTCTTTTCTGATTCGGAAATTACCATTGGCCAGAGCGACCTGATGAATTTATCCCCTGCCGCCAGCCTGTTTGACTACGTGGCTTTGGGGCATCTCCACGCTCCCCAGGCCGCCGGCGCCCCCCATATGCGCTACAGCGGCTCCCTTCTGAAATATTCCCCCTCCGAGGCCCGCCAGAAAAAAGGCTTCACCCTTGTGGAGCTGGGGGGGAAGGGGAATGATGTATCGTACACGCCCCTGAACCCGCCCCCCAGGAGGGATCTGCGGGCCATTCAGGGGACGCTGGAAGGACTGATGGCGGACAACGAGGCGTCGGAGGATTACATCTCCGTGACTCTGACCGACGAAGGCGGCGTGCTGGACGCCATGTCCACTCTGCGGGAAAAATTCCCCCATATCCTAGGCGTCCGCTTTGCCGCCAGAGAACAGGACATTGCCTCCGCTTCCCTGTCCCGGGCTTTTCAGGAGGTGGAGCAGATCGGAAGGCTCACCCCCTTTGAACTATTTGAACGGTTCTATCAGCAGGTGCGGAGTGAACCGCTTTCCGGCCAGCGGGAGGAGCTGGTTCGGGAAGCGGTCCGTGCCGCACTGGAGGAGGAATTGAAACATTGAAGCCGCTCCTTTTGACCATGACCGCCTTTGGCCCCTACGCTGGAACCCAAACCCTTGACTTTTCCGAGCTCAACGCCGGGGGAATCTTCCTCATCAGCGGCCCCACGGGGGCGGGGAAAAGCTCCATCTTTGACGCCATTTCCTTTGCCCTGTACGGGGCCGCCGGAAGCGACCAGCGGGATAATTTGGGCCTGCGCAGTCAATATGCCCCGCCGGAAGCGGTCTGCCAGGTTGACTACGCCTTTCTCCTCCGCGGGGAAAAATACCGGGTGCTCCGCCGTCCCGCCCAGACCCGGCAGGGGCGCCAGGGAAAGGACGTCTTCATCGCCGAAAAGGCGGAATTGACCCTACCGGATGGGAAAATTGTCACCGGGGTGCGCAGCGTGGACGGGGAGCTGATCCAGCTGCTGGGGCTGGACCGGACGCAGTTTAAGCAGACCGTCATGCTGGCCCAAGGGGAATTCCGCCGCCTGCTGGACGCCAGCAGCAAGGAAAAACAGGAAATATTCCGCCATCTGTTCAATACTGGGCAATACAATGCCATTGCCAACCAGCTGGAGCGGCAAGCAAAGCTCCTGGAGCAGCAATCCAGGGAGCTGTCTGCTGCTCTGGATCAGCTCTTTCGCGCCGCCCAGCTTCCCAACCGACTGGAAGGGGTCCCAATCGCAAAGCAGCTTCGGGAGCAGAACCACATTGACGGGAAGGCCCTGACCGAAATGGCAAAACAGGCGGAGGCACTTCGAGCCCAGCGTGACAAAGTCCGCCCGGAGGAAGGGGAAGCTCTCAACCGGCAGCTGGATACGCTGGAAAGAGAGCAAAAGGCCTTGGAGGCCCTTCACAAACGGAGGGCTGAGATGGAAGCCCTTTCCCACGAACTCAACCGCTACCGCGCCACGTCGGACCTTCGCGCTGCCGGAAGGTCCCTTTCCCAAGGAACAGAGGCTCTTTCCCAAGCCAGAAAACAACTTGACCAGGCAGAACGAGAGCGGTCCGCCGTTCAACAGGCCCTTTCGGACTTCCTGCCCAAACTGGATCAACTTCCCCTTTGGCAGAAGGAGCAGGAACGCCTGGGCCGGTCCGCCGCAGCGGCGGAAGAACAGCTTGCCTCCGCGCTCCGCCGGGAGGCGGCGGAAAAGGCCTTTTCTGCCGCCTCCGCTGAGCTGGAAAGGGCCGCGCGGCAGACAGAGGTCTTAACGCTCCTTTCCCGCAGGGCGGAATATCTGCAGCGGGAAAAAGAGCTTGGAGAGGGAGCGGCCCTTTGGAAGCAGACCATCGCTCAACAGCAGAGGGTTTTAAAGCTGACGGTACAGTACCGGGAACAGAGGCGTCAGTTTTCTGCCGCCCAAAACGCCTTTCTGGATGGACAGGCTTCCTTTATGGCGGAAACCCTGAGGGAAGGTCTTCCCTGCCCGGTCTGTGGCTCCCTTACCCACCCCAATCCGGCGCGCAGTTCCGGAGAGGTCCCTTCCCAGGAGCGGGTCAAGGAACTGGAAAGGCAGATGAACAATACCATGGCCTTGGGGCAAGAGGAGGCCCAGAGGCTCTCCTCCCTGCTTTCGGATTTTGGCCTGCGCTATGGGGAAGCCCTGTCCCTGGCCTTACCTCTGGAACGGAAGGGGCTGACAGAGGACTTTCTCTCCCAGGTATCCAGTGAAATTACAAAAAGGCAGAAAAATGCCCGCCTCTCCCGGGAACCCCAGGAGGCCCGGCTTTTGGAGCTTGGAGCTGAAAAGCTCCTGGCCGATCCCCGCTATTCCGGCCGGGAAGAGGTCAACCGGCTGCTCCAGGGAATTTCCGCCAAACAAGAGCAGCTTGCCCAATCCCAAGCAGAACAGAGGGAACAGCTGGCCCGGATCACCCAAGAGCTGGCCGGACAGCCGCTGTCCTCCCGGCAGCTCCAGCAGAGTCTGAAACAGATGCGGGAACAGAATCAGCTGCTCTCCAGGCAGATACAGGACGCCCGCATCCAGCATGAAAGACTGACACAGCAGGTTCAGTCGGCGGATAAAATCGCTGGAAACAGCCGGGAAAGGTTCCAGCTGGCCCAGGAGCAGGCGGAAGCCCTTCGGAAGAGCTTCCACCAACTTCTGAAAAAGCACGGCTATCCTGACGAAAACGCCTTCCGGGATGAGTCAGCCCAGCTCTCCGCCCAAAGGATGGAGCGGCTGGCAAAGGACCTTGAGCAGTATCAGAAGGACCTGAATTCCACCGCTGGCCGGGTCGAGGCGCTGGAGGCGCAGCTGCAGGGGAGAGAACGGGTGGACGCCGCCGCCCTGCGGAAAGCGGCTCAGGAACTGGACCAGAGGATCGGGGAGCTGGAGCGCCAACGGGCAGACTGCCAATCCCGGCAAAAGCTGAATACCAGCCTCCTGGATCAGATTGCTAGGGCAGAGGAGGAGCAAAAAAAGCTCCAGGCCGATTATGGGGATCTGGGCGAGCTGGCCCGCATTACCAGCGGGAACAACGCCCAAAAGCTCTCCTTTGAGCGGTTTGTGCTGGCCTCTTATTTTGAAAGCGTTGTCAAAATGGCAAATCTGAGGCTAATGGGGATGACGGAGGGGCGGTACTCCCTCTCCCGCTCCGACGATGTGGAAAAGCACGGCCGGGCCTCCGGACTGGATTTGACAGTCTACGACGCCCATACCGGCAAGGAACGGCATGTCAGCACCCTTTCCGGCGGGGAGTCCTTCCAGGCAGCCCTGGCCCTGGCCCTGGGGCTGGCGGATGTAGCCGGGATGTTCTCCGGGGGCGTTTCAATGGACGCCATCTTTATAGACGAAGGATTCGGCGCCCTGGATCCAGTGACGCTGGAACGGGCCGTCTCGGTGCTTACGGCGCTGGCGGGGGACGGCAAAGGCAGGACCGTCGGCGTTATCTCCCATGTGGAAAGCTTAAAGGAACATATCCGGAAAAAGATTATTGTGACGCCGGGTATGAAGGGCAGCACGGTTGCTGTCGAATAGGAAAGGAGCCGCTACCGCTATGACGGATTTCACACAATTAAGCTGCGAATTATTTGTAGACGTTCTCTCCACCAAAAAACCGGTCCCCGGCGGAGGCGGGGCCTCCGCCCTGGCCGGGGCCCTGGGGACAGCCTTGGGAAACATGGTCGGGGATCTGACCCTTGGAAAAAAGAAATATGCCGCTGTTCAGGAGGACATTCAGGGGCTGATGCAGGAGGCTTCCCGGCTTCAGAAGCGGCTTCTCGCCCTGGTCAATGCAGACGCGGAGGCCTTTGCCCCCCTTGCGGCGGCCTATGGCCTGCCCTCCGAGACAGAGGAAGAGAGGGCCGCCAAGGCAGAGATTATGGAAAAATGCCTGCGGGACGCCTCCGCCGTCCCCTTGGAGATGATGGAATGCTGCTGTAAGGCGATCCTGCTGCACCGGGAGTTCGGGGAAAAGGGGTCGGTCATTGCCGTCAGCGACGTGGGCGTGGGGGTCTCCCTGTGCCGGGCGGCCCTGGTGGGGGCCAGTTTAAACGTCCGCATCAACACCCAGACAATGGCCGACCGGGCGTACGCCGGACAGCTCAACCAGAAAGTCGACGGGATGCTGGAGGAATATCTTCCCATCGCCGACGGGATCTGCCGGAGTGTGACAGAGCGGCTCTCCAGGCCGCCAAAGAAGAAAGGACAGATTTAAATGGCTGATTTATTAAAGGCACTGCCCGCCGTCAAGGAAATGATGGCAGGCTTAAAGTCCCGCTCCCAATCCCTGGCCCTTGGGGGGATCCAGCCTGCCCTGGGGATACTGCGGGTTGGGGAGCGTCCCGACGACCTCTCCTATGAAAAGGGCGCGGTAAAGCGCTGCGAACAGGCCGGGGTTCAGGTCCGCAGGGTCGTACTACCGGAGGACGCGTCCCAGGAGGAGGTCCTTGAGGAGATCAAAAAACTGAACCAAGACAAGGGGATACACGGGGTGTTGATCTTCCGTCCCCTCCCCCCACAGATTGACGACAACGCCGTCTGCCGCGCCCTAGCCCCGGAAAAGGATGTGGACGGGATCACCTCCCAGTCCATGGCGGGCATTTTCTCCGGCTCCCGTGTGGGATTCCCCCCCTGTACCCCCCAGGGGTGCCTGGAGCTGCTGCGGCACTACGGAATCCCCCTGGAGGGAAAGCGGGCCGTTGTATTGGGCAGGAGCCTGGTTGTGGGGAAGCCCCTCTCCATGCTGCTGCTGGGGGAAAACGCCACCGTCACCGTCTGCCACTCCCGGACCGAGGGATTGGCGGAGCTGTGCCGGAGCGGGGATATCCTCATCGCCGCCGTTGGAAGGCGGGAGATGGTGACAGCGGATTTTGTCCGCCCAGGGCAGGTAATCATTGATGTGGGAATCCATGTCCGGGAGGACGGTTCTCTCTGCGGCGATGTGGATTTTGAAGCGGTAAAGGATATTGTAACGGCGATTAGCCCGGTTCCCGGAGGCGCGGGGACCATGACGGCAGCGGTTCTGGCCAAGCACACCATAGAGGCGGCCGAACGCACCCTATCATAAAGGAGACCTGAACATGGAACAGGAACTTTTAGACTATTATGACAATGAGGGAAACCATCTGGGCGCAGCCCCCCGGGACGAAGTCCACAAAAAGGGACTTCTGCACCATGTGGTCCACTTCTGGATGATCACGCCCGGCGATCCAAAATGGAACCTGACGGAGCTGGGGCTGTGGTGCCAGAGGCGCTCGCCCAACAAGGCGGATTTCCCCAATCTGTATGATATTCTGGCCATGGGAGGACACATTGACGCCGGAGAATCGCCGGACGAGGCGGTTCTCCGGGAAATATGGGAGGAGCTGGGGATACGGTTTGAGCCCTCCCAGGTGAAGCGGCTGGACGCCCGCCATCCCAAGGACTGGATTTTCCCGGGATTTATTGACCGGGAGATCGCTTGGGTATACGCAGCCATACTGCCGGAGCCGCCTGCCTTTGCCTGCGGGGAGGAGGTGGCCCAGATGGTCTGGGTCCCTCTGGGGGAAATGGTGAAAAAGGAACTCCATCAGGCGCGGGAGATAACATGCTTCCCTCTGGGGTCAGACCAGGCGGTTGTCACCGCTGCCGGGGAATGGCTGCCCTCCGACGGGGAATTCCAGGAGATTTTGCTCCCCCTGCTCAACAATATAAAAGGGAACGACAGCCCATAAAGCTTTACTTCATAAATAGCCAATGAGAGAGGATAAAAAGGTGTAGGGTGACGGTATGTTTTCAGAAATATATACTCCAATGCAGATTCAAAGGATACTGAAGCCGGTTTTTTCAGACCACAATGTAAAAAAAGCGGTTCTTTTCGGCTCCTATGCCAAGGGAACCGCCAGAGCGCAGAGCGACATTGATATTTTAGTTGACAGCGGTTTGAAGGGGCTCGCCTTTTTTGGACTGCTTGAGGATGTTGTAACATCCCTTGGGAAAAATGTCGACCTGCTGGATGTATCCCAGCTAACCCCCAATTCCCAGGTCGGCGCGGAGATAGAAAAAAGCGGGGTAGTGATCTATGAACAGTAAAGACAGACAGGTTTTAGAAAAAATCTATCATCACATTGCCTCAGTACTCCACTATTGTAAAAACTGCGAGAATCTGGATTCATTTCAGACAGATCCCATGCGGGTTGAGGCCTGTGTATTCAACCTTATGCAGATTGGAGAGTTAGCGAAGGTATCCTTGTCCAGTGAATTTAAGGAAGCCACTGCCGCAATTCCCTGGAAACAGGTTTATGGTATGCGAAACCGGATTGTACATGGATACTCCGGCATTGATATGCGTATTATCTGGGATACCATTGATCAAGACCTGCCGCTGCTAAAAGACAGCATAGAAAACTGTCTCAACAATATAAAAGGGAACGACAGCCCATGAAACTCTACTTTATCCGCCACGGGGAAACCGACTGGAACGTTCAGAAGAAGCTCCAGGGCCGGGAAGACATCCCCATGAACGCCGCCGGGCGGGAACAGGCGGCGCAGTGCGCCAAATATCTTTCTATGTACTGGCAGGCGGCAGGGCTCGCCAGGCCGCTGATGGTCTCCAGCCCCCTGTCCCGCGCCAGGGATACGGCGGCCAAAATTGCGGAGAAACTGAACATCCCAAGCGGGGAGATCCTCCTGGATTCCCGGCTCATCGAACGAGATTACGGCAGCCAGTCCGGCATGACCTACGCCGAGCGGGAGGAATACGAAAAAAACCATCCCAACTCCCCCGAGATAGAAACCCGGGAGCACACCGCCCAACGGGTTTGGGAGGCTGCCGGCTTCTATGTGGAGCAATGCCGCACCCAAGGGATCCAGCACCTGATCCTTGTCACCCACGGGGGATGTATCCGTTCTGCCCTGCGTTCCCTTGGGGATATAACAATAGACTGGGATAAGCTGCTGCTGAACGCGGGAATCACCATCCTGGAACAATCGGAGAACCGACTTCGCCTGCTCGAACACAACCAACCGGCGGAAGCCCTCTGGCGTTCTGTCCGGAGCTTATCAAAGGAAGAAAACCTTAAAACCTGAAAATCAGACTATTTTTTAAGAAAAGAGCCCTATTTTTTCTGAATATTTTCCAGTAAAATAAAAATATAAGCCTTCCATACGCCAAAAAAGGAAAGGGAACTTCCCTTATATGATATAGATAGAGAAAAAAGCGCAAAAAAGAAGGAGGATGGCTTTATGCTTACCTGGAAGAAGAACTTCCAAACCCAAACCCCGCCGGCGGAGGAATCCCCCGGCCTGGTTGCTGCACGGGCTGAGGAGGCCTTATCTCATCCGATCCGCTGCATCACAGACGAACGGGCACCCCTCAGCGAGGGCGGCCCTCACGACTATTACTCCAATGGGGATTACTGGTGGCCCAATCCCCAAACAAAGGACGGCCTACCCTATATCCAGCGGGACGGGGAGACAAATCCCGGAAATTTTGACGTCCACCGCCATATTCTGAGGCAGATGCGCAGCGACGTATGCTCCCTTGCCCTAGGCTATCGCCTGGATAAAGAGGAGCGCTATGCCCAAAGGGCAGTCAAACTTTTAACGGCATTCTTTCTGGATCCGGAAACCAGAATGAACCCAAGCCTCACCTATGCCCAAGCGATTCCAGGGATCTGCCCCGGCCGGGGGATCGGCATCATCGACACCCTGCACCTGGCCGAGCTTCCCTTTGCCATTGAAGCCCTGCAGGATTCTATGGACAGCAGCACCTACCAGGGGCTAAAGGATTGGTTTGCCCAGTATCTGGGGTGGATGCTCACCAGCAGAAATGGGATCGAAGAAGCCTCCGCAACCAACAACCATTCGGTCTGCTTCTTTGTCCAGGCGGCGGCTTTCGCCCTTTTTACCGATAATCTGCCGGTTGTGGAAATGTGCCGTCATCGGTTTCAAACCCATCTGATGGCGCAGATGGCCCCCAACGGCGGCTTTCCCAGGGAGCTGGCCCGTACAAAGCCTTATAATTACTCGATCTTTGTGCTGGATAACATGGTCACCCTCTGCCAAATCCTCTCTTCCCCAGAGGACGACCTGTGGGAATTCCGCAATGAAAAGGGGCTTTCCATACAGGATGGGATCAATTTTCTCCTCCCCTATTTACAGGACAAGAGCGCCTGGCCCTATGCCAAAGACGTGATGCACTTTGACGCTTTCCCCGTTCGCTCCTCCTTCCTATTGTTCGCGGGATGCCGGCTGGGGCGGGAAGAGCTGCTGCGCCTGTACCGTTCCCTGCCCGATCCTTTCTCCCCGGATGAAGTGAGCCGCAACAACGCCATTCAATATCCGCAGCTTTTGTTGTGAGGGAAAGGGGAGGCAGAAACAGATGGCTAAAAAGAAGGACTTTTTGATCTGTGTGGACTCCGACGGCTGCGCTATGGACACCATGGACATGAAGCACTTCCAATGCTTCGGTCCCTGTATGATAGAGGAGTGGAACCTTCAGCAGTGGCGCGATCCCCTGCTGGAGCGTTGGAACCAGATCAACCTGTATTCCTCTTCCCGGGGAATCAACCGCTTTAAGGCCCTGCTGATGATTTTGCAGGAGGTTCACCTCCAGTACCGTCCTGTTGACGGACTGGAAATTTTAAAGGACTGGGTGGAAAATGCAGCCAGCCTTTCCAACGATGCACTGGAACAAGCCGTTGGAAAGACAGGCGGATGTTTTGCGCCCATTTTAGAACAGGCCCTTCGCTGGTCCAAAAACGTCAATTCATCCATCGCCGCCCTGCCGGAGGAGCTAAAAAGGGCGTTTCCCAGTGCAAAGGAGGCGTTGGAGGCAGCCCATCCCATGGCGAATATCGCCGTCGTCTCCTCCGCCAACCGCCAGGCTGTAGAGGAGGAGTGGAAGCGATGCGGCCTTTTATCCATAGTGGACGAAGTCTGTGCCCAGGATTCCGGCTCCAAGTCCCATTGCATTCAAATACTGCTCCAAAAGGGCTTTGACGCCGGAAGGACATTGATGATCGGGGACGCCCCCGGTGATCTTGCCGCCGCCAAATCTGCGGGGGTATGGTTTTTCCCCATCCTGGTGAAAAAGGAAAGGGAATCCTGGGAGAAGTTCCGCCGGGAGGGCCTGGAACGGCTGTTGTCCGGAACTTTTGGGGGAGAATACCAGGAAGCACTTTTGAGAGAATTCACGGAAAACCTGTGTTAAAACCTAAAATAGAGAAAATGAAACCGTTAGCAAAGAAGGAGAACATTATGAATTCAATTTCAACAGACCTTTCCATGCCAATCGGAAAGGTCCTGAAGAATCACGACCTTTATTGGAGCCAGTCCCCCAAAACCTGGGATGACTGCGCCTTTTTGGGCAATGGGATGCTGGGAGCGGAAATCTACAATGCCGAGCACAAGTCAAAGCGGCAAACCTACCGCTTTGTCATGGGGCGGGTGGATGTGACCGCCCACCGGGAAAACGCCTATTCTGCAAGAGTTCCTGTTGGGGAATTCGAATTGGACTTTGGAAGCTGGATCTATGGGGGAACCACCGCCCGGCTGGAGCTGTACAACGCCCGTTTTGCCTCTGATGTTATCACCGTAAACGGGAGCGCCCGGGTTTCCGCCTTTATTCACAGCCTTTCCGACGTTCTGGTGATCGAGGTGGAAACGGACGAAAGGGAGACCTCCTGCCTCCAATGGGTCCCCTATCCCCAAGTGGCGGAGGCCCTTCTGGTGGACGACGGACGGCCCAACATCGACCAGTATTTTCCGGAGATCACTGTCTCCGAAGCAGAGATAGATGGGATAACGGTTTGCTACCAATCCTACAACCATTCCCCAGACGGCTGTGCCAGCGCGTTCCTCTGTGTTCCTTTGGATGGGTCCGGGCGCAGGAAGCGGTATTTCTGCACCGTCCAACAGGGCTGCGGGCCAGAGTCAGGGCAGAGGGCGGCCAAGCTTCTGCAGGAAACGGCGGCAGCGGAGTTCAGCCTATTCCGCCGAACCCACGAAGAGTGGTGGCACGAATACTTTTCCAAGTCAATGATTTCCATTCCCGATACCCGCTTAGAGGGATTTTACTATATCCAAATGTACAAAATGGCCTGCGCCACCCGCTCCGATAAGCCCATTATGGATAACCAAGGGCCCTGGACCGGCCCCACCCCCTGGCCGGGGACCTGGTTTAACATGAATGTCCAGCTGGCTTATTCCCCGGTCTACGCCTCCAACCATCTGGACATCGGGGAATCTTTAATCAATTCCCTGGAAAAAAATATGGAAAACCTGATCTGCAATGTCCCGGAGGCCTACCGGTCTGACTCCGCCGCCCTGGGACGTTCCACCAGCCATGATCTAGTCTCCCCTGTGGGGGACGAGATCGGGAACCTGGCCTGGATCTGCCACAACTGCTACCGCCAGTACCGGTATTCCATGGACGACTCCATGCTGCGGGATTTCCTCTACCCACTGCTCCGCCGGACCATGCACTATTATTTTCACCTGCTCATCCCCGGCAGGGACGGAAAGCTCCACCTGCCCAAGACCATCTCCCCGGAATACGGCTCCTTCCGCAAGCTGAAGGTAGAGGACTGCAATTACGATCTGTTCCTGATGCAGTGGGGTATCCAGACCTTAAACGAGATCTGCGGCCGTCTTGGCATTGACGATCCAGAGCATCCCCGCTGGGCTGAAATCCAGGAAAAGCTGCCCGACTATCCCCAGGACAAAACCGGATTTTTGATCGGGAAAAACGTGCCGATGGAACATGGCCACCGCCATTACAGCCATCTGCTGGGGGTATATCCCCTCCACATCATTGACTGTGACAAGCAGGAGAACCGGCAGAAGGTCCGCATCTCCCTGCGCCACTGGTTTGGACTGGAAGGAGACCTGCGGGGCTTCACTTTCGCAGGGGCTGCCTCTCTTGCCGCAGCCATCGGGGAAGGGGACGAGGCCCTTTGCTACCTCCGTTCCGGTCTGGAACTTTGTAAACCCAACACCTTTTACCGCGAGGCGGGCCCGGTCATCGAATCCCCTTTGGGGATGGGCGAGGCTGTCCACGATCTCCTTCTCCAAAGTTATAGCGGGGTGATCCGGGTCTTTCCCGCACTGCCAAAGGACTGGAAGGACGTCTCCTTCCAAAACCTGAGGGCAGAGGGGGCGTTCCTGGTTTCCGCCCAGCAAAAGGATGGGGCCTTAGGCTTTATCCACATCAAAAGCCTGGCCGGGGAGCCCCTGAACCTGCTTTGCAGGGCGGAGGTTTTGACGGCAAGGTATTCCAGCGGAAAGGCCGTCACCCTCTTTGCCTCTGACGGCAAATACCAAATTCCCCTAAAAAAGGGGGAAACCGTTCTCCTATCCCCAAATCCCTGCTGCGACGGAAAGCTGGAGCTCTGCGATCCCTCTCCCTCCCTTTGCAACTATTGGGGTGGATTCAAGCCCTGGCGGCTGTACGGAATCCCGTTTTCGGGCATGGGAAAGCAGCTGTAGCCCTCCGCCGTCCGATAAGCGCAAAAGGCCCTATCAAATTTTTTACAGGAAAGGATTGACAACTATGCCGGAATTGTTTTCCAACCGCCGTATCTGCACCAACGAGGAACGCCTCCAATGGTTCCGAGAAGCCAAATTTGGAATGTTCATCCACTGGGGCGTGTACGCCCAGCTGGCCGGTTCCTGGAAGGGAAAGGAGATCCCCGGCATCGGCGAACAGATCATGCGTTATGCTTCCATCCCCGCCAGCGAATACCGCGAAATCTGCAAGGACTTCAACCCCGTCAGGTTTAACGCCGACGAATGGGTCAGCATTGCCAAGGACGCAGGGATGAAGTACATTGTCATCACTGCCAAGCATCATGACGGATTTGCCATGTACCATTCCCATTGCTCCCCCTATAACATTGTAGACGCCACCCCCTATGCCCACGACCCCATGAAAGACCTGGCCGAGGCCTGCCAAAAGCAGGGGATCAAGCTGTGCTTCTATTACTCCCATTACCAGGACTGGGACGATCCAGACGGGGCATTCTGCTGGGGACAGTGGGATAAAACCTATCCAGAAGAAGACAAGGTCTTCGAGCGGTATATGAACCGGAAGGCCATCCCCCAGATCATGGAACTGCTCACCCAATACGGCCCCATCGGCATCATCTGGTACGATACCCCCGGCAAGCTGAGCCGCTACAACGCCCAGCGGTTTAATGACCTGGTACACGCCATCCAGCCGGAGTGCATCGTAGGCCCCCGGGTCAGCGGCGACGAGTTGGGGGACTATATCGGATACGGGGATAACCAGGTTCCCTCTGGCGCCAACAGCCTCCCCTGGGAGACCTGCGCCACCATGAACGACACCTGGGGCTTTAAGAAGCAAGATACCAACTGGAAGTCTCCCGCCTCCCTGATCCGCCTGCTGGTGAGCATTGTCTCTAAAGGCGGCAACTACCTGCTCAATGTCGGCCCCACAGCGGAGGGGATCATCCCCCCGGAAAGTGTGGAACGGCTGCACATCATCGGCGACTGGCTGCGCCGCAACGGGGAGGCAGTCTATGGCTGCCGAGGGGCTCTGATCCCCTATGAGACCCAGTGGGGAGCTGTCACCGGAAAGGGCGAGACCCTCTATCTCCACCTGTTTGACTGGAAGGGCGGCCCCTTCACCTTCACCGGACTGAAAAATCGGGTAAAATCCGCCAGGCTTCTGGCTTCCGGGGAGGAACTCCCCTTCACCCAAGCAGAAACCGGGACGCATCTCACCGACCGTCTGACCCTGACCTTGCCGGAAACCGCCCCCGATCCCTATGTGTCGGTAGTGGCCCTGGAGCTGGACGGGGAGGCGGAGATCGACCCAACCATCACAGATACAGACGGCAAGGTATTTCTGACCAGTGTTTCCGCCCATATCTGTTCCTCCAGCGGGGAACCGGAGTGCAGGCGCTCCAAAAACGGCGTCATTGAGGGGTGGAGCCGGACAGAGGACTTTTTAACCTGGCAGTTTACCGTCTCCCAGCCCGGGGAATATGAGGTGGTGCTGCGCACCTTTACAGAAAAGTATCCGGAGAAGGACACCTCCTGGGAGGGCGGCCACAAATTCCGTCTCTCCTGCGGGGGAAAGGAGCTGTCCTTCACGGTCACAGACGATCGGCGCATACAGCCCAGAGACCTTTTCCTGTGGCAGGAGGTTGAGACCAGCTGCGGAACCCTGTCCATTGAAAAGGCCGGATCCTATACCCTCACCCTAACCCCCGAGAAACTGGAATATCAAAAGGGCCTTGGCCCCAAGCTGAAAAGTGTGATTCTGAACGCCAAATAGGATAGAAAGGAACGCCATATGGAATTTCATGCTTCAACCCAGGACCAGCAGTGGCTGGAACAAACCACCCAGCGGCTTCTGCAGAAACTGTCCGCCGAAGCCAATAGGGTGGGCGGAAAGATTGTATACATTCCCAAGAACGGACATTATGAGGACCTGGATACCCCTACCGGTTATTACTGGTGGTGCAATGGATTCTGGCCGGGAATGCTGTGGCAGGCCTATCACGCCACAAAAGACGAGGCCTTCCGGAAAGCGGCCGAGGAGGTAGAGAAACGTTTGGACCAGGCCCTGGAGGGCTATGAGGGCCTGCACCATGACGTGGGCTTTATGTATACCCTTTCCGCCCTTGCCAACTACCGCCTTACCGGAAATAAGGATTCCCGCAGGCGGGCCCTCCACGCGGCCAGCCTTCTGGCAGGACGGTACAATGCCCGGGCCAAATTCATCCGCGCCTGGAACATGGACCGCGCTGGCTGGACCATTGCCGATACCATGATGAACCTCCCCCTGCTCTACTGGGCGTCTAAGGAACTGGAAGACCCCCGTTTCTCCTATATCGCCGAGGACCATGCGGATACCTGTGCCAGGGTAACTGTGCGGGAAGATGGCTCCAGCTACCATATCACCATCCTGGATCCCTTCACCGGGGAGGTGCTGGACCGTCCCTCCGGCCAGGGCTTTTCCCCCGACTCGGCGTGGAGCCGGGGACAGGCGTGGATCGTCTACGGCTATGCTTTAAGCTACCGCCACACCGGGGAGGAGCGGTTCCTGAACACCGCCAAAAAAGCCGCCCATTATTTTATCGCCAACCTTGCCCTGACCGATTGGCTCCCCCTCTGCGATTTTCAGGCCCCGGAGAAACCCTTGATCTACGATGCCAGCGCCGGAGCCTGTGCGGCCTGCGGGCTGCTGGAGCTTGCGGAGCAGGTGGGACCATATGAAAAGGCCCTATATCAAAAGGCGGCCTGGAACATCCTGAAGGCCATGGAACAGAAATTCTGCTGCTGGGACTGCGATGTAGACGGAATCTTGGGGCACAGCAGCAAGGCATATCACGACCAGAAGGAAAAGGAAACCTCTATCATTTACGGGGATTATTTCTTTACAGAGGCGATTCTGCGCCTTGCTGGAAAGGGGTTCCCCATCTGGTAACAGCACACTGCGATCCCGATAAAGATAAAACAGCGATAAAAAGAAGGAGTACAACATCATGTCTGAAAAAAGAGAAAACCGCTTTGTCAAGGACCTGGTTTCCAAAATGACCTTAGACCAAAAGATCGGCGCAATGCTCACCCTAGGATTTGCCGGGACAGTTCCCAGGGGGCATATCTACGACTTTATCACCAAGTACCACTGCGGCGGCCTGCGGCTTTCCTGCGATACCCGGGTATTCGGCAACTATGTCGACCCCAAGAGCAACCGCTCCGTTGTACAGGTCGCGCCGAAAAACGGGGTAAAGTATTCCACTGCGCCGGTGTGCACTGCGTCGGAATATAAGGCGGTTCTGGACGATCTCCAGGCGGA
The DNA here is from genome assembly GCA_949737515.1 of uncultured Oscillospiraceae bacterium. GTDB lineage: Bacteria > Bacillota > Clostridia > Oscillospirales > Ruminococcaceae > UBA1405. The sequence goes on along the minus strand of CATJCP010000096.1, from coordinate 5,659 downwards.
GGCCCGAAAACGCCCCCTTTCCATCCCCCTTCACTTCTCCTATGACCAGGAGGGGGGAACCAGCGCAGACTTTTTCTTCGGCGGCGTCAACCTTTTCCCCAAGCCCATGGGAATACGGGCCATGAACGACCCTAAAATGGCCTATGAGATCGCCCTGGCTGTCTCCCGCCAGAGCCGGGCTGTAGGGTTCAACTGGATCCACTCCCCGGTGCTGGACGTCAACTCCGACCCCCGCAATCCGGAGATTTACACCCGCTCCTACTCCGATGTGGCCGAGGAGGTTGCCGAATACGCGGCGGAATCCTGCCGCGGCTTCCAGGAGGGCAAGGTGATCGCCACTGGAAAGCACTTCCCCGGGCGGGGGCACTCCGACGTGGACGCCCACTTTGGCGTTCCGGTGATTGATGTGGACCGGGAGACCATGATGAACCGGGAGCTCCTCCCCTATAAAAGGCTCATTGAACAGGACCTTCTTCCTTCCATCATGATCGCCCACAGCATCTTCCCGGCCTTCGATCCGGACAACATCGCCACTGTCTCCAAACCCATTCTCACCGGGCTGCTTCGGGAAACCCTGGGTTTTGACGGGGTAATCACCACCGATAGTATGACCATGGGGGCGGTAGCAACCCGCTATGGCGTGGCCAATGCCTGCGCCATGTCCCTGGAGGCAGGTGCAGACCTGGTTCTGATGAAGGCCGAAAACGAGCTGGTGGAGGAGACATTCCAGGCGATCCGCTCCTTTGTGGAGGGCGGGCGTATTTCCCAGGAGGAGCTGGACAAAAAGGTTTACCGCATCCTGGAGCTCAAGTACCGCTACGGGCTCTTCTTTGATCACAATCAAAAGGGGGAAATCCCTGAAGCTGTCATTGGGGACAAGGCCATTGTCAATCTGGCCAGGCAGGCGGCCCGGCGTTCTGTGTTGATCGCCCGGGACAATGGCGGATGGCTTCCCATCGGCAGGGAGGAAAAGGTACTGGTGGCAGAGCAAAAGATAAAGTCCTACAACAGCCTCCAGTGGCATTCGGGCATTCTCTTTGAAAACTGCCTGAAATACAGCCAAAACGTGGACTACCAGGAGACGGACTACACCTGGGACCAAAAGGATAGGGACGCTGTTTTTTCCCAGGCGGGGGACTATGACGTTATCGTTGTAACCAATTACTTTATCCGCGGGAAGCTTTGCAACAAGGAGGCCATAGAAGAGCTGATAGACAAAATGGCCCCCCTGGGGAAAAAGGTCATTGTTGTCACCAACACGCCCTACGAGGAGATATCCATCCCCAAAAACGGGCAGTGTGTGGTTGTAACCTTTGCCACCTCTCCGGAAAACATCAAGGTTGCGGCGGGGACGCTCTTTGGGGAGATCCATCCTGAAGGGGTGTGGCCCACCCGGTATCACGCATAAATAGATAAACAGGGCAGTACACTCCGCTGTGCTGCCCTGTTCCTTCTTCCAGCCGCTCCCGGAACTGTATTGTAATTGAAGGACAAGCATGGTAAAATAGAAATACAGCATAAAACCGGAACATCAGCGGCAGAAAGGAAGAATCAGTATGAGCGGCATCTATCAAAACCCAGTACAGCGCGGCTTTTTCCCCGACCCCTCGGTGGTGCGTGTGGGAGATGACTATTATATGGTAAACTCCTCATTCCAGTACTTTCCCGCCATCCCCATAAGCCATTCCAAGGATATGGTCCATTGGCAGATCATCGGTCACGCCATTACCAATTCCGACGATCTGGACCTGCAGTGCATCCGTGATTCCCACGGCATCTGGGCTCCGGATATCTCCTACCACAACGGGAAATTTATCATCATGGCCACCCTGCGGCTGAATGCAGACGGCGCGCGGGGCAACAACGTTATGCGGCGGCAGCTTGTGGTGACCTCGGATAAACCGGAAGGACCTTACAGCAAGCCCAGCTGGCTGGAGGTGGACAGCATCGACCCCTCCCATTTTATCGACGATGACGGCAAGCACTATATGGTGATCAGCCCTGGGATCAACCTGGTTCCATTGAGCGACGACTGCACAAGGGTTACAGGGGATGTGATCCCCGTATGGCCGGGAACCGGGGAAAGGGCCTCGGAAGGGCCTCATCTCTTAAAACGGGGCAAATATTATTACGCCATCCTCGCCGAAGGCGGCACCGGCTACGGCCACGGGATCAATGTGGGGCGGTCCGAAAACCTCTTCGGTCCCTACGAACCCTCCCCCTATAACCCCCTGATGCGCCAGTTCGACCCCGACGCGCCAATCCAGAGAACCGGACACGGCAAACTGGTGGAGACTCAGAACGGAGACTGGTGGGTTTTCTACCTGATGGGCAGGCCCAACCAGGGGCATTACACCACCATCGGCAGGGAATCGGGGCTGGATCCCGTCACATGGCTGGAGGACGGGTGGTTTATTATCAATGACCGCAAGGGACCGAGCACCCAGCAGACCGCTCCCAATCTGCCCAGCCATCCCTTTGAAAGGTGGACCAGAGAGGACTTTGACAGTGAAACCCTCAGCCTGAACTGGGAGTTTGTCCGCAACCCCGCAAAGGGCAGCTATTCCCTCACAGAGCGGCCGGGACATTTCCGCATCTGGACCCTGGACGGGCAGCTCTTTGAGATCCGCGCCAAAAACACCCTGGTCCGGCGGGAACAAGAGCTGAGCTACACCGCTTCCACCAAGGTGGAATTCTACCCTTCCAGAAACGGCGAACAGGCTGGCCTCACCTGCTATTACAGCACCGCAACCTATGCCCGCTTTTCGGTCTGCTACGAAGAGGGGAGAAAGCTTCAGCTGGTCATCAACCGCAACCGGGGAGAAGAGGTTATGGCAGAGGTCAGCGGCCTGAAGGAACAGGCGGTATTCCTCAAGGTGGTGGTGGAAAAGCTTACCAGGTCCTTCTACTACAGCTATGACGGTGTGGACTGGACTCTGGCGGGGACCCTGGAAAACTGCGTCTACCTCTGCGATGAGGGAGTCCCGGAGGACCGCAAGCGCCACACGGGAACTTTGGTGGGGATTTATGCAAACAACGGCGGCTGCGGAACCCGCATACCCGCGGATTTTGACTACTTTGAATACATAGATTAAGGGGGGATGCTTCCCCTCTGGCAAAAGGACAGCCGCCGCACGGCAATATGCGGCGGCTGTCCTTTTGTTCGATTTCACTTGTGCTGGGTTCTCCATTCCCTGGGCGAAATTCCGTAGACCGTTTTAAAGGCGCGGGAAAAATGAAGCTGGTTTTCATATCCGACGGCAGATCCGATCTCTGCGATGGACAAGGAGGTCAGCTTTAACAGCTCTGCCGCCTTTACCATGCGGTAGTTCATCAAAAATTCCTGGGGTGAACGTCCTATGGCGTTTTTAAAGATCCTCCCAAAGTAGCTGCGGTTAATTCCGCAGAGGTTGGCGATCTCCTCTATGGTGATGTCATTCTGGAAGTTCTGTTCGATGTAGTTAATGGCCTCCTTAATGTAATAGTCACTCATTCTGCTGCTCTGTTTTGGCACAGTGATCCTTGTGGACTGGGTGAGGTAATCCAAAAAGAGGAAGAGATGCCCAATCAGGTGATAGGGGGTCTCCTTTGGATGGCGGATGATATACAGCATTTCGTTCATCATCTGTTCCCGCAGGTCCTTATACTGGGGATGGTATACAGGGGCGTTTGTGGAAAGTCCGGTCAGGTCCAAGGCCTCCTTAACCCGCAGGCCGTCAAACTCAATCCATATGTACTCCCAAGGGAGATTCACATCAGCGATATAAGTGTTGATCTGTCCGGGAAAGATCAAAAATCCCTGCCCGCTCTTAATGCGGTAGGTCTGTGTCTGGCCCTTGGAATTGTCCGCCATCAGCGTCCCCATCCCTGATATGACATAGTGGAACAGGTAGTGGTTCCGGGTGGCGGGTCCGAAGGAATGGCCAGGCTCACACTGCTCATATCCAAACTGGTACATGCTTAGATCAATAAAATTTTCGTTGGGAAAAATGTGGAAGAAAGTATTGTTCATGACATCCTCCTTTGAAAGAATATACCAAAATGCGCCCTCATATGATAGTATAACATATAACAGCGCATTTTGGTATAAAAGGCGAAAAATAAGGGTATTTATTAGCGGCATATTGGTATGTTAAAATGGATTTACCGAGAAAACAACAGCAAAAAAACTGTTGAGAGGAGAGGAAAGTATGTCAAAAAGGAAGATTACCGGAAGGCGGGTGGCCGCCGTTGGAATCGCGGTGGGAATCCTTGGGCTTACGGGCTGCAGCCAGGGCGCGGCGGACAACCGGATCGAGGTAGAGCTGGTGTCCTATAAGCCGGAGGCGGTGGCCGCCTTTGAAAAGATCGCGGCGCGTTTTAACGAGACCCACACCGATATCCGCCTGAAGGTCGATTCGCCCAACGAGGCCATGACCATCCTGAAAACACGGTTTATCCGGGAGGATTACCCCGATATTGTGGGAATCGGCGGAGACATCAACTACTCCAATTTCCTGGACGCCGGCCTGTTTATGGATATCTCCGACCTGCCGGAGATCGGCCAGGTCAAGCAGTCCTACCTGGACATGGATAAGGAACTGGAGTTCATCCCCCAGGATGGAATCTACGCCCTGCCATATGCGGCCAACGCGGCGGGTGTGCTGTACAACCGGGATATGTTCGAGGAAAACGGCTGGGAGATCCCCAACACCTGGGAGGAATTCAACGCCCTGTGCGGGGAGATCCAGGGAAAGGGGATGCTGCCGCTGTACCTGGGATATAAGGACACCTGGACCTGTCTGGCGCCGTGGAACGCTTTGGCGGTAGGGCTGGCCGATTCAGATACCTGCAGCCAGGTAAACAAAGGGCAGACCACCTTTACAGAGGCCTACCGCGAGGTCGCCGAAAAGACCCGGGCCCTGCTGGACTATGCGGAGCCAAACCCCTACGCTTACAGCTACAACGACGCCTGTACCGCCTTTGCCAGGGGTCAGTCGGCGATGTACCCCATCGGAAGCTATGCCATCCCCCAAATCAAATCGGTCAATCCGGAGATGAACATCGGCTCCTTTACCTTTCCCGCCAACAGCAATGAGGAGGGCAACATCCTCAATTCCGGCGTTGACCTCCAGTTCTGCGTGATGAAGGACTGCGGGAAAAAGGAGGCTGTATATGAGGTCCTCCGCTTCCTGTACGAAGACGAGACCATCCAAATCTATTTAGACGACCAAGGCGGCCTGACCTGTAAAGAGGGAGACTTTGCAATCCCGGCGGAGCTGGAGGGGATGCGGGCGCACATCGAAGGGGACAGAATGGCGGACTATCAGGACCACCACTATCCCAGCGAAATGAGCGTTGACGCCATGATACAGACCTTCCTGCTGGACACCGGCGAAAATTCAGTGGATACCTTCCTGGCCCGCTTTGACACAGATTGGGAGCGCTACAACAGGGATCTGATCCGCAAGGTGCAGCAATATCAGAAGGAGACGGAGGGTGCAAAATGAAAACGAAAATGTCAAACCGCGAAAAGACGTTCTGGGCGATCACCGTTCCGGTGCTGGTTTTATTCTTCACCTTTAACACCCTGCCCATGATAAAGGGCTTTATATACAGCTTTACCAACTACAGGGGCTACGGTTCCTACGAATATGTGGGCTTCCGGAACTATATTGAT
>CATJCP010000095.1 GCA_949737515.1 uncultured Oscillospiraceae bacterium | reverse complement strand
GGGTCTGATCGGGAGTGTGCTGTGCAACCTAGTCATGGCTTATGGCTGTTCGCTGGTGTTCCAGGCGCTGGGGATCAGCCACTCGATTCACTATCTGGCGGTGGGATGTGCAACGCTGCTGGGTTCGGCGGCCAGCGTCGTGGGGGATTTAACAGCCTCGACCATTAAGCGGCAGTGCGGGGTCAAGGATTTCGGCAATATTATGCCGGGACACGGGGGAATTATGGACCGGTTTGACAGTGTGCTGCTGGTTTCGCCGGTTGTGTATCTGTTCAGCTGCCTTGTTCCTTTGATTGTGGCGTAGAGATTGGCGGAAAGGATGCTTTGGTTTCTGGGAATTCTGATATTTTATTTTCGGAGGCTGTCTTCGGGCTGTCTCCGTTTTCATTGAGATAGGGTGATTGGGGATATCTGAGAAAATGTTGGAAACGAAGAGACAAAGACGCCTGCTATCATGCGGCTGAAAATGGGAGGTTTTGCTGTGAAATACATTTCTATACTGGGCTCCACCGGCTCCATCGGCGTACAGGCCCTTGACGTCTGTGGAAATCTTGGGTTAGCAATCAACGCGCTGACTGCCAACCGCAACATCCAGCGGCTGGAGGAGCAGGTCCGCCGCTGCTATTCTGTCATGGCGGCAGACCAATGCCCTCGTTACGCGGTTACAGCTGATCCGGAGCTGTACCATGAGCTGAAGACCGCTCTTGCAGACCTGCCTGTCCAGGTGCAGGCGGGGATGGAGGCAATTTGTGAGGCAGCCGCTTTGCCGGAAAACGACATTGTCTTAAACGCAGTTGTGGGGATCGCCGGCCTGCGGCCCACCCTCAGCGCCCTGGAGGCCGGAAAGGATCTAGCCCTGGCCAACAAGGAATCGTTGGTCACTGGCGGGGATCTGGTCCTCTCCACTGCAAGGGAGAACAACGTCCATATCCTTCCGGTGGACAGCGAGCATTCCGCCATCTTCCAGTGCATACAGGGCCTCTCCAGCCCGGATGAGGTGGAAAAAATTCTTCTGACCGCTTCCGGGGGGCCTTTTTACGGAAAAAAACAGGCGGATTTAGAGAAGGTGACAGTGCAGCAGGCCCTGAAGCATCCCAACTGGAGCATGGGGGCCAAAATCACCATTGATTCCGCCACCCTGATGAACAAGGGGCTGGAACTGATCGAAGCCTGCCACCTCTTTGGAAAGCGGCCGGAGGATATCGAGATCGTGGTGCAGCGGGAAAGCGTGATCCATTCTATGGTGCTGTGCAGGGATGGGGCGATCTTAGCCCAGATGGGAGCGCCGGATATGCGGGTTCCCATCCAGTATGCCCTGACCTGGCCCAGGCGGGCGCCGCTGAAAACGCCTCCCGTCTCCTTCCGGGAGCTGGGGAAGCTGACCTTTGGGGAGGCTGACGAGGAGACCTTCCTCTGCCTGAAGGCCTGCAAAAGGGCCTTTGATCTGGGTGGGCTGTATCCATGTATTGCCAATGGTGCCAATGAAGCAGCAGTTACGGCGTTTCTCCAGGGAAAAATACCCTTTCTGGAAATCGGAGAGACGGTGTGTGGGGCGGTGGACAGCCTGCGCCCTGACGGGGAAGGAAACAGCCTTTCGGAAATTCTGGAGGCCGATTCCGCAGCCAGGGAGTACGCCGCCAAGCGGTTTTCAGGCAAATCCTGATTGCTGGCTTGGGCGGCAAAATTTACATCTTGTTTATGAAACAGCTAAAAAAAGAGGTATGAATCCATTTTTTGCAGGCATATAATAAGTCCAGATGGATTGTAAGCTGAGAAGGGAGGGCGGCGCCGTTGAATTTTTGGACGATTTTGGTCGCAATTGTGGTTTTTGGCGCTATTATCCTGATCCATGAATTGGGGCACTTTCTGGCGGCAAGGTCCTTTCATGTTCAGGTACGGGAATTTTCTATTGGTATGGGGCCGGCTATTTGGAAAAAGATGAGAGGAAAAACCCTCTATTCCCTACGGGCTGTTCCCATAGGAGGCTTTGTACAGCTGGACGGCGAAGACGAGGAAAGCAATGACCCCAACGCTTTTTCCAATCAGAAGGCCTGGAAGAGGCTGATTATCATTGCCGCCGGGGCCATAATGAATCTGCTGCTGGGCCTGGTCATTTCTGTGTGTTTGGTCAGCGTCCGGGGATATGTGGGGACCACCCAGGTTGTCCGGTTTGAGGAAGGGGCTGTCAGCAGCCAGGCTTTGCAGGAGGGAGATCGGATTTATTCGGTCAACGGCTCTAGGACCTGGATCGACAACGACATTGTTTACGCCCTTCTGCGGGATGGCGACGGGCTTGTGGATATGACCGTGGTCCGAGATGGACGAAAGATAGATCTTCAGGTTCCCTTTCAAACCTCTGTTTCCAACGGGGAACAGGTAATGGTGCTGGATTTTAAGGTGCTGGCGGAAGGGCAGACCTTTCTCAACACCATTGGGTATAGCTTTGGATGGACCCTTTCTGTAGTGCGTCAAGTGTGGCTGTCCCTGTTGACCTGTTGACCGGGAGGTATGGGCTCAGCCAGCTCTCCGGCCCTGTGGGAACCGCCCAGGCGATCAGTCAGGCAGCTAAGAGAAATCTGCCTTCCCTGTTGATGATGACCGGCTTTATTACGGTGAATTTGGGGATATTCAATCTTTTGCCCCTTCCGGCGCTGGACGGGGGAAGGCTCCTTTTTCTGCTGCTGGAAGTGATCCGCCGCAAGCCCATTTCACCGAAATATGAGGGATATGTCCACGCGGCAGGGCTGTTTTTGATGCTGATTTTAATGGTGACCGTCACCTATCAGGATATTGTACGGCTCATAGCAAAATGAAAAAAGACATGACATAAAAGGATGGTTTAAACATGACGCTGCGCCAAAATACAAGGACGATTTATGTGGGAGGGACGGCCATAGGCGGCGGGAATCCTGTTGCGGTACAGTCGATGCTCAGCGTTCCCTCTACAGACATTCCCGGAAGTGTCGCCCAGGCCAAACGGCTGGAGGCCGCTGGATGTGAGATTCTGCGGGCAGCTATCCCCAATATGGAAGCGATCCCTTTGATCGAGGCCATCAAAAAAGAGGTGAACATCCCCCTGGTGGCAGATATCCACTTTGACTACCGTTTGGCCCTGGAAGCCGCTGCTGCCGGTATCGACAAGATCCGGATCAATCCCGGGAACATTGGGGACGACAGCCGCGTAAAGCAAGTGGCGGATATCTGTCGGAGCAAGGGGATTCCCATCCGCGTCGGAGTAAATTCTGGTTCGGTGGAAAAGCACATCCTGGCCAAATACGGCGCGCCCACGCCGGAGGCGCTGGTGGAGAGCGCTTTGTACCACATCTCCCTGCTGGAACGGTGGGATTTCTGCGATATTGCAGTTTCCATCAAGTCCTCCGATGTGAAAAACACCATTGCCGCCTACCGCCTTGCGGCGGAAAAGTGCAGCTATCCCCTCCATCTGGGGGTGACGGAAACCGGGACAGAACGGATGGGGCTTGTAAAGTCCGCGGTGGGGATCGGCTCCCTGTTGTGCGACGGCATTGGGGACACCATCCGCGTTTCCCTGACCGCCGACCCAGTAAAGGAGATTGCCGCAGCCAGGGATATCCTCCAGGCTGTAGGACTGGGGAAAGCCCCCAAACTGATCGCCTGCCCCACCTGCGGGAGGACGCGGATTGATTTGATCGGGCTGGCCAACCAGGTGGAGGAGCGGCTGAAAGGGGTGAATGCCCCCATTACCGTGGCAGTGATGGGGTGCATTGTCAACGGCCCTGGGGAGGCCAGGGAAGCGGACATCGGCATTGCAGGCGGAGACGGGGAGGCGCTGCTGTTCCGCAAGGGGGAGATCCTGCGCAAGGTGCCGGAGGGACAGATTGTGGAGGAACTGATGGCGGAAGTTGAAAAGCTGGCAGTCGGAATGGGGTGAGCAAAACCTGTCCCTGAAAATATAGATTGATTTTTCCGCCAAAATGATGTATAATTAAGAAACCAGATGTAAATGTTATTGATACTAAATTTATAACTGACTTTTGCGCTGGTTTCATCTTATAAATATAACGGAGGTAACATATGACGAAAAAACGCCATTTGTTGATGCAATCTATAGTCAGGCTGGCAATTGCTTTTCTGTGTATCGCCATAGGGGCAGTGATGATCCCGGGGATATCCGGACAGGTTTACGCAGCGGAGGTAAAAGGGCCGAGGCTGTTGATTGTGGTACAGGGCGAGGATGGATACCGGGTGCCGGGGCTGGACATCTCTTATCTGCCGCCCAATGCACCTCAGGGGGCGGAACCTCAAGCACTGGGCAGCACCGACGCCAGGGGAGAGCTGGTCTTTACGGATTTGGAGGAAGGGGAGTTCCAGTTTTTCTACATCCTTCCCAATGCAAAGGGCAAGATGCGGGTCCCCTATACCATCAAGGATGTGAACGGACGTCCGACTCTGACCATTTCCGATCCCCGGCTGAAAGGGGACAAGACAGCGGAAACAGTAGAAGACGCCGCCCAAACGCTGGATATTGTGGGGTTCCAGGTGGTGGATTCCCAGGGAAGCCCTGTGCCCAACGTCAAACTCGCGTTTTGGAAGTGTCCCTCTCTCAGCTGCGAAGATTTTCAGGAAAGCGATCATTCCCGCGTGTTCACCACAGTAACAGACCGTGAGGGAAACTGTGCCCAAAGCGGAATGCAGACTGGAAGCTATCATGTGGCGGCGACAGTTTATGATGAATACCATCAGGAGCGGTTTTCAGAGACGACCCAGATTACCATTGCCATTGAGGATGAAAAGCAGACCCGGACTATCCCCTTGTCACAGGCCCGGCCTGGTTCTAAGAAGCCTGCTGGAGGGGTGTTGAGCCTATATTTTGAAAATGAAGGGGGAAACCCCCAGGCGGATATCCGCGTCGGATACCGCGAACCAGAGGGCAGCGCCGATGATTGGCTGGGATGCACCGACGCCCAAGGGAAGATTTCTATTACAGATCTGAAAAAGGGTGTGTACACATTTTTCTACTATGTGGAAGCGGATCATGACAAAACTGCCAACCGCGAATATTTTGAGTACGAGGTGGAAGATCTTGCCGTTTCCGACGAGATTACGGTGAAGGCGCCGATTCCCGATAAAAAGGAAAGCGGCTACCGCTCCCCACTGGAAAAATGGGTTCAGCCTCTGGAGGAAGAGCCAGGCTCCCCCGCCGCCTAGGAAAGTCCATTGACGGTTTACGCCGGTGAACCGTAATCTGCAGCCTTACAGACCTGAAACACACGGGAACGTGGTAAGTTGTTTTGAAAGCGGCCGTTTTTCTGGTTGCAATTTCCGGTTGATTATGTTAAAATACTTAGGCATTTGGTATCCGCCGTGATTGATTGACGGTGGGGATTAGTGCCCGGTCAAATTGCCGGCAGCTTTCAGCGTTGGTTCAGGCCGCGACATTAAAGCGGATATTCCTCTGCCGGTACCCATCGGGAATGAATATCTGAAAACATTTAGGAGGAAACAAGCAATGGATGCAATTAAGCTTATGACACAGGACTGTATGAAGTCCGAGCTTCCTGTTTTGAACATCGGCGATACTGTCAAGGTGCACTGCCGCATTAAGGAAGGAGACCGGGAGAGAATCCAGATCTTTGAGGGAACCATTATTGCCAAGAAGCATGGCGGCATCAACGAGACTTTTACAGTCCGCCGCGTGGCCTATGGCTGCGGTGTTGAAAGGGTTTTCCCCGTCCATTCCCCCAATGTGGAAAAGGTGGAAGTGGTGCGTGGGGGCCGTGTACGCCGTGCGAAGCTGTATTACCTGCGTGATCGGGTTGGCAAGGCTGCTAAGGTCAAGAGCACGATCCGCTGAATCAGGGTTTATAAGTGGCTGGAAGGGGACGTTTCGATGTCCCCTTTTTGCGTATCTGAAAGAATGCTGAAAAGTGGAAGGGAGTCATAAGAGACAATGGGGATCAAGATTCCGGATTACGATCCATCCGCCTTCAGCCTGGGGCGGGAACTGCTGGAATGGGTGGAATCCATTACCTTTGCAGGAGTTGTGGCGTTTTTTCTGTTTACCTTTGTGGTGCAGCTGGTGACGGTGGAGGGCCATTCCATGGAACCCACCCTGGTGGAGCATGACCGGCTGGTGATTCAGACGATCAACTATGAACAGCCGGAGTTGGGGGATATTGTGGTTGTCAAGCTTCCGGACTCCCGGCCTTTGATCAAACGGGTCATCGCGGTGGGTGGGCAGACCATTGATATTGACTTTGAAAACGGGATCGTCTATCGGGATGGCGAAGTTCTTGATGAGCCCTACATCATGGAACCCACCTATAGGAACAAGGACATGGTCTTTCCCGCCCAGGTTCCGGAGGGATGCATCTTTGTGATGGGGGACAACCGCAACCACTCTGCCGACAGCCGGGATACTACCGTCGGCATGGTTCCTATAGAGCGGGTGGTGGGGAAAGCTATTTTACGATTTATGCCCCTTGAATCTTTTGGAGGGCTGTATGGAAATCCTGACGGAGAAGAGAGGGCGTCTGGCATCGCAGTTGAACTGAATCCGGCAGCCTGACCGTCCATTGGGATGGATGAAGCAATTGGAAATGAGGATAATGAAATGAACGATATACCGTCTATCCAGTGGTTTCCGGGGCATATGGCCAAGACCCGCCGCCTGATGGGGGAGAGCCTGAAGCTGGTTGACATTGTTGTGGAGCTGATCGACGCGCGGGTTCCCCGCTCCAGCCGCAACCCAGAGCTGGATAAGTGGGTCAGAGGAAAGCCGCGGCTGGTTGTCATCAACAAGTGTGACACTGCCGATGATGCTGTAACACAGAAATGGCTGGACTGGTTTTCCGAGAGGGATATTCCCGCCATTGCCATTGACTGTAAATCCAAACGAGGGGTAAAGGGGGTTATTCCCGCTGTCCGGAAGGTCCTTGCCCCGGAGTTGGCCAGAAGGGCCGGAAAGGGGATGTCTGGTAAGCCCCTGAGAATGATGGTGGT
>CATJCP010000094.1 GCA_949737515.1 uncultured Oscillospiraceae bacterium | reverse complement strand
GGCTGCTCCGGAGGAACCTCCTCCTGGTCTGCCAGGGGCTTCTTTTGGGTAAAGCCCTTCATCAGCTCAGTGACGTCCAAGCCGGTCAGGTCCTTTAACACCTCAAATCCGGTCCCGGCAATGTTGGTGACGGTTTTGGCGACCTTGGAGGCGCCGGAATTGCCGGAGCTGTCCCCTGTGTCGATGACGGTGATCTTGTCGATATTGCTCATGGGCTTCGCCACCTGGGACATGATCTCCGGCAGCTTGTTGATGAGCATTTCGGTGACGGCCGCCTCGCCGTATTTGGCCATGGCATCTGCTAGGCGGCTCTTGGCCTCCGCCTCCGCCAGGCCCCGGGCCTTGATAGCCCCTGCGTCCGCTTCACCTTTCAGCTGGATGGCCTTGGCTTCCGCCTCCGCGCCTGCGATGCCCTTTGCCCGGATTGCCCCTGCGTCTGCCTCTGCCTTCAGGCGGATCATCTCCGCTTCCGCCTGGGCCTCAATGCGCTTGGCCTCCGCCCGGGCCTGGGCTTCGATCTTGATCTTTTCCGCCTCTGCCTCCGCGTAACGGATGGCCTTGGCTTTTTGGGCCTCCGCCTCAATCTCCGTTTTGCGCCTTGCGGCCTCTGCGGGCTTATCTACGCTGGCCACCAGCTCCTTTTCCACGCGGTTGGCGGCCTGTTCCGCCAGGGAGGCCTTTTCCTTTTCCACTTCCGACTGCTTCTCAATCTCCCGGAGGGAGTAGGCCACGTCCGCTTCCGCCTTGGCCCGGTCCCGCTCAGCGCGGAATTGTTCCACCTTCAGGGTCTTATCCCGTTCTGCTTCCGCCACCTGGGCCTCTGCGGCCAGCTTGACCTTTTCGCCCTCCCGGACAGCTTCCGCTGTCTTAATATCTGTATCCCGCTTGCGCTCCGCTTCGGCAATTTCCGCCTCTGCCTTGGACTGGGCCACCTGGGGACGGGCGCGGTTTTCCAGGTACCCGCCCTGGGTGGCAATGCGCAGAATGGAGTAGGACAGGAGCTGCAGGCCCATTTCGTCCAGCTCCTTGTTGATGTCGCTTTCCACCCGCCGTTCAAACTCAGCGCGGTTGGAGTTGATTTCCTCCACCGTCATGGTGGAGACAATGCCTCTCAGCTTACCTTCCAGTATCTGCTCGACCATGCCGCTGATCACCTCTTTGGTGGACTTGGCGTTGCCGGAGCAGAACTGTTCCACAGCCTTGTAAATGCTCTGCTGCTCATTGCGGACTTTTACCACCGCTGTGCCCACCACGTCCATAAAGATGCCCTGTTGGGAAGGGGCCTCGGTGACGTCGGTGGTCATGGAGATGTTCTCCAGGGAAATAACGCAGCTGGTTTCCAGAAACGGTATCATAAAACCGCCCTTGCCGCTGAGCACCCGCTTTTTCAAACCGGTGATCACCATGGCCTTGTCCGCTGGAACCCTCCGCCAGCAGCTTAACAGCGCCAGCACCAGCAGCAGGATCAGGACAGGGATCCATACAAATTCCAACAGTTCATCCATTACAGTTTCCTCCTTTTACCCCTCGGGGATATTGTGTTTTTGCCGGAAAACCGGCCTAAAATCATTATAACATATTTAGAGTGCAGCTGCAATTTATACAGGAAGAAATTTTATCCAGCCTTCCCAAGGTATTCTTCCAGGCAGACATCCTTTTCGTATATCTCTGCCGCCGCCTCCCTGCCCACATAGCGGTAGTGCCAAGGCTCGTACATAATGCCGGTGATATGGCTCTTTTCCGTGGGATAGCGGAGGATAAAGCCGTATTCCCAGCAATGGGCCATAAGCCACTGCTGAACCGCGGTTTCTTCCTGGGATTCATCCAGGGTTTGGTTCTGCTCATCTACAATATCTACCGCCAGCCCTAACTGGTGTTCACTGGTCCCTGGAACCGCCACAGCCTTTCCTGCCTCCGCCTCCGCCTGTTTCTGAGAGAGGCCGGAGTTCAGCATGGCTTGGATCTGGTTTTGATAAAGCCTTTGCTGCTTCTCCATGGTCCGGTAGGAGGAGCAGATTCGAGGGGAAAGCCCAGCCGCCCGGCAGCCGTCCATCATCTTCTGCAGATCGGGATAGCACCGCTCGTCCACTGCCTGGTTGTTTTTCAAATGGGTCAGAGTGACGGAGAGATCCTCCGGGACGGGGTTCCAGGGATTGACCAGGACAAGGTTCCACGGCACATCTTCCCCGGCAGAAAGGGACTTCGGCTGCGCTGCCTGGGAGGATTGAGAAATCTGGGAAGCCACCGGGGAAGCCGAAGGAACAGAGGGCTGAGACGCTGCCTTTAACAGGTTTGTATCCGTCAGGGAGGATTGGGAGCGGGAAGAGGGGGAGCCCTCCGGGAGGGGGAGCTGGGCGATGCCGTAAAAAATAAGGGACAGGATAATAAAAAGGAGAAAAAAGGGCAGTATGGGGGCGGCGGTCCGGCGGTTGTTCCGGCGAAGGACTTTTCGGCTGTGGTGGGAGAGCTCTCTGGATATCATTGTTACACCTTTCTTTCAGATAGCTGTCTTGGACCGGCGGGAAAAACAAGATTACCGGTTAAAGACAGTGTGGTTTTCATAAATGGTCAGGGGAAGTTCAAGGGTTTCCCCGGATTCCAGGGTGTGCCGAAGGCGGAAAGCCATGCTGGATCCAGTTTGGAATACCGGCTGGCAGTCCTGTATTGTTATTTCGTAATAGGATTGACAGAACCTGCTCCACCGGTCTGCCTGGAGCGCTGCCATCAGGGCCCCGTCATAGTCCGGTGCGTCAAAATCCAGATAGAAGCTCTGGGCGGTCAGGCCAACCATTTTTCCGGAGCTGTCATCGACCCGTACAATGTACTCCGGCTGACGGTAGGGGGTAAGATTGCATTCCCATACAACGGCGCTGAACTCCCCGCCCTCCGAGACGTAGAGGGCGGGGGAGACCGAGACCATTACTGTGGGCCCTTCCCCTTCCTTCTGGTCATACACGGCGTCTGTGACAAAACTGAGAGGAGAGGGGGACACAATGACTGTCCCAGAGTCAAGGGAATCCCTGTATTCCTCCAGGCCGGTCAGCAGCTCCTCGTCCTTCAGTAGGCTTATGGCCTCCTGGGCTGCGTTCACAGCCTCGCTGGGCGTGAGATTGGTCTCTCCCTTCCAGTCAGAGCGAAGAAAATTTTCCCCAGAAAGCAGCTTTAACAGCCTTAGCAGGGGACGGATCTCCACATCCTGCTGTAAGGTCAGACTCACTGGTTTGAGCATCAAAACTTCCCCTTCTCTGCTGATATAAGCGTCCTGGAGCAGCGAGGCCCCAAAGGGCATCAGCGCCCCTCCAGCCATGATCATCAAGGTAAAAAGGGGGAGGAGAAGGAACCGGCCTATATGTTGTTTCCGCTTCATGGGCGGCCTCCTTTCAGCTCTACTGTCACCGACGCTCCGCCCCCGCTGCGGTTGGAAAAGCGGATAGAGCCGTGGTGGAAATCCACAATCTCCTGGCAGAGGGCCAGTCCAAGGCCGTATCCGCCCTGCGCCCGGGAACGGGCCTTGTCCACACGGTAAAAGGCCTCGGTCAAATGTTCCAGGGAGGCCTTGGGAATCCCCCGGCCGTTATCCTGGACGGTGATCCGGCACCCATCTGGGAGGATTTCCAGCCGGTAGTGGATGTAGCCCTCCCCCTCTATGGCCTTTCGGGCATTGTCAGAGAGGTTCAGCAGCAGCGTCCAGACCAGGTCCGGCTCCAGCAGGCATGTCCCGTCCCTGGCGTCTGTGGAACGGGTGAGGGAGATATTCTGGGCGGCATAAAGGGGACGAATGCGCTCTGTGAATTCTTCAATCAGGTCTGCCGGGCAAATTTCCGCCAGGGGCAGCCTGGACTGTTTGAGGGACAGCAGCTCCAGAAGCTTTCGGGAGAGGTTTTCCAACCGCTTTCCCTCCGAATAGATGTATCCCGACGCCTCTGCCTGTTCCTCCGGGGTCAGGGTTTCGCTGCGCAGCAGCTCAGCGTAGCCGATGAGGGAGGTCATGGGGGTTTTCATCTCGTGGGCGAAGCTGCCCACAAACCGTTCCTGCCGCTCCACCGCGCGGCAAAGCTGGGAGACGGTCTTCTCCATCTGGGCGGCCATGGCGTTGAAATCCGCCGAAACCGCCCCGATCTCGTCCTCGGAGCGGACCGGTACCCGGCTGGCATAGTTGCCGGAGGCAATGGCCCGAGAGGCCTTGGAGAGCCTGGCCAAAGGAGCGGTAAGTACCCGGGATACAGTGTAGGAAAGGCCCGCGCAGAGAACCATCATCGCGGAAAAGGCGCGGAGATAGGTGGCCTGCTGTACCTGGCGCATGGCGAAGACCCCGGAGACGTCGTGGGCGGTATAAAGGTAAAGGGTAATATCCTCCCCAGCCTTTACCGCGCCGGAGAGGATAAAGTACTTGTCCCCATTTTCACCCTCGGCAATGCGGAACTGGCACTGATCTGCTTCCGGCAGATCCATGGCGCTGGGAAAGTAGAGACCAGCGGCCTCCGATTCAAATAGAACCATTTTCTCATCAGTGAGGCGCAGGGCCGCCCAGGCGTTTTGGTTCTGGTCATGGAGCTGCTGCATAACAGAGGCAATCCCTTCCTGGTCCAAACGATGGTCCAGGCTATTGACAATTTGAAGGGATCCCCATACCATTTGGTAAGCGCTGAACGCCGCATCCTTTTCCCGTTTCAGGGTGTCCTGGAACGCCTCTGAAATCAGCAGGCTGCCGCCAACTCCAAACAGTGTGGACAGCACCGACAGCATACACAGGGTGACTTTGACTCGGAACCTCATGGCAGAATCTCCAGGCGGTATCCCACTTTATTGACGGCCTTTAACAGGTTATCCCATCCCACCTTTTTCCGCATCCGCTGGACGTGGATATCCACTGCCTTGCTGCCAAAGGGGTATTCTTCCCCCCAGACCCGTTCATATATGGTCTCCCGGTATAAGGCCCGGCGGGGATTCCGTGCAAAGAGCAGCAGCAGATCGTATTCCGTTTTAGTCAGGCTGATCTCCCTCCCATCCCTCCATACCTGCATAGATCTGGTGTCGATTTCCAGCCCGCCAGTTTTCAGAACAGTCTCCCCCTTCTGATACCGGCGAAGTACAACATCAATCCGCGCAAGCAGCTCAATGATCTCGAAGGGTTTTATAATGTAGTCCTCTGCGCCAAGGCGGAGCCCTCTGACCCGGTCTGCCACCGAGTCCCTGGCAGTGATGAAAATAACCGGCAGCTCCAGGGGACGGATATATTCCATCAATTCAAAGCCGTCAGCCTGGGGAAGCATGACGTCCAACAGGACCAGGTCGTATTGGTTTTGTTCCAGAAAGTCCGCCGCGCTCTCGCCATCGTAGGCGCAGGTGCAGAGATAGCCTTCCTTGGTCAGGCTGAGGCGTATCATATTGGATATGGGCTTTTCGTCCTCTACAATTAAAACACGTATCAATCCGATCCCCTCCCTGTTTTCAGTTTGACACGATCCGGCATCGAAACGGCAACAGTTTCCCGGCCTTCTATCCTGTTTGGCAAAATGATTATACTACTGTAAGGGACAAAAAACAAGTGACAGCCATTAAATAATTTATTAAACAACATTTATCCATGTTAAGAAACAGGAAAACAAAGGCGGAAAAAAGGCTTTTTTCTTCAGATTTACACAAAAACAACGCCGTCATCCTTAAAAAAACTTGCAAGAAAGTAGAATTTTCCTGCAACTATTTGACAAAGAAAAGGGATTGTGATAGAGTACAGGCAAGGATAAAAATGTTTCCCATTGGGAAAAACCACCGATGCAGCTGTCTCATATACTGACAGAGGTGAAGGTTATGTGAATTGAAACTGCACATCAGCGCTGTTTGATTGATTTCGACATTTTTGAAAGGATGAGAACTTAGATTATGAATACAATGTATCATTGTGCTATGACCCATGGAGGCAAATTCCATGCGGATGACGTATTCTCGTCCGCCCTGCTGCGCATCCTGTTCCCCGGGATTGAAATAACCAGGGGATATATGGTGCCCTCTGGGTTTGACGGAATTGTCTTTGATATCGGAGGCGGGATGTTCGACCATCATCAAAGTGGCGCCCCTGTCCGGGAAAACGGTGTTCCTTACGCGGCCTTTGGGCTGCTGTGGCGGGAGTTTGGGCCCTCTCTAGTGGGGGAGGAGGCCGCCCAGCGCTTTGACGAGGCCTTTATCCAGCCCTTGGACCTGGACGACAACACCGGCTGCGGCTGCCCTCTGGCCCTGGCAATCTCCGCCTTTAACCCATGCTGGGATTCCACCGGTTCCTTTGACCAGTGCTTTGAAAAGGCTGTGGGAATGGCGGAAGAGATGCTCCGGCAGCAGTTTGAGAGCATTTTAAGCCGCCAGCGGGCAGAGGGTTATGTCCGGGACGCTTATGACAGCGCAGAGGATAAGCGCATTGTCTTCCTGCCCAAATTTGCGCCGTGGAAGGATGTCCTGATGGGGACGGAGGCGATGTTCGTGATTTTCCCCTCTTTACGGGGCGGATTTAACGTGCAGGTGGTTCCTTTGGAGGACGGGGAGGCCAAATGCCCCTTCCCGGCAGCATGGGCTGGAGAACCATCCTGGGACCTGCCGCGAATCTCCGGCGTGCCCTCCATGTCCTTCTGCCATAACGGCAGGTTTTTGATTACAGTGTCTAGGGTAGAGGATGCATATCTGGCGTGTCAGATTGCCATGAGATCGTCAATCCGCCGTACTTCGGCGGTATAAAATAGGCGCAAAGCGGGTGAGGGCAAAGGCTTTCACCCGCTTTTTTGCCCTCGCTCCAGATGCAGCGGGAATCAGGCTCTTGACAATCCTCCGGTGTTATTGTAGAATACAGTAAATGCGACTGAATCTCATTTGCAAATGGAGTTGAAAAAATGACCGAAACCCTTTTAGAAGCTCTCCTCGATACCCTCAAGACCATCCCCATCCTGTACTTCGTCTATCTGCTGATCCTGTTTCTCCAGCGGAAAATGGATATTGGCCTGCTCCTTGGAAAGCAGGAACAGCGCTTCGGGCCGGTGATCGGCGCGCTTTTGGGATCGTTTCCTCAGTGCGGGTTTTCCGCTGCCTGTACGGAGCTGTACCGCGCCGGAATCATTGGGGCGGGGACCCTGGTATCAGTTTACATCTCCACCTCTGACGAGGCCATTCCCGTCCTTCTGTCCCACCCGGGGCGGATGGGGGAGGTGGCGCTGCTGCTGGCCTCCAAGGTGATTACAGCAGTCCTGGCTGGGTATCTTCTGGCCAATACCGTGTTCCGCCGCCAGATGAAGGAGCTGGCGGAAAGGCGCAGGGAGGAGGCGGAGCTGCGGGAGGAGATCCGCGCCGCGGAGGAATATGAGCGCTTTCTGGCCAGCCAGCAGCCGGAAGGGGAGGTTCCCCCCTCCCAATCAGAAGTTCCAGAGGCTGAATCTAGCCTGCCGCCGGAACAGGTCCCCTCTCTCCAGGGGAACTGCGGCTGCCGGTCCTGCTCCTCCAATGTATTTGTATCGGCCCTGTACCACACCCTGCGGACGGGAATCTTTGTGGGGATCACTTTGGCGGCCATCAACCTTGCGCTGTACTGGATCGGCGAGGAGCGGCTGGCGGCCTTCCTCCTCTCTGGGGAGCTGCTCCAGCCCTTTGTAACGGCCCTGATCGGGTTTGTGCCGGGGTGCGCTGTTTCGGTGCTGCTGGTGGAGCTGTACACTGCCGGGACCATCTCCTTTGGGGCGGCGGTGGCGGGCCTTTCCACGGGAGCGGGGTTTGGATATCTGATGCTGTTCCGCGGCGGACGTTGGAACGGCAGCGGGCGCAACGGAAGAGATGGACTGAAGATACTGGCCTGTACCTATGGGGCGGCGGTTGTGAGCGGATTGGCCGTTACCCTGATCTCCAGATGGATGCGTATCCTTTAAAAAACCAAAAATTTTCGGTTTCCCCCTTGACCCTGACGTTGCGTCATAGAATATACTGATCACACGGGGAGGGAAGCGGATGAAAACGGTAAATGAAGTCAGTAGGCTGGCGGGGATCAGTGTGCGCACGCTGCATCATTACGACGCCATTGGCCTTTTGAAGCCGGCGGAAGTCACACAGGCGGGATACCGCCTTTATGATGAGGCCTGCCTGGAGCGGCTCCAGTCTATCCTGCTGTTTCGGGAGCTGAAATTCCCTTTAAGGGAGATCAGGGCCATTCTGGACAGCCCCGGCTTTGATCCAAGGCAGGCCCTGGAGGATCAGATCGTACTCCTCACCCTCCAGCGCAGGCGGCTGGACGAGCTGATATCCCTTGCCCGTGAGATTTTAACGACAGGAGTGAACCATATGGAGTTTTCGGCCTTTGACACCAAGGAGCTGGAACGCTATGCCGCAGAGGCAAAAGAAAAATGGGGCAAAACAGCTGCCTACCAGGAATTCCGGAAGAAAACCGTGGGTATGTCCCAGGAAGATTTTCAAACCGCCCAGAGGGAAATCATGGGGATTTTTGCGGAGATGGGCAGGATAAAAGGGGAATCCCCTCAGTCGTCTCAAGCCCGGGAGCTTGTCCTCCGGCTGCGCCGGACCATTACCGGCAGTTTCTATGACTGTACCCCTCAAATCCTTCGGGGGCTGGGGCAGATGTACACGGCAGACAGCCGGTTCCGGGAGAACATCGACCGCGCAGGAGGGGAAGGGACCGCCCAGTTTGCCCAGGAGGCCATTGAGGCATACTGCAGCAGCTGCCCTGAATAGACCAGCGGGAAATTTGAGGGCTGTGTCCCAAGGGTGGGCCGAAAAACCCCGGTAGGGTTTTTCGGCCCGATTTTTGTGCGTTTTTAACATCACTGCCCATTATCCAGTCATATCGGCCTTCTCCCGCGCATATAGGTTATTGGTGATCTATAACCTATAACCAACAAATCAGCAAGGGGGAAAAGGTATGTGCGGGATAGCGGGATTTGCCGCCAGCCCTCAAAGGGCTGGCTACCTGAACAGCGGGGAAAAGCAGCGGGAACGCCTGAGCGCTATGGCGGCTTCCCTGTCGAGGCGGGGACCGGATGAAAGCGGGATCTATCTCACCGATTGGGTAGGGCTGGCCCATGCCCGGCTGTCGGTAATCGACCTGGAGCGGGGAAAACAGCCCATGGTCCGCTCTGCCGGCGGCTATGAATTCGCTGTCAGCTACAACGGAGAGCTGTATAACACCCGGGAGCTTCGGGAGGAGCTGGAGGCCAAGGGCTGGAAGTTCCAGACCCATTCGGATACAGAGGTCATCCTGGTGGGCTACATGCAGTATGGGGCCCAGATTGCGGAGCATCTCAACGGGATTTTCGCCTTCGCCATAGCGGACGGACGGGAAAATGCATTGTACCTGTTCCGGGATCCCATGGGGGTAAAGCCCCTCTTCTATGCCCGGACGGGGGAGGAGACGCTGTTTTCGTCGGAACTGAAGGGGCTGTTTGCAGGGGGAATCCGGCCGAGGATCGACCGGCAGGGGCTCAACGAGATCTTCAGCATAGGCCCGGCAAAAACCCCGGGATGCGGCGTATTTGCCGGGATAGACGAGGTTCTTCCCGGCCATTGGCTGAGAATCCGCCCAGAGGGGACGCAGCTTTACCAGTATTGGAAGCTGGAAAGCCGCCCCCATGAGCACAGTTGGGAACAGACTGTGGAAAAGACAGGATTTTTGGTGAGGGACGCCATCCGCAGGCAGATGATCTCCGATGTGCCCATCTGCACCTTTTTGTCCGGAGGGGTGGACAGTTCCCTGGTATCGGCGGTCTGCGCCCAGGAGCTGAAGAACCAGGGGAAGCGGCTCACCACCTTTTCCTTCGATTTTGTGGACAACAGCCGGTATTTTCAGGCCAACGACTTCCAGCCTTCCCGCGACAGGCCCTATGTGGAGCAGATGGTCAAATTCCTGGATACAGACCACCATTTTTTGGAATGCGGGAATGAAGACATGGTCCAGTGCCTTTACAAGGCAGTGGACGCCAAGGACCTGCCGGGCATGGCGGATGTGGACGCCTCCATGCTGTACTTCTGCTCTGTGGTCAAGGGATACAATAAGGTGGTGCTGACAGGGGAATGCGCCGACGAGATCTTCGGCGGATATCCCTGGTTCCACAAGGAGGAATTCCAGAAAAGGGACGCCTTCCCCTGGTCCCCGGACGCCGCCCCCCGCCGCCAGCTTCTGAAGGACTCCCTGATCCAGGAGCTGGACATGGACGGGTACATCCGCCGCCGCTATGAGGAATCGGTGGCCCAGACCCCCTATCTGCCGGGGGAATCCGCCGAAGAACGGCGCAGGCGGGAGATTTCCTGGCTGAACCTGCGG
>CATJCP010000093.1 GCA_949737515.1 uncultured Oscillospiraceae bacterium | reverse complement strand
GCCGTCAGCAGCCGCATAGCGGAGCTTACCCCGGAGGACGCCGGGCTTCTGGACACTTTACGTTTAGAGACGTTGGCGGAAGCTTTAACCGGCCCCGAAAATTCATCGGGGGGGGGTATTTCCAACTTAGCAGCTCCTATTGCGACTGTTACGATTGATGGAACAGAAATGCCATATGAAGATTTTACATCATTGATGAACGATGTAAAGAATAAAACAGTCACTGTTAAGTTATTGGAAACTGTAGATTTAGGCGCAGATTTTTGGAATATAGATTCCAAAACTGATATTACTATGGAGATGGAAACAGGAGCTGAACTTAAAAGTTCTCATAAAGACTGGGCTATATCAGTAAGCGGAAAATTCACGCTTAACAGCGGAACAATCATATATGCAAGCGACGAACAATCTACAGAACATGCCGGAATAAAAGTTTATGGCGGAGAAGTTATCATCAATGGTGGGGAAATAAGAGTAAGCGGCTCTGCTGGCACATATATGGGATTATTTGTAAGTAGTGGCAGGGCTGAAATCAATGGCGGCAGCTTTGATGTTAGCGGAGGCGGTGAACGCGGAAATCATATCGGATTAAGTTTAAATGGTACAACTGCTATTAACGGTGGTACAGTTAATGTTCACTCCACAGGTTACACTTCTAATGGAATAAGTATCTTAGGTACATCTGTAATAAATGATTGTACTGTTGAAGTAACTGGGAACAGCAACATTAAAGCATTACAGGTATCAAATCTTAATGCTGATGTTACTGTCAAGGGCGGTACATTTAAGGCTATTAGTTCAAATGGTTATGGATTAACTGTGGCCAACGGCGTAGTAAAACTTGAAGGCGGTACATTTATAGGTCAAAACAGTTCAATATATACCTATTCGTCCCTATGCCCGAACGCAAACAGTTTGCTGGAAAGCGGTTATTTTTATTTTGATGAGCAAGGCAACTGTATTGACTTGAAAAGCGATGTAGCTTGGGTATATATGTATAAAACGATTTCTATTGCTGAATGTAGCCATAGTGCAGATGCCTGGAAAGATAACGGCGATGGTACCCACAGCTTCCAGTGCCCCATTTGTGGTAAAAACAGCTCTGAATCAGACGGAAATGAAAAACATACATTTGATGAAAATAATGTATGTGAAAAATGCGGGGCTAAAATAGTAATTTCCGTTACTATCGGCGGAGAAACAAGTACATATACCACCGCCTTGCAAGGTTTTAACGCTGCAAAAGGGAATAAAGCAACTATCACATTATTAGGAGATGCAGACCTGGGAGATAACTGCATCGTTTTAGACGCTGGTGAAGATTTTACACTGGATACTGGAAATTATACCCTCTCCGGCGATGGAAGAGGATTTCACGGTCATCCTACATCTATGTTCCGCATAGATGAGGGGGCTTCTCTGAACTTTGAAGGTAGCGGCACTGTACAAATGGAGGAGAATACAGGAGGTTCATTTGCTGTCAGTGTTCGGGGCGGAACCTTTACAATGAACGCTGGTACTATTCAGGCCGAAGACAGCGCCTTATATGTTGTAGATTCCGACATAAACGGCGACAATTTCAAAAAAGTAAACAGTAAAGTTATTATCAATGGCGGAACTATAAACTCCGCTGTACATGTTTTTGGCACTGGATCATCCCTTGAAATGAACGGCGGAACAATAAACAGCCGAGGTTCAGCAGTGGATATTATACAAGGAGCCGTTATGACTATGACAGGCGGTGAGATTATAGGCGCTTCTTATGGAATAAATAATGCTGCCGATTTGCATTCCTCTGCTGACCCCCAAAGTCGTGTCGTTATCTCAGGCGGTACAGTTCAGGGTAAAAAAGCCCTACACCTGCAAAGCAGCTTTGCTGAACTAAGCGGGGGAACTTTTATTGGAGAAGAAACTGCCATATCCATATATGATTCTGCCCAAACAGTAGCCGACCTGCTTGTAGATGGATATGCCTATAAACGTGGTGAACAATGGCTGAATGTAATTCCTTCCGGGGAGGAAAGGGGCCTGACCGGTACTGTTACAGTTGAAAAAATCACCGTAAACATTACCCAACAGCCGCAGGAAATTACAATGTCCTACGGTGAGGACAAATCCCTGGAAATTACAGTGGAAAAGGCTTCCGGCGTGGAAGATGCAATCACATACCAATGGTACAGCCGCCCCAAAGCCGCAGAGGGAGCTGTACCGGAAGAATTTTCACCTGTTCCCGGCGCAGTGGAAAACTCTCTCAGCCTGAACGTTGTGGATACAGGCGAATACGAATACTACTGCCTTGTCGCCTGTGGGGATTACAATGTGCAGAGCGAAACGGCGTCTGTCTCTGTGGCAAGGGTCGAATTGGACCAACCGGCCGTCACTGGGGCCTTAAAATTCGGCGAGACGCTGACGGCACAGGGGATCCCCGCCGGAATCCCCTGCCAGTGGAAGCGGATTAAGGACGGGGTTGTCACCGAGATACCCGGCGCGACCGGGGAAACCTATACCCTGGCTAAGGAGGATATCGGGTGTACAATAATGGTTTCCGTCTCCGAATCCGCCAATTACAACGGCGTGGAGTCCGAGCCGACCGGTATCGTAGATAAGGCCGATGCCCCCGCCGCCCCTGCCGGGACGGCGGACGATACCGCGAATACCTTTGTCTTTGTCCCTGAGGAAGGATGGAGCGCCTCAGACTATGAATACAGCCTGGACGGCGGAAGCAGCTGGCAGGATGCTGAGAGCAGCACCATTTTTGTGGGCAACATCGCCCTGCCTGCGGGAGGCCTGCAGGTGCGGGCCAAAGAAACGGACGTCCGCAAGGCCGGAAATGTTTTGTCCAATCAGCTCCCCTTTACCGAGGAGATAGAGGGCGCTGTGAAGATAAGCGGGGGAGCGGTCTACGGCGAAATGCTCAAAGCCGAGGTCAGCGGGGCCCAAGAGGGGGTTGTTCTGCGTTACCAGTGGAAAGTGGACGGAGAACCGGTGGGGACCGGCAGCGCCTACCGCATACAGGGAAAGGACACCGGAAAGACGATCTCTGTTGAAGTCACTGCCGAGGGCCTTGAGGGCAGCCTTACCGACAGCCTTGGAGAGGTGAAAAAACGCCCTGCCGTTGTAACCGCCCATCCGGTGGGTAAGACCTATGGGCAGGATGACCCGGAGCTTTCCTATACAGCCCAGGGACTGATCAACGGGGATGTGCTGGAGGGCAGCCTATCCCGGGCCCCGGGCGGCCGTGCGGGGACCTATTCCATCAGCCTGGGGACGCTGGGCCATGACTGGTATGAGATCAGCTTTACCGGGGCGGAGTTTGTCATTGAGAAAAAAGCTCTGACCTGGGACGCCTCCGGCCTCACCGCCGCCAAAAAAGCGGGAGACAGCGGGGAAGCAGCCGTCTACGGGGAATTGCGGG
The DNA here is from genome assembly GCA_949737515.1 of uncultured Oscillospiraceae bacterium. Lineage (GTDB taxonomy): Bacteria > Bacillota > Clostridia > Oscillospirales > Ruminococcaceae > UBA1405. Next base: position 6,805 of record CATJCP010000093.1, on the reverse strand, counting down.
CCGTGGGGATTTTGGAAGGCGAGGGAAGCTATACGCTTCCGGACGTCCTGAAAACCAAAGGCTTTACCGCCGCAGAGCCAGGGGAGTACATTGTTTTCGCAGAGCCGGAAAACGGGAGCTGGGCAGCCCTTCCGGAGGACCTGTCTCAAAATTACCGTCTGCCGGAGGGCCTCCCTCAGGTTGCCGCGTCGGTCCACCCTGTAAAGGAAACGCTGGACCCCATTGCGCCAGACGGGGAAACGCGGTTTAAGCTGGAGCTGGAGGAAGGGATTTCCTCTGTCCCAGAGGGGCTGCTGGATACTAATTTTTGCACGCCGGAAAAAATTGCAGATGAGCTTTTCCGGGTAATGGCAGAGGAGAGCGGCTATACCTCCGAAAATTCCATGGTTTATGACGTCACCCTGATGGTCAGCACAGACGGCGGCGCCAGCTGGTCCCCTGCCAGCAGGGAAAATTTCCCCAAGGACGGCCTGACGCTGGTCCTCCCTTATCCACAAGGGACGGGGCAGAATACCCATACCTTTACGGCGACCCATATGTTCACCACCTCCGACTTCGGCCATAAGGCGGGAGATGTGGAGCGGCCTTTGGTCTCCAACATGCCAGAAGGCATACAGTTTACAGTGACCGGGCTTTCCCCTATCGGCATAGCCTGGAAAGTTAAGCAGAAGGAACCGGCCGGGACCGGCGTAGGGGATTCCGGGGAGTATGAATACAGCCAGGATGAGGACGAGGAGGAATCCCCAAACACCCAAAAAGATACCTTCTGGCAGGATGTGATAGAACGGATTGAGGGGGCAGGGTCTGGAGATGTGGTGAGAATCTTTGCCAATAACCGTCTCCAGATGCCCCGGAGCGTCATGGAAGCCCTGGGAGGCAAAAGCGGCGTGACCCTTGTGATACGCTGGAACGGTGGAAAGGAGATCACCATACCTGCGGAAAGGGCGTTAAAGGGATACCAGCGGATCTCCTATCCGCTTTCCTACCTGGAAAGGTATTATGCGGCTGTTTCGATGCCCCAGATTCCTGAGGAAGATTCCAATCCCAATACAGGCGCCGGTGGATGAACCTCTCTGGTAACTACCGGCAACTGCCGGTAGTTGCCAGTAGTTGCCGGATAAGGAAAGGGAACCGCTGCCATCAGGCAGCGGTTCCTCTTTTGACAGTTTATAGTTCTGTTCCCAACCCCAGGCTCTGCATGGCGTGGAGAATGTGGATCTTCATGGCGCTTCTGGCCCCTTCCGCGTTGCCCGCTTCCAGGAAGTCCACAATCATCCTATGGTCTGAAAGGGTGTCCTGGACCACCTGGTCGTTATTCTCCGAAAGGAGGATCCCCTTGTCGATGGCCTTGTAGATCACCGGCATCAGCTGGCGCATAAACTCGTTGTGGGTGGCCTTGGCAATGGATTTGTGGAATGCCTGTTCCTCGTTGGCCCTGTTCTCTCCGCTTAAAATCTTTGCCTCCACCTGCCGCCCCAGGTCGGCAATGCGGCGGCGTTCCCGGTCGCTGGCCCGCAGGGCAGCCAAATAGGCGGCCTCCGGCTCAAAAATAAGCCGCATTTCATATAGATCCTTGGCCGTCACTTTATCCCGAGAGGCAAGGGGCTCCAGGATTACGTTGCTGGCTATATTTAAATGGCCGGCCACAAAAGTACCCCGCCCCCGCTGGATTTCCAGCACGCCGTTGGTGGCCAGAATGCGTATGGCCTCCCGCAGGGTCGTCCGGCTGATCTGGAGGGTGGTGGACAGCTCGTTTTCGTTGGGGAGCTTGTCCCCAGGCTGGAATCGCTTTTCTATGGTGATCATGTTGAGGATCTCGTCTGCAACGCTGTCAGACAGCCGCTTTTCTTTTTCCATTTTTTCTGTTCCCTCTCCTTATAATCTGATATTTATTATAGTAGAACCGGCAAAAAAAAGCAATATCTGAGAGAAATCTGGTCCCTTTTTCCCAAAAAAAGAGAAAATGCCGGGTTTTCAGGGGCAAATATGGATTTCTTTTCAATTAAAGATAGACAGAAGGGGAAAAAGTGTGTACAATAGAGGGAAAAGGGGGTGCATCCTTGAAAAAGCTAATTATTATAAACGGAACGATGGGGGTGGGCAAATCCTCCACCAGCCAAGAGCTGATGAAGCTCCTGCCCAACAGCGTGTTTTTGGATGGGGACTGGTGCTGGACCTCCTATCCCTTTGCGCCCAACGAGGAAACGAAGGAGATGGTGATGGACAACATCACCTATCTGCTCAATAATTTCCTGTCCTGTTCTTCCTATGAGCATGTCATCTTTTGCTGGGTTATGCACAAGGAGGAGATTTTAAAGCAGGTGCTCGCCCGCCTGAAGGGGGAGTTCCAGGCTTTCTGCTTTTCTCTTGTCTGCTCCGAGCAGGCCCTTGTTCTGCGGCTGTTCGGCGACGTTGCGGTGGGAACCCGTATGGAGGATATTATTGAAAGGAGCGTCCCCCGGCTCCAGCGGTATTGGGACATGGACACAGAAAAAATAGATGTGACGCATATCAGCGCCCTGGAAGCTGCCCGGCTGATTGAAAAGCGGGTGCAGAACGGCCAGGGACAGATGGAGCATTGACCAGGGGGAATAACCGCCTGGTTTCAGCTTTTATGTGCAGAAAGGGAAAATTATGTTGGAATTCAGATACGACACGCAGCTTTTGATTGAGGGCAGCGGCCTTGACGAGGATAAGATCAACGAGTATTTTAGAACCTATTTCAAAGGGGACTGTCTTCTGGCGGTGGGGGATGAGGAACTGATTAAAATCCACTTCCATACCAACGAGCCCTGGGATGTGCTGAAATATTGTGCGTCGCTGGGGACAATTCACGATATTGTCATTGAGGATATGGACAGGCAGGCAAGGGGGCTGCACGGATAAGCATTCCCAGGAATATCCGGAAAGTCATTGCGGATGGCATTTTGATTTGGAATCCTTACAAATTGACAGGGGAATGAGGCAGTTCCCTTGAAGCTTTCCCGTAAAAACAGTATAATGGTAAAAAGCGCCGGTTCGGCGCGGGCAAGAAAGGGTGACAGAATTGGCGGAAACACAAGCGAAACTGTTTATTGAAAAGGAGTTTGCCGTAGCTCAGGCGGACAAGCGCCTGTTCAGCTCCTTCTTGGAGCATCTGGGGCGGGCCGTTTACACCGGCATCTATGAGCCGGGACATCCCCTGGCGGATGAGGACGGCTTCCGGACTGATGTGATCCAGCTGGTGCGGGAGCTGGGGATTTCCCATGTCCGTTATCCCGGGGGGAATTTTCTCTCCGGGTACAACTGGCGGGACGGCATAGGCCCCAAGGCGGAGCGCCCCACCCGGCTGGATCTGGCTTGGAACACCATTGAGACAAACCAGTTTGGAATCGACGAATTCTGCGACTGGGCCAGAAAATCCGGGACCTCGGTGATGGGCGCGGTGAATATGGGCACCGGGACCCCTAAAGAGGCGGGAGAGCTTCTGGAATACTGCAATTATCCTGGGGGCACCTATCTTTCCGACCTGCGGATCAAAAACGGCCATCGGGATCCCCATAACATCAAGCTGTGGTGCGTGGGAAACGAGATGGACGGAAGTTGGCAGATCTGTCACCTAGACGCGGACGACTACGGCAAAAAGGCCCTGGAGACAGCTAAAATCATGAAATGGATTGACCCGGAGGTGGAGCTGGTGGTGAGCGGCAGCTCCAACACCAGCCAGCCCACCTATCCCCAATGGGACCGGGTGGTTTTGGAGCACACCTACGAGAAAGCGGACTACATCTCCCTTCACACCTACTATGAGAACAAGGGAAATGATCTGGACTTTTTGGCCTCCTTTGTGGATATGGATCACTTTATCCACACCATTGTCAGCACCTGCGACTATGTGAAAGCGGTCAAGCGGAGCAGAAAGAAGATGATGCTCTCCTTTGACGAGTGGAACGTGTGGTATCAGCAGAAGCAGACTCCCCACGGCTGGGTGGAAGCCCCTCCGATTCTGGAGGACCATTATTCGGTCCTGGACGCCCTGGTGTTCGCCGGGATGGGGATGACGCTGCTCAACCACGCCGACCGGGTCAGGATCGCCTGCTTTGCCCAGCTGGTCAATGTCATTGCGCCTATCTTTACCGAAAAGGGCGGCAGGGTGATTCGTCAGGCCATTTACTATCCCTTCCAGCTTCTCTCCAAATATGGGAGCCGCGGGACCGTCCTAAAGCCTGTGACCGTGGCCCCCAAGACCGAGACCCGCCACGGGGAAACGCCGCTGCTCCACACCTCTGTGGTATACGACGGGGAAGAGAAGATGGTCACCCTTTTCCTCCTCAACCTGCAGCAGGAGGATATGCCGGTGGAGCTGTCCCTGCGCTCCTTTGGAAAAGTATCCATGTCCGAGCGCCTGTGTATGACCAACCCAGACCTTAATCTGGAAAATACCTTTGACCATCCGGACCAGACGGCCCCGATATCCCAGCCCTGCGAAAAGGGTTTGTTTGAAGAATGTACCGTAAGCCTGCCCAAGACCTCCTGGAGCGTTCTGCGTTTCCATGTGGAGTAAAAACATATACAGTTCCCCAACCCCCATTCAGAATCAAAAGGAGTGGATCACCATGGAAAAAATTACCCTGGACCTGTTCACAAAGTACAGGTTCCTCAGCAACCTCGCCTTTGCCCCAGATGCGGCCCACGCCGCCTTTACGGTCAGCCAGGCTGATATGGAAAAGAACGGCTACCAGCACAACATTTGGCTGTACCGCCAGGAGGGGAACAAACTGACCCGCTTAACCGGCATGGACAACGAACGCAGCTTTATCTGGGAGGACAGCGATACCATCCTGTTCCCCGCTGTCCGCAGGGATAAGCACAAAAAGGAGATGGAATCCGGAAAATACCTGACGGTGTTCCAGCGGATCTCCATCAGCGGCGGCGAGGCGGAGGAGGCCTTTTCCGTTCCCCTCAAGGTCAGCGGGATCCACAAGCTGGGCGGCGGGAAATACCTGCTGGAGGCCCTTTATGAGATAGGACGTCCCGATGTGGAGAACATGACCGGAGAAGAGCAGTCCAAGGCGTTAAAGCAGCTGAAAGAGGAGAAGGACTACTACGTATTTGACGAACTCCCCTTCTGGGTCAACGGCAAGGGCGTTACCAATAAGCAGCGCAGCCGCCTGTACCTCTTTGACTCCCAAACCAAGGAGCTTACCCCCATCTCCACCCCCACCTGCAACGTTGGCCCGGTGGCCCTCAGCGACGATCTGACCCAAATTGCGTATGCGGGCCCGGATTATGATTCGGTCAACCCCCAGTTTGCTGGGCTGAAGCTTTACGACATCCCCTCTGGCAAAACCGAAACCCTGGTAGAGGGCGGGACCTACACCATCATGCGCGTTGCGTTTTATCAGGGCCAGATTCTGTTCACCGGCTCTGACCGCCAACGCTACGGTACCAGTGAAAACGCCAAATTTTACACCGTCGATCCCTCCACTAAAGAGATCAAGGTGTTCTCTGACCCAGACCGCGCCGCGGGCAACGGCGTAGGCTCTGACTGCCGCCTGGGAGCGGGGAGAGGCTTTAAGATTGTCGACGGAACCGTCTACTCCCTCTTTACGCTGGACAACACTTCCTATCTCTGTCGTATGGACGGGGATGGATCGGTCCATCCCTTGACTGCGGATAAGGGCTCTGTGGATTGTTTTGACATTCAAAACGGGAAAGCCTTGTTTGTGGGAATGCGGGATATGCGGCTCCAGGAGCTATTTGCCTTTGACCTTTCCAGCCACAGCGAGGAGCGGATCAGCGGCTTTAACGAGGAGATTACAGAGAAATACTATGTTTCCATGCCAGAGCCTTTGTCCTTTACCGACAAAGACGGAGTGAGGATCGACGGCTGGGTGATGAAACCCTTTGGCTGCGAAGAGGGGAAGACCTATCCCGCTGTCTTTGATATCCACGGCGGCCCCAAGGCAGCCTACGGCGCAGTATTTAACCACGAAATGCAGTACTGGGCCAGCGAGGGATACTTTGTGTTCTTCTGCAATCCTCGGGGCTCCGACGGGCGGGGCAACGAATTTGCCGACCTGCGTGGAAAATACGGCACCGTCGATTACAGCGACCTGATGGAGTTCGCGGACAAGGTCCTGGAGAAATATCCCCAGATCGACAAGTCGAAGGTCTGTGAGACCGGCGGAAGTTACGGCGGGTTCATGACCAACTGGATTATTGGGCACACCAGCCGGTTTGCAGCGGCGGTATCTCAGCGCTCCATCTCCAACTGGATCAGCAAGTGCCTGACAACGGATATTGGATACTACCACAATATGGACGCCATGCAGTCCACCCCCTGGACGGACTTTGACAAGATGTGGGGCTTCTCGCCGCTGAAATACGCGGATAAGTGCACCACCCCAACATTGTTCATCCATTCCGGCGAGGATTACCGGTGCTGGCAGTCCGAAGGGATCCAGATGTTCACTGCCCTGAAATACCATGGCTGTGAGGCAAGGCTGTGCTACTTTAAGGGAGAGAACCACGAGCTCTCCCGGTCCGGCAAGCCCAAGCACCGGATCCGCCGGCTGAAGGAGATTACCGAGTGGTTTGACGCCCATGTAAAATAAGCCGGTTCTAAGAGCTGTCTAGATTCAGGCCCCCGCAGGGAATGCGGGGGCCTGAATGGAATTATGATTGGAGGCGTTTACAATGAATTACAAACTGAAGGAAATTAAGACTCCCCAGGAGGTGCAGGCCCTGGCGGATATGGCGGGAAAAATCTGGCACGAGTTTTTCCCGGGGATCATCTCGGAGGAGCAGATCGACTATATGGTGG
>CATJCP010000092.1 GCA_949737515.1 uncultured Oscillospiraceae bacterium | reverse complement strand
TGAGGCCCTCCTCGTTGAGGGCCTTGGTCTTGGCAAAGAGGTTTTCGACGCTGCGGGTGCGGGAATCGGTCCCCAGCAGGCCCACCAGTGTGGTCACCCCCGCCTTGACGGCGGTGGAGAGGTTCAGCTCCGGGACCCGGGAGGCAAAGCCCCTTTCCCCGCCGCCTCCGGTGACGTGGACATGTTGATCGATGAGGCCAGGGATCACCTTTCGTCCTCCGGCGTCAATGACCCGCGTCCCCGGGTAGTCAAAGTCGATCTTCGGCTGGATATCCGCAATCTGCCCGCCGCTGAGGAGGACGTCCCTTTGCCCAAGAGGGGAGGGAGAATAGAGGATGGCGTTTTTGATTAGGGTGAACATGGCGGCATCGTCCTTCCTGTGTTTTATTGCTGGAAAAAGGGGCGTTGGTTGGTTTTTATAATTGGATGTCACATCTGCAACCGGATTGACTGGGGCTGGACCGTCCTGGCACTATTATATCATGCTTTTTGGTGATTGGGGAGTGGATAAAGTGAAAAAAATGTAATAAATAACATATTTAATCAAAATCACTAAATACTGTAAATACTGCCCACGGCGCCTGAGCAATTCAAAAAACGATTGTATCCGGTTCTGTTGCGCTGATGGCGAAAATGGGTATATAATATTTCTGTCAGGAACTGAGGACTGGGAAAAACAGTCCCATATGTGCGCGAGAGGTGGAATGATATGTACCGGATACTGGTCGTGGAGGACGATCCCTCCATCAGAGAGCTGCTGGAGATGAATTTCTCTGTCGCTGGCTATCACTGCAGCTTGGCCGAGGATGGAAAGCAGGCTCTGGAGCAGGTTGCCAGGGAGAGCTACGATCTGGCGGTGCTTGATATTATGCTCCCGAAGATGGATGGCTTTGAGCTGTTCCCTTATCTGGAAAAGGCGGGGATCCCGGTTATCTATGTCTCCGCTAAGTCAGGGGAAACTGACAGGGTAAAGGGGCTTCGTCTGGGGGCGGAGGATTATATGGTAAAGCCTTTCAGCGTCCTGGAGCTGCTGGTGCGGGCAGAGAAGATACTGGATAGAAGAAAGGCCAAGGGTGATATCGTAGAAGCCGGAGGGGTAACGATTTCCCAGGAGGAGCGGAGCGTTTCCGTCAATGGCCGGAGGGTGGAGCTAAAGCCAATGGAATTTTCTCTGCTGCTCATGCTGGCCAAGCATCCCAACATTGTCTTTTCTCGGGAACAGCTCCTGCGCGAGGTATGGGGAGACGGCTACTTCGGAGAAACCCGGACGGTGGACAACCACATTGCAGCTCTGCGGAAAAAGCTGGATTGGTCGGAGCGCATTGTCACAGTACACCGGGTTGGATATAAGCTGGAGGTGGAGCAGATTTGAAGCTGTGGCAGAGGATTTCCCTGATCTCGATTTCTGTCGCCTTTTTGATGATGGGCACAGCGGTGGGGGTGATTGTGGGGATACAGGCCGGGGCTCGGAGAAGGGCTGACGAGGAATACGCTGCCAGTGCCATAGAGATGCTCTGCTCCAACTGCGTTTCCGCCGCAGAAGCCCAGGGAGGCGCTTACCGGGATATGACCCTTCGCAGCGTCGTACAGTTTTACTTTTCTCAGTTTGCCTCAGTGATGCGGGACGGGAATACCTGGTATTCCCTGGCAGCAGATGGGAAATACCTGTTCAACCGGTGCCTATATGATCCGGCAGGGCTTTTGAAGGGGGAGGATATCCCGGATTCCCAGGAAGGGGAGGCGCTGCTGTTCCGAACTTTCTCGAAAGAGAAGGTGCCTTTGCTGATCTGTGCTCAGGCCTTTACCATCTCTGGGCAGGAATTCCAGGTCTATATCTGCCGGGATGTGTCCAACACCGAAGGGCAGATCAAAGGATACTGGGCCATTGGTTTCGGCGTGCTGTCCCTTTCCTGCGGAGCCAGCGCCGTACTGACTGCACTGCTGCTGAGGGCTTCTTTAAAGCCTGTTGCAGAGCTGACCCAAAGGGCGGACCTCATCTCTAAGGGCAGTTACCGCCTGCGGACCAATGCCGCCTCAAGGGATGAGATCGGACAGCTCTCCGCTGCCTTTGACCGGATGGCGGAATCCATTGAGGAGAGGATTGCCTCCTTGGACCGGGAGCTGGAACGCCGGCAGTTTCTGATCGGGGCCCTTTCCCACGAGATCAAAACGCCCATGACAGCTGTGGTGGGCTATGGGGAGACGCTGCTGCGGATGCCTTTGGATCGGGAGCAGCAGGCGGCCTGTGCGGAAAAGATCGTAGAGGCAGGGAAGAGGACGGCGAGCCTGTCTCAAAAGATGATGGAGCTGATTGGGCTGACGGAACAGGGAAATATTGAAAAACGGGAGATCCCTATCTACCGTCTGGCAGAGCGGTTAAGGGATATCTATCCAGAGCGGGTTCGGTTTATCGTGGAAGCTGGCTGTATTTATGGGGATGAGGCGCTGTTGTGCAGCCTTGTGGGGAATCTTGTCCAGAACGCCCTTCGGGCCTCGCCGGAGAAGGGTGAGGTTGTTGTAGCCTTTACAGAGGAAGGGGATTTTTCTGTGATTACAGTGACAGACCAGGGAGACGGTATCCCGCCGGAGCATATCCCCCTGCTGACAGAACCGTTTTACCGGGTGGACAAGGCGCGTTCCCGCCAGGAGGGCGGCGCGGGGCTTGGTTTGGCTATATGCAGGGAGATTGCGGTGCGGCATGGAGGGACGCTTACCATTGCAAGCGATTTGGGAAAGGGGACGACAGTCCGTGCGTCCGCTGCCAAGCATACAACTTGATTACATTTAAAGTACAACTTGGCGGAGACTTTTTCGCTGCGAGTGGTGTATGCTGTAGACAGAGGTGATAAAATGAAATTACGCTGTTTATGTATCCTTCTTTCGGGAGCGCTGGCCGTTTCCGGCACAGGATGCGCAAAAGGCCAGCCTCCGAAAGCTCAGGAGGAACCATCGTCCCGCCTGGAAACCGGGCAGGGATCAGCAGAAAGCCCCGCTCTTGCCGAAAGGTTAGGAGTTCCGAAGTCGGTGGAGGGGGAGTTCCAATCGGAATCCGGCATCAGCCGTGTAACGGTCAACGCCAATGTTGTCGTTCCAGAGGTAAACCAGGCGGACATTGTGGAGGCCCTTCCAAGGGCGTTTACACCGGAAGAGGTGTCGTCGGTTGCCAGCCGCTATCAGGATGATGTTGGATGGTATTATGTGCAGGGGAATTCTGTCCCTTATGGCGGCGGACAGCCCTCCCTTGCATACAGCGCCAACGGGATCGATATGTACAGCCTGTGGATCCACAATATCCCTTTTCCGGCGGCCTTTTCCCCGGACACGGACCGGATCCAGGAAATCAAATCCCGCTTGACGGCAGAGCAGGCGGAAAGCTATGTGTTTTCCTCTCTAAATGTGAACTACGGCCTATCCAGGGAAACGGGGAAGATTGGATTTACACCGGAGCTGGAATACATCAGGAGCAATGAGAGGGTAGATGGGGATATGCTTTTGCCGCTGACAGATGGAAAGGCGGCGGACTGTACCATTTCCCTGGAAGAGGCCATATCCCTGGCCAGCGCAGAAGTTCACGCCCTCGCGCCGGATTACCAGGTCAGCGCCTATGGACAGACCCCTGTGCTGGAACTGGGGAGCAAAAGGCAGGATTATATCCTCCGGTACACGCGGCATTTAAAGGGCATCCCGGTCAATGACAGTTATGGCGGAGAGGGTACCGCCTCCAACGATGGGCATGTATCCGGCCTGGGTGTGATTACAGTGGTGGTCCAGGACAGCGGCGTCTGCCTCCTGCAGTACCACAATCCCTATGATGTGGGGGATACAGTCCAGGAAAATGTGGAGCTGCTGCCCTTTCAGGATATTTGGGACATTTTCTCCAGCCTGTCGCTGCTCTCCATACAGCGGCTGGAGATTGACAAGGACCTACAGAAAAACGACCTGGAGGTGTATGAAATCCGCTTTGGATATATGACGGTTCTCCAGGCGGATGGTTCCTACCAGTATACGCCGGTTTGGGATTTTTACGGCAGACGGTATCTGGCCGGTACAGGCGCATACGGCCATGCCCATGAGTTTCAGCCCATTGAGGGATGTTCAGAGCTGACAATCAACGCCATAGACGGTACGGTTATCAACCGGGATCTGGGGTATTGATATCCCTCCGCCTTCGGAACAAACAGAGATTGGCCGCTCCACAGGGAATATCCCCCGTGGGGCGGCCAAAAACGATTCAGCGCCGGGATCTCCTCCTGGCTAGGAACGCCCCTCCCGCCAGGACCGCGCCGCCTAAAACCAGCCATGTGGAGGAAGGCGATTTTTCTTCCGGGCCCTCTTCAACCTCAACCGCTGCCGCTGCTGCGGCGTTGGCCGGTTGGATGTTTTCTACCCACACCCGGACCTGTACCTTCCGGATGGGCTGCTGCGGCGCCCCTGTCACTGCCTCCGACCAGCTCAGCAGCGCCTCCCCATAGTTGCCGTCAGTAATGCTCTCTGCATTGGGAAGGCTGAACACCATCATATCCCCTTGGGCGTCCTTGGGGACAATGGCCGGGAATTTTCGTTCCCGCAGGCTCAGGATCGCCTTGCGTGCCTGGCCGCTGCTGTCAGTGAATTTAATCTCAGTGTTGTCGTAGGGAGTGCAGTCGATGTTGGACTTTTTAAAGTTTTCAAACCCATATTCCAATAGGGCCTCGGTATCCTCATACTCGTTGGCGGTGCTCCCCGCCCGCATTACCACGCAGATCAGCGTTAGGCCGTCCCGCTCCGCCACTGTCATCAGGCAGTGGCCGGCCCGACGGGTCCATCCGGTTTTGCCTGCAACGGCGCTGGGATAGTACATCTCATGGTCCGGAACCAGCATTCGGTTGGTGTGCTCCAGTTCCCGTTCCTTTTCCTGGGCGCTGGCGGGGATGGTGTGCGCCGCCGCCCCGGCGAACCGCATAAAGCTTTTGTTTTTGACCGCCTCCCGGGTGATCTGGGCGATGTCGTAGGCGGTGGAGTAGTGATTATCCGCCGGAAGGCCGTGAGGATTGGAAAAGTGGGTTCCTGTCAGCTTCAGTTCCCTGGTTCGGGTGTTCATCATCTCCACAAAGTCTTCAATGCTTCCAGCCAGGTGCTGGGCGATGACGTTGGCGGCGTCATTGGCGGAGGGGAGCATCAGGGCATAAAACAGATCCGGCAGGGCTATGGATTCATCTGTCACCAGGTCGATGGAGCTCGATTCGGCGTCAATGTCAAAGAGAGCCTCCGCTGTGACCGTCGCGGTATCATCTTCGCCGCCGTCCCACAGCTCTACCCCCAACAGGCAGGTCATAATCTTGGTCAGGCTGGCGGGCTCCATCCGTTTGGTCTCGTTCCTGCCGTACAGCACCTGGCCGGTTTCCGCCTCTATCAGCACTGCCGCTTCCGAGAATAAATCGGGCGGGGCGGGGTAGACGTATCCCCCTTCCTCTGCAAATACTCCCATGGGAATGAGGAATATGGCTGTCAATACCGCCGTTGCCAGAGCAGCAGCTCTCTTTTTTAACGGATTCCAACAATTTGGCACTTCCGCACCTCCTGTTAATCATTCCACCCCAATATTTTAACCAACGATTGGGTGGTGTAAAAATAGGCGGACGCTGGAAAATTTTTAAGGTCCGAGGTGTTGGAGCTGACAAGATAGTCGATGGTGTTTCCCTCCTTATCCCGGACCACCTGGGTGATGATGACCGCATGGCGGAGGGGACTGTCCGCTGTGCCAAGGTCCAGCACATCCCCTGCCTCGCCGCTGTAATAGGGGGCGTTTGCTTGAGCCGCCATTCCGTAGCCGGTGTTGTCCTCCGCATAACTGCGGAATTCCTCAACGCCGGACCAGGAGGCGGACCGTCCCACCGCCCCCGGGCGGTTGTGGGGGACGTCGCTGTACCACTTCCACAGGCTGTCCCCATAGGGGTCCATAGGGATCCCGCCAGCCAGCAGGCACTGGGAGACATAGTTCTGGCAGTTTCCGCCGTAGATGCCGTAGTCCGCCCACTCCTCATTCCGCTTGCCCACCCATTCCAGGGCATAAGCCACTGCGCTCTCCCGATCATAGGGGTGATCGGGAGGGGCGGTTGCTGAAGGGGATTCCTGGTCCTGATGGTTTGGGTTTGAGCGGGCTTCTATCTCCTGGCGGGCCTCCCGGAGCAGCGTTTCCAGCCGCTGGTCGATGTATTCTTTTCCCTTTTCCTCCGGGAAGGAGCCTTGGAGATACTCCCGCATATTGTGGGAGTCCCCCTCCAGAAACAGGACGACATAAAGGGTGTCCATCTGCATATGGCTTTCGATTTTCCAGCCCTGGGGCGTTTGGACCAGTACAAATTGGTGATAGACCGCAGCGCTTTCCGCGTCTGTCTGGGGGCAGTGGCTGAAATTCTGGACGCTTCGCTCCACCGCCATGACGCGGAGCTTCCCGTCCTCCTCTTCCAAAGGCTCCTCCCGGCGTCCCCAGCCGCCCTGACGGCAGCTTAACATATACTGATAATGGGTGAGGGAAAGATCTTGGGGCTGCATCCTCCGCAGCTCTACCAGGTATTCCCACACAGCACGGTTGCCCGCCGCCTGAAGGCCTTGGGGATCGGCGAACAGCGGGGAGGGGGCTATCAGCTTTAAGGTGGAGAGGGATTCAAAATAGCGGTCCATATAGCCGGTGATCAGCGCCTGCTGTTCCAGGGTCAGGGGAGATGGGGGATCATCTTCCTCCTGTCTGCTGGATTGGACCTCTGTCAACCGGCCGCTGCCGTGCCTTTTGGGGGCGGCGGCCAGCATGACCCCTATGGATGATTCTGCCAGGCTCAGGGCGGCGCTGTTCTGCATCTCCTCAACCGCCATGGCGGGCAGAACGTTTTCATCTTGGGGCTGCTGCTGGATCTGAGACTCTGAGGGCATGGGAGAGCAGCCGCTCCAAAGGAAGCAGCCCGCCCAAACCGATACCGCCGCCGCTGCTGGGATGAATATGGATTGCTTTTTCATTCTGTCCTGTTCTCCTTATGTGAAAAATCCCGTTCCGTCCTCTTTGCTCTCCCGTACACGGCTGTTTTGTCCTTAATAGTATATCATAGTTTATTCATGGTTTCCAGTGGAGTTGTCCTTCCAAAATTTTTTTACAAAAAGCAGTCAGGGGGAAAGATCTTACAAAATCTTTCCCCCTGACTGCTTTTTAATGGCCGTGCCGGAGCTTCTCCTTCTGCCTGTCCCGCCATAGAGGATGGGAGGGTCATATGGCGTGTTTTCCAAGTGAAAAGGGCAGTCAGGCGCCCTTTTGGGGTTGAGGAGGAATTTGAGTAGAAGGGGATAAGTAATATTGGCAGGCTCCAAAGAAATGGCGTCCAGCCCGGATTGGTTTCAGCATATCATTTAAACCCCACTCCAAGTCAAGGCTTTTCACAAAAAATTCACATAAAAATTTGGCTAAAAAAATTGACTTGGAGTCGACTGCAGGTGATAGAATATAGAAAAGTTTACGCTAATCTTGTATATTGTATTGATTTTCAGGAGGAATCGACATGACCATTTCAGAAGTTGCAAGAGAATACGACATTACCGCTGACACCCTGCGCTATTATGAACGGATTGGGCTGCTCTCACCGGTCCGCCGCAACTCCAGCGGCATACGGGACTACTCTGAGGCGGACTGCCGGACTGTTTCTTTTGTCAAATGTATGCGCAGCGCAGGGATTCAGATAGACGCGCTGACCCAATACATGAACCTTCTGCGGGAAGGGGACGAAACCAGGCAGGCCCGGAAGCGGATTTTAACCGAGCAGCGGGACATGATTGTCCAGAGGCTTTCCGAAATGCAGAAGACCTTGGATATCCTCAACCGGAAAATTGACGGGTATGACAAGATGCTTGTCTATGAACAGGAAATAAAGGGATAGCCGCCAGATCCGCCAACCTTACAAAAATGTAAGGTTTTCCCCTTTTTTGTAAGCTAAATCTATGGCATGCTTTTCCAAAATGGACTATAATCCCCTTGTACCCAGCTGGTAAACCGAAGACCAAGGAGGAAACGATATGTCTTTATTGGAAGTACGCCATCTGAAAAAAATCTATACAACCCGCTTTGGCGGAAATCAGATCCAGGCCCTGTCCGACGTTAACTTTACTGTGGAGGCAGGGGAATATGTAGCGATCATGGGGGAATCCGGCTCTGGAAAGACGACGCTGCTGAACATCCTCGCTTCCCTGGACAAGCCCACCAGCGGGGAGATCTACCTGGGCGGAAGGAGCATGACGTCCATTCCGGACAGGGAAATGTGCGCGTTCCGCCGCAAAAACCTGGGCTTTGTATTCCAGGATTTTAACCTGCTGGACACCTTTTCCCTACAAGATAATATTTTCCTGCCCTTGGTGCTGTCCCGCGTCAAACACCAGGAAATGGAGCGCCGCCTTCCGGCCATTGCCAAAAAGCTGGCAATTGACAATATCCTGGAAAAATACCCCTATGAGGTTTCCGGCGGACAGAAGCAGCGGGTGGCGGTGGCCAGGGCGCTGATCACACGGCCCAGCCTGATACTGGCCGACGAGCCCACCGGGGCGCTGGACTCCAAGGCGGCCGGCCGGCTGCTGGAGCTTTTTGAACAGATCAACGCAGAGGGACAGACAGTCCTGATGGTAACCCACAGTACCCGCGCCGCCAGCCACGCCGGGAGGGTTTTGTTTATCAAGGACGGGGAAGTATACCACCAGCTTTACCGGGGCGGAATGTCCAACGACGAGATGTATCAGCGCATCTCCGACTCCCTGACCGTGTTATCGACAGGAGGGATGGACGTTGAGTAATCTCTTTTACACCAAGCTGGCTTTCCAGAACCTGCGGAAAAACAAAAGCCTTTATCTGCCCTGCCTGCTTTCAGGGGCGGTAATCGTCATGCTGTTTTATATTCTGGATTCCATCTGCGTGATGCTGGGCACAGCGGATATGCGGGGGGCGGCTTATTTGGAGATGATCCTGGAGCTGAGCCGGAATGTCTGCGGGTTTTTGTCCATAATCATTTTGTTCTACATCAATTCCTTTGTGGTAAAGCAGCGGAAGCGGGAATTCGGGCTGTTCTGTGTGTTGGGAATGGAGAAGGGGCACCTGTTCCGGGTTTTGTTCCTGGAAACCACAATGGTTGGGACAGCGAGCATCATCACAGGGGTTGTTGGCGGGGCGCTGCTCAGCCAGATCCTGTTCCTGGTGCTGCTGAACATTGTGCGGTATGAGATTCCTCTGGAATTTACCGTCCCCCTTTCCTCAATAGGGCTGACCTTCGCGGTGTTTGCCGCCGCATACCTGCTGGTGATCCTGGCGGAGGCTCTCCAGATTGTCCGCACCAATCCCATCGACCTGCTCCACAGCGCCAAGGTGGGGGAGAGGGAGCCCAAGGCCCGTTGGCTCCTTGCGCTGCTGGGTGCGGCTACCCTTGGGGGAGGTTATGCCGTGGCCATTGGGGTGAAAACCGCGGCAGAGGCCATTGTCTTTTTCATTGTGGCGGTTGTGCTGGTGATGATCGGGACCTACCTGCTCTTTACCGCCGGGAGCATTGCCCTCCTGAAAATCCTGCGCCGGAACAAATCCTTTTACTACAAGCCAAACAACTTTGTATCTGTTTCCGGCATGATTTACCGGATGAAGCAGAATGCCGTGGGGCTTGCCAACATTTGCATCCTCTCCACCTGTGTGCTGGTGACCCTCTCCTCTACCATCTGCCTGTACATCGGGGAGGAGAGTATTACAGCCAACCGGTTTCCCAGGGATATGACCGCCAGCTTTGCCCTGGAAGAGGGGACCGAGGAGGCGGCCATTGGCGCCATTGAGGATCTGGCTGGGCAGCATGGACTGGAGATTCAAAACGCCGTCAAGGTGTATCCGGGAAGCTTCCTCACATACTGGGATGGGAAACAGGGGTTTTCCGCCGAAGGATCTGCTGTAGGCGCTGCG
The DNA here is from genome assembly GCA_949737515.1 of uncultured Oscillospiraceae bacterium. GTDB lineage: Bacteria > Bacillota > Clostridia > Oscillospirales > Ruminococcaceae > UBA1405. The sequence continues at coordinate 7,085 of CATJCP010000092.1, read as the reverse complement.
GATATTTCCCATCTGTGCGACTTTGAGACGCTGCCTCTTTCCTCCTATAACGAGGCAGTGGGGATGAACTATCAGCTTGGGCCCCATGAGGTGCTGTTCAACCAAGGGAGTATGGAGCTGGGGGGCAAGTTTCAGCTGGATGGGACCGAATACAAGATAAAGGGCCTGATCCCCTTCCCGGATTTCCTGCCTGGGAAGGATGACGGGAACGGCGTTTACGCGGTGATGGTAATGCCGGACAACGAGCAGCAGGAACTTTGGGAGGCCCACAACAAGGGCAAGGACACTTTCCGCCTGTTCCAATATGTCTTTGATGTGGAGGGTTCGGAGGACCACAGGATGGTGTTCCAAGACTGCCTGCGGGAAGCCCTTGTGGAAACCAAAAGGGCCTCTGGGGAGAACCTGCGGGTAGGGACGGTGGGAAGCCGCGATGCGGACCGGCGGGATTTCTACAACACCTTTGGCGGGCTGTTTTTTGTGGGGATTTTCTTTACGCTGCTGTTCTTGCTGGCCACGGTGCTGATTGTCTACTATAAGCAGATCACCGAAGGATACGATGATCACGACCGGTTTCACATCATGCAGCAGGTGGGGATGAGCACCCGGGAGGTAAAATCTGCCATCCATAAGCAGGTGCTGATGGTGTTTTTCCTGCCCCTGGGGCTGGCGATGGTCCACATCTCCGCGGCCTTTCCCGCCCTGTGCAAAATACTCCGTGGCTTCCAGATGACCAACACCCGGCTGTTTTTGATGTGCGTGCTGGGGGTTTGCCTGGCGTTTTCGGTTGTTTACCTGATCATCTATTGGCTGACGGCCAGCGTTTATTACCGTCTGGCAAAATAAGGATGGAAGGAGAAGTGCTGACGCCCCCCTGGGCCCAGCGGGATGTCCCTTCTTTCAAATCAAGGCCCGCCTGAAAATTGTTTCGGGCGGGCTTTTCAAACAGTGCAGGATGTGGTAAAATCATGGGGATGCCTTATATTTCGACCATTTCTATAAGAGAAAGGGGAAATCCTCATGACCACTCAGGAACGCGCCCTGGCCGCGATTCAAAAGCTCAAGGAGCTGTACCCCGACGCGGAATGCTCCCTGGACTATATCCCGGAAAAGCCCTACGAACTTTTGATTTCCGTCCGCTTGGCCGCCCAGTGTACCGACGCCCGGGTAAACCTGGTTACACCTGTCCTCTTTGAAAAATTCCCCACCCTGGAGGCCCTGGCCAGCGCCCAGGTGGAGGAAATTGAGGAAATCGTGAAGCCTTGCGGCCTGTACAAGACAAAGGCCCGGGATATATCCGCCACCTGCAAAATGCTGCGGGATGTGTACGGCGGCGTTCTCCCCGATACGGTGGAGGAGCTGACCAAGCTGCCAGGCATTGGACGCAAAACGGCCAACCTGATTGTAGGGGATATTTATAAAAAGCCTGCTGTGGTCTGTGACACCCACTGCATCCGCATTACCAACCGGCTGGGCCTGTCAGACACCAAGGACCCGGCGAAGGTAGAAAAGCAGCTTTGGAAGATACTTCCCCCGGAAGAATCCAACAATTTCTGCCATCGGTTGGTGCATTTTGGAAGGGCGGTCTGCAAGGCGAGAAAACCGGACTGCGGCAGCTGCATTCTGGCGGATATCTGCCCCAGCTGCCAGATTCCAGAGTGAGGAGGGCGGTTTTCCCCTTGGGAAGCGCGTAAATGTCCCTTGACAATTTAAAAGATTTTGCTTATAATCAAATACATACTAAACGAATGTAAATGAGAGCAGGTGACAAATGGCGCGGAACAAGTATCCCGAGGTGACGGTAGAGCGGATATTGGACGTTTCCCAAAAGCTTTTTCTGGAAAAGGGCTATGAAAATACCACCATCCAGGACATTGTAGACGGACTGGGGGGATTGACAAAGGGCGCAGTCTACCACCATTTCAAATCCAAAGAGGAGATTATGGACGCGGTAGGGGATCGGATGTTTTTTGAGAACAACCCCTTTGAGAAGGTCCGGAGCCGGACGGATCTGAACGGCCTCCAAAAACTCCAGGAGGCCATCCGGATCAATGGAATGGACGAGGCCCGCAGCAGTATCAACCGGCAGGCGCTCCCTGTCAAAATAAGCCCCCGGCTGCTGGTGGAGATGGTCCGTTCCAACTGCAGCGTCTTGACCCCATATTATTTTGAACTGATTGAGGAGGGAAACCGGGACGGCTCCATCCATACAGAGTACGCCAGAGAGATCTCCGAGCTGCTTCCGCTGATGACCAGCCTTTGGATGCTCCCCAGCGTGTTTCCCACCACCAGGGAGGGGATCAGGCGGAAATTTTGTTTTATCGGGGATATGCTGGAGAAAATGGGCGTGCCGCTGCTTGACGATTCGATCATGAAGCTGGTGGATGATTTTATCTTCCAGATGCCGGAACCAAAATAAAATTGCCTTGGGCAATTTTATTTTGGCTATATACATTCGTTTGGTTGGTATGATTGCGGCTAAGCCGCTGTTTTTTATTTATTTTACATACCGTCAGAAGGTATTAAAGGAGGTTTCTATGAGCGAAACAGTGATTTTTACAGACAGGCTGACCAAGGCGTTTTCCGGGAAGGAGGTGATCCGCAGCTGCCAAATGTCGGTGATACGGGTTTCTCGGGAGGAACGGGGCGGGGAAGACAACGGTGTTTAAGCTGCTGCTGGGTTTACTGAAGCCCTCCGCCGGGACGGCCTCGGTGCTGGGCCTGGACAGCGTCAGGGACAATGCCGCCATTCTTCGGCGGACAGGCAGTATGATTGAAACCCCTGTGTTTTATGAGCGTTTGTCCGCTGCGGAAAATCTGCGGCTGCACCTGGCCTATATGGGTCAGGAGGACAGTGATGTTGAAACGGTGCTGAGGCGGGTGGGACTGCCGGATACCGGGAAACAGCCGGTGTCCTCCTTTTCCCTGGGGATGAGGCAGCGGCTCGCCATCGCCCGCGCCATCATCCACCGCCCGGAGGTCCTGATCCTGGACGAGCCGGTCAACGGTCTGGACCCGGTGGGAATTAAGGAAATGCGGGCCCTTTTCCGTGAGCTTGTGGAAAAGGAGGGGATGACCATTTTATTGTCCAGCCATCTCCTGTCAGAGGTTGAGCAGATAGCGGACCGCATTGGCATAATCGCCGGCGGCACGGTGGTCCGGGAGACGGACACAGAGATGATACGCCAAAAGTATCCCGACGGTATGGAGAATTACTTTATGACTGTGATAAACGAAGACAGAACGGGAGAGATCATTCATGAATAAGCTGATTGCACTGGAATTAAAGAGGAGCAGCCTGGGCCCATATCATATCGCGGCCGTAACCAGCGGCGCGGCTGTGCTGGCTTTTCAGTATCTGCTGGCCGCCATCCCCCACATTGACCCCATGGAGCCGGATATAGAGATGTTTTCCAGCTACCGGCATTTGATTGGGATGGGCAGTATTATTTGTATGGCGGTTTTTACTGTTTTGGCGGCAGTCATGGCGGCCCGGTTTGTAGTGGAGGAGTATACCGGGAAACGGGCTGTGCTGGCGTTTTCCTATCCGGTCAGCCGGAAAAGGATGTTTGGGGCGAAGCTGGTTCTGGTTTTTCTGTACACGGCTGCAGCTATGCTTTTATGCGGCTCAGCAGTGGAGGGAGTTTTCCTGATCACCGAGACGTTTTTTCCGCTGTGCGGTGACCGGCTTACGTTTGGCGTTGTCTTAGGGGCCTTTGGCGCTGTGCTCTGTAACGGGATTTTGGCAGGACTGCTGGGATTGCTGTCCCTGTGGGCGGGTCTTTGGAAGCAATCCGTCCCTGTCACCATTGTGACGGCGGTAATCACAGCATCCCTGGTCTGCCAGATCATGGCGGCCTGCTCCTGGATAGGAGCCATCGTGGTCCTCGGCGCTGCGGGGGTCCTGACAGCCTTCGCTGTCACAAGCATGATGCGTCAAATTGAGAACATGGAGGTTTGAGCATGGAGGTCACCAACATGAAACAGAAAAAGGAAGATAAACTCTTTACCCGCAACTTTGTATTCTTGATCCTGGGCCAGATCACCTCCCTTTTTGGCAATTATACCTTGAAATTTGCCCTTTCCATGTATGTGCTGGAAAGGACCGGTTCGGCCTCCGTCTTTGCAGGGCTTATGGCGGCTGCCATGCTGCCGACCATCCTTCTCGCTCCCTTTGGAGGAATGTTGGCAGACCGGGCCAACCGGCGCAACATCATGGTGGGGCTGGATGTAGTCTCCGGTATCACGGTGCTGGCAGCCAGTATTGTTTTGCCCTTTGGCCGCGATATTTTTGTGATCGGCGTGCTGCTGGTGGCCCTGTCGGTGCTGGGGGCATTTGAGTCTCCAACGGTACAGGCCTGCATCCCGCAGATGCTTTCCGGGGACAATATCGTCAAGGGCAATGCGGCGGTCAGCCAGGTCTCCGCTGTTACCTCGCTGATTACGCCGTTTTTAGGGAGCGTCCTCTATACCGCCTTTGGAATAGGTCCTGTTCTCTGTGGGGCGGTGGCCTGCTTTTGGATCACCGCCTTTTTTGAATGCTTTATCCGGCTGGACTGGCAGAGGCCGGAGCGGTCTGCGGGCATCCTGGCCATGGTGAAGGAGGACTTTACTGTCAGTATGCGCTTTTTATGCCGGGAACAGCCGGGGATCCTGAAGCTGCTTCTGCTGGCCGCGCTGGTGAGCCTGTTTGTGGCGGGAACTGCGGTGGTGGGGCTCCCGTACCTTGTGCGGACCGTCCTGGGGCTTTCAGCGGAACACTATGGCGTGATGGAGAGCTTTATGGGGGTGGCGGCAATTGCCGGGAGCGTGCTGGTAGGCGTGCTGGCGTCGGCAAAAAAGCTGAGGCTGAAATACCTGGCTGTTGTGCTGGCTGTCTTTGGCCTTTGTCTGATTCCCTCCGGCATTGTCTTTCTGCTGCCATTGGGGGCCTTGGGCCGGTATGCCGTTTTGCTGGCAATGTTTTTTATCTGCCAGGCGGGGTGCAGTTTCTTTTCCACCTGTGCCATATCCGCCATTCAGGAGCGGACCCCGGAACGCCTGATGGGCAAGGTAATGTCCTATGTGTTTACCATTTCCATGTGTGCCCAGCCCCTGGGCCAGATTGTCTATGGGGCGCTGTTTGATCTGTTTGCCGGAAACCCTTATTGGGTGCTGCTGCCCAGCGGGGCGCTGGTCTGCGCCATCGGGTTTGCGTCGGCAGGGTTCTTTCAAAGGTTGGAAAAAGGTTGACTGGCAAGTAGGCCTTTTTTCTGGGGAGAGGCAATTTTTTCATGTCCGCAACTTTTTTTATATGATTTTCCCATGCCCTGTCTGCTATGATAAAACCACAGAGGAAATCAACAGTGTAAACCGCAGGCCATTTTGCTGGATAAAGTTGGTTCGACTCCAACCGGGATTTCCCCGAAAGGGGATTTCTCTGCTGACGCACCGTGTTATTCCTTTAAAAAAAGCCTAAAAGGCGCGGACTGCAGCCCATCAGCTCCGACGATTCCGTCTATTGCTACGGCGGAACGCGCCTTGCAGGACTTCCAGACTTCTGGGGAAAGGTACATACAGCCAATTACATGGTAAATCTCCCAGAAATGGGGGAGAGCTGGTTCAACCCCGGCGGATTCCTTCGGGAATTTGTACCTTGCATCCCCAGAAACCAGGGCACCTCATGGAAGCCGCGGCGTCAACCGCAGCCCTTTCTATCCTGTCAAGATATGAAACATGGCGCCGCGATGGCTTCTACAGGGATCGAGCGTGGTTGGATAAGGTATCTTCTGCAGATGCATTTAGGACGAACGTCCTTGTAACAGGGGATTAGTATGTCAAAGGCCCCGCTTTGGGGCGATACCTTGCCTGTCCTAGGATTCTGTCCTAGGACAGAACCCTAGGCAAAAACGGCGGCGTCAACCGCATCTCTTTGAGGGACATGGCAGAGCGTTGAATCGCTCCATGTAAAAATGGCGCCGCGAAGTTTCTGGATTTGTTTCAATCAACATACCATTGACACGAGGAGGCGGTTCTCATGCTGAACTACTTAAAATTACAAGCCAACAAAACCCTGACCGAAAACGGAGCGGAAACCTATGGAACGTCCATGAGCGACTGCCTCGATTTGTTTTCAACCATAGGCGCGCTTCGACAGGCGGAAGAGCGGGAAATTGAGAACCGGTTTCTCCGGGCATGGGCTGAAAACCGGGACATTGCCCTGAAGACAGCCTTTTATGCCCGGGATGTGCGGGGTGGACTGGGGGAGAGACGTGTTTTTCGGGTGATACTTGCATCCCTGGGCCGGAGTGAGCCTGAGACTGTGATCCGCAACCTCCCCTTTATTGTGGAGATGGGCCGCTATGACGACCTGATGGTTTTGATGGGGACCCCCTGCCAGGACGCAGTGGTTTCCCTGATTGGAAAACAGCTGAAAGGGGATATCTCCGCCTTAGACGCAGGGGAGAAAGACATCTCCCTGCTGGGGAAATGGCTCCCCTCGGTCAATGCTTCCAGTGAGGAGACCAACCGCATGGGGCGGAGGCTGGCAAAGGCCCTGGGCATGAGCTGTAAAGAATACCGCAAGACCCTTTCCCGGCTGCGCCGGGGCATTGCCATCCTGGAAAACAACCTGCGGGAAAGGGATTATTCCTTTGACTATGAGGTTCAGCCCTCTAAGGCTATGCTGAAATACCGGAAGGCCTTTCTGCGCAACGACAAGGAGCGTTACCAGCAGTATATGGAAATGGTCATGTCCGGGAAGGCCAAGCTCCATACCGGCGTGCTGTATCCCTATGAGGTGATCGCGCCCTGGGTGAAATCCGGCGCAGCTGGGTCCCAGGAGGAGCGGCAGGCGCTGGAGGCTACATGGAAGTCTCTGCCCGATTACACCAACGGTGAAAACGCTTTGGTGGTGGCCGACGGTTCTGGATCAATGTATATGTCCTATTATAACCCTTCCCCCGCGTCGGTGGCCGTTTCCTTGGCAATTTACTTTGCCCAGAGAAATACAGGGGCGTTTCACGGGCATTTTATGACCTTTTCCCACCGTCCCCAGCTGGTGGAGATAAAGGGCGCGGATTTGTTTGAGCAGGTCCGGTACTGCATGT
>CATJCP010000091.1 GCA_949737515.1 uncultured Oscillospiraceae bacterium | reverse complement strand
CCGCCGCTGCCAAGGTCCAGGCTGCCCTCTCCTCCGAAAATCGCCATGAAATCCAGATTGTCACTCATTGTCTTTGCCTCCTTCTTTGTTTTGGGACGAAAAAAGACCACAGCCGGGCCCTTTCGGGTTGGCTATGGTCTTTCTGTCTGATCGTATTTCGGTTTTTGTGTTGGACGGATCACGGCGGAGCGCACTGGCCCCTGGGGTCTTTCGCTCCTACCTTGGGCGGCTCTGACGGGCCGCGCCACACTCCTACCTGAAATACAGGTCTATTTTAGCATAGGAAAAGGAGGGTGTACACTTGCACTTTTTTCTTTGATTTAGGGGTGTTTCAGTTGAAATTAACAATTCCCAAATAATTCTCAAATAAAAGCCCAACATACCTCTGCTAAGATATGATATAATTCCAGTAACGAAAGGGGATGGAAAGAGTGATCCATATACTTGTCGTAGATGATGACAAAAATTTAAGCCAGGTCATATGCACCTATCTTAATGACTGCGGCTTTCAGGCAAAAGGTGTCCTTGGTGCAAACGAGGCTTACGATGAGATGTATAACAATCTGTACGACCTCATCATTTCCGACATTATGATGCCGGAGGTGGACGGGTTTGAGTTTGCCGAGACGGTACGGCGGGTCAACCGGCACATCCCCATCCTGTTCATGTCGGCCAAGGACGATTTGCCCTCCAAGAAAAAAGGGTTCCAGCTGGGGATCGACGATTACATGGTAAAGCCAGTGGAGCTGGCGGAGCTGGAAATGCGGGTCCGCGCGCTGCTGCGCCGGGCCAATATCGAGATGGAGCGGAAGCTGACTGTCGGCAATCTGGAACTGGACGCAGATGGCATGACCGCCGCCATAGATGGGGAGGAAATCCCGGTCACAACAAGGGAGTTCCATATTTTATATAAGCTGCTATCCTATCCGAAAAAAACCTTTACCAGAGCGCAGCTGATGGACGAGTTCTGGGGCATCGATTCCGGTACCAGCCTGCGGGCGGTGGATGTCTATGTGACCAAGCTCCGGGACAAATTTTCCGGCTGCGACGGGTTTGAGATAAAGACTGTCCGGGGCCTGGGCTATAAGGCGGTGCTGCGATGAAGGAAAACCGCCTTTTGGGAAATGCCGTGCGGGAAAGCCGTTTTCCCCCTTCCCTGTTTTTTGTGTACCTGATCGTGCTGCTTTTGATGAGCGGGATCCATACCGGGCTCCTTGTGGGGATGAGCGAACTTGGGTGGGACGATTTTGCCCAGACGGCCGTCCCCATCCTCTATTGGGGCACGGTGGCCGTTGGGCTGACCCTTTTTACCCGCAGGCAGATCAAAAAGACCTATGAGGAACCGATGCACCGGCTGGCGGAGGCCACAAAAAAGGTGTCGGAGGGGGATTTTTCCGTCTATGTTCCTCCGCTCCACACCAGCGACAAGCTGGATTACCTGGATATTATGATTGCGGATTTCAACAGGATGGTGGAGGAGCTGGGAAGCATCGAAACGCTGAAAACCGACTTTTTCTCCAATGTTTCCCATGAGATCAAGACGCCTCTTGCCATTATCCAGAACAACGCGGAGATGCTCTGCCGGGAGGAGCTAACGCAGCAGCAGCGGCAGTACGCCGATACCATCTTTCTGGGCTCCAAGAGGCTTGCGGAGCTGATCAGCAATATCCTGAAGCTGAACAAACTGGAGAAGCAAACCATAGCGCCGGTGGTGGAAGCATACAATCTGTGCGAACAGCTGGCGGAATGCGCCCTGAACTATGAACCGGCCTGGGAGCGGCAGGGGCTGGAATTTGACGCCGAGCTGGAAGATTATGCGGAGATTTTCGCCGACCCGGCGTTGATGGAGCTGGTGTGGAACAATCTGCTTTCCAATGCTGTCAAGTTTACCGAGCCCGGCGGGAAAATCACTCTGACTGAAACCTCGGATGAAGAAGCAATCCGCGTATCGGTGCGAGATACCGGCTGCGGTATGACCGAGGAGACAAAAAAGCACATCTTTGAAAAGTTTTATCAGGGCGACACCTCCCATTCTATGGCGGGAAACGGCCTGGGGCTTTCCCTGGCCCTGCGGGTGCTGCAGCTGGGCGGCTTTGGGATCGAAGTGGAAAGCGAATTGGGGAGGGGCAGCGTTTTTACTGTCATCATCCCGAAAGAAAAGAAGGAGGCCTTACCGGGGCATGAATGAGCGTACAGTTGACAGCTTTGATTATTGGAAGGTGACGGTAGAAGAGGATCTTCTTTCTCAGTATATAGATGGATACGAAAAGTTTGGCTGGAGGATGGATGAAAACCGGCAGCCGGAGAAAAGCATGGGGAAGGTCACTCTCCACATGAAACGGGGCTGCCACATTATCAACAAGGTGGAGCTTACCCGCTTGCAGCAGCATTACGAAGCCTGTATGGAGGAGATCTGCACCCTGGAAGCCTCCAAAGGCTCGGTGCCGGCTATGGTATCATTGACTTGCGGGCTGGTTGGCTGCGGATTTATGGCAGGCTCGGTATTTGCGGTAACGGCCACACCGCCGGTCATCTGGCTGACGGTACTGCTGGCTATTCCGGGATTCCTGCTGTGGGCGGCGGCCTATTTCTGCTACAAACCGGTCAGGCAGCGGAGAAGCAAAAAGGTCGCCCCGCTCATCGAAGCGAAGTATGACGAAGCCTGCGAGGTTTGTGAAAAGGCATTCCGGTTCTTGCAGGAGTAAAAGGATAAAAGGATTTTTGAAAGCGGTGGGGAAAACCTGCCGCTTTTCATATTTCATAAATATAATTCTAACTTAGCACAAATATGAACTCTATATATACTTTTGACAAAATGCAAAAGGGTAAACAAAGCCACGCTGTCCGCTGCCGGGAAAGGTTCAATTTTAATCATTCATAAACACAAGTCAAGCAATTCGCAAACAAAACCGTTGTATGATAGGGTCAGAAACAAGAAAAGCGAAAAACCACATGGTTTCATCTGAAAGGAAAGGAGACAGTTCACTTATGAAAAAGGTAATCGCCGCTGTGACGGCCGGACTGATCAGTGTTGGCGCGATTATTATCGGTATCCTGGCATATCGTAAGGACTGAGCTTAAAAACGCCAAAATCTGAGAACTTGCTTTGAAATAATAATTCCGAAACAATTCTTAAACCGATTTCAAACAAACGCAGCTTATACTATGGGCACAGTCAAAACAGAGAAGGGAGAAGTTTCATATGGCAAAGTCAAAGCTGGTAACAGCCAACGAAGAGATCGCCAAAAAGGTGGTCAGCGGGCATAAGAAGGTGGAAGAAGCCGTCGTGGGCGGCTACAAGAAGATCGAGGAGGCAGTTGTCGGTGGGTATCGAAGCATCGAGGATGCCTTTGTTGCCCAGTATCTAACCCATGAGGGTGAGACCATAGAGGAAGCCAAGTCAAGACTCCGCGCTCAGCAGGATCAGCAGAGGGCAAAAGAACAGGAGCGGCGCGAAAGTCAGATTGCCCAGACAGCGGATTCTGTAAAGCAAACACAGGAAATCACTCATCTGCCGGGTAAAGAAAAATAAGAAAGCGAGGATTTTGAAAATGAAAAAGAGCAGTTTTGTGGCAATGCTCCTGGGGACGGTCAGCGGCGTATTTTTTGCGCTGGGGATGTGCATGGCGCTTCTGCCGGAATGGGGAATGAGAAACCAGGGGATCATCTGTGGTGCAGTTGGCATGGTTCTCATGCTGATCACGGTTGGCATTTGGCGTAAAATGGAGGGCAAGGCCCCAATCAGGCTCAGTGGAAAGACCATCGGTGCCACTTTGCTGGGCGTACTTGGCGCCCTGCTTCTGGGGGTAGGGATGTGCCTGAGCATGGTGTTCTCGAAGATGTTGCTGGGGATCGTGGTCGGCATCATCGGAATTGTGGTGCTTCTCCTGCTGATCCCGCTGCTGAAGGGGCTACATGATTAAGAGAATCTGAATGGCTGCCGCTGCATGGTGTGATGTCGTGTGGCGGCAGTTCTTCTTGAATCAAAATAAAGGGGGTGTAATGCTGCTTGGATAAACTCTTAAAGTTTTTTCGTTCCCGCTTCTTTCTGGCTGCTTTTTGTATTGTATTAGAATTTGCCCAGCTTATGGCTGTATTTATCCTTTTGTACGAGTTTTTTCTTCCCATCACCATTCTTGCATGGTTCTTTTATATCGGAACGGTACTCTACTTAATCAATCGGGACGAGATACCGGAACTCAAAATACCCTGGCTGATCATTCTGCTCCTGCTGCCGGTATTGGGAGCTTTTGTGTTTATGCTTCTGTCAAGCAACGATACCAGCCGGAAAGAATACAGCCGCTATATAAAAACGATGGAGGAGATAGCGCCGTTCCTGAAACAAACGGAAGATTTGGTGCCCTTAAAGGAACAGGACATGGGTGCTTATACACAGGCGCAGTATTTATACTACGCGGCAAAAATGCCCGGCCATACTGGGACCAAGACGGAATATTATTCTATCGGGGAGAAATTCCATGAGGCCCTTATGAACAGTCTGCAAAAAGCGGAAAATTTCATTTTTATGGAATACTTTATCGTACAGGAAGGAAAGATGTGGAATCCCATTCACGAAATATTGAAAGAAAAGGCGGGACAGGGTGTACAGGTGTATTTCCTTTACGATGATTTCGGATGCTTTTCCCTTTTGCCGGAACGCTACTATGAACAACTGGAAAGCGAAGGGATTCATTGTGTCCCGGCCAATAAATTCAGGCCTATCCTTTCCCATATCCATAATAACCGAGATCACCGGAAAATTACGGTGATCGACGGGAAGGTGGGATTTACCGGCGGGATCAATCTGGCTGACGAATATATCAACGCGGTGGAAAAGCATGGGCACTGGAAGGACACAGCGATACGGCTGGAAGGACCCGCTGTAAAAAACCTGATGGCGCTTTTTATTACAAGCTGGAATATGCAGGGAAAAGATGTGATCTGTCCAAAGGATTTTATGAATCTGGAAGCAGAAAGCAGCCCTGGCGGTGGATATATCATTCCCTTCGGCGATGGACCGGCGCCGCTTTATAGGGACAGTATTGGAGAAAAAGTGTACTTAAATATGATCCACGGGGCAAAGCGTTATCTGTATATCACGACGCCTTATCTCATCTGCGACCATGCGCTGTTGGACGCTCTCTGCATGGCCGCAGAAAAAGGGGTCGATGTGTGTATTATTACACCGCATATCCCGGACAAAAAATTGATCCACCTGATGACCCGTTCCAATTATGGAAAACTGGCCGGTGCCGGAGTGAAAATTTTTGAATACACGCCTGGTTTTATCCATGCGAAAAGTTTTATCTGTGACGATCAATTTGCTGTCTGCGGCACCATCAATCTGGACTACCGCTCTTTGGTACACCATTTTGAATGCGGAGCATGGATGTATGCAGCGGATTCTGTTCGGGATATGAAAGAGGACTTTTTACAAACGCTTGCTTTATCAGAGAAGATAGCACCAGAGACAGCGAAACTAAAATGGTGGCAGCGATTCCCGGCAGAGGTCATGAAGATTTTCTCTCCGCTGCTTTGACAATATAGAAATTAACATTTCCCAAATGAAACTCAAGCACTGTACAAATAATCAACTCATTGGCATTAGCGTATGTTGTAATTTTTAATAATACACAAACAAAATACTAGCAATCCATAAACAATAGAATGATTAACTTATGGTATCAATCGTATGGCAACGCCGTTGAATGCTGCTATAATGTGGCCCTTTGCCTTACAGGAAAGGCGTTGTTCAATATTGGACTTGACTCAATCGGTAATATCGTGCTGAAAAAGAAGGATTTGATTTCATGATGGCGAGGTGATTTTATGAAGCGGATACGATCTGGTCAACCCTTTTTATACCGCAGCGCTGGATACCACAGCACCGTTATAGAGATCCGCATGAAAGATAAGGTGACAGGCAGTTACTTGCAGGTCGCTCTGACCCGCACAGCAAAACGCTTTCCCTACCTGACCGACAAGCTGGTGGAGAAAGATGGGAACTACTATCTGCACCGGGACGATAATTCCATGGTAGCGGTCAAAACGGATAAATTCCGCACCTTGGGCAGCATGGCCACGGGGTATCATTTATTAGATGTAACATACATCCGAAATTTGATTCGTGTAGCTTTTCACCATGGCTTGTGTGACGGCAGAGGAATCAAATTCTTTGTGGAAACGCTGTTGTATTACTACTGTTGCCAGAAATACCACACATCTTTTTCTTCGGAGGGCATCCGTTTGGAGGGAGAGCCTATCAGCGAGGAAGAAACATTGGACCCATTCAGTATAGAGTATGGCTACGGAGAGGAGCCAGATATACCACCTATTGAAAGAGATGGCTATGCGTTGCCTGAAAGCACATCTGCCCCCATCGGCTGTTACCGTACCGAATTGCTCTTTGACGAAAGCGTATTTGTGCAAAGCGCAAAATCTATTGGAGCATCCCCTGCTATTTTTGCCGCGATGCTCCTGTCCGAGTGTGTATCCGACTTAAGCCCCAACGCGGAAAAACCTATTATCTGTAACATGGCAATGGATCTGCGCCCGGCGCTCGGTTTGGAACAGACCCATCGGAACTGTGTCGGCTCAGCCTATCTTCCTTTTGGCCCAGAGGAGCGGCAGCTTGGCCGTACGGACTTAGCACAAAAGTACCGCCAGCTTTTGGCTCTCCAGCGTGATCCGTCGGTGGTGCGAGCCTCCACCCAAAGACAAGCAGCAATGTTCAATAAGCTGGATGAAACAAAGTCGCTGGAAGCGAAAAAGCAATTTCTCTCCATTTTTGACGGCATGGTCAACAACACCTATGTCATCAGCTATATGGGTCGGTTTCAGTTTAATGACTTTGCCGATTATGTGGAATCAGCCCACTTTTACAGCGATACAATCTGCGGACTGACGATCAATATGGTTTCAGGCGGCGGCGTTCTCTCTATGCAGGTTTTGCAGGGCTTTCCAGAAACCCGATATGCACAGAAATTTGAAGAAGTGCTCTCTTCCTATGGTCTGCTGTCAGCCGGTAAAACGGAACTTGTTGTCACAGGACAGGACAAGAGCTACATCACTGCCAGCCGTCAATCGGAACGCTGGTTTGCAAAACCAGAATAAGAGGTGATGGTGTGGAGCGAATCAGGAGGTTTTCAAAAAAATTTACTCCTCGCTTGTTGTGTGTGCTGGAGGCTGCTCTTTTGTTCGTTGCTTTTTATTTTCATTCCTTCTATGTAATGGGCTGCGGCCTTGCCACACTATGGTTGGGGCTTTGGCGGCTATGGCCGATTCGGAAAGGCGATGTGACAGACGCACAAAAACAAAAGCGGTTAGGACTGCTTGGAATATGGCTTCTTTTCGCTGCTTTTATCCAAGCCGCCCTCTCCGTTGCACCTTTGTTTAGCTGGAAGGAAAACAAGCCCATAGAGACCGAAATCGGCATTGTCTGCGCCCTTGTGGGAACGCAGATGATTCTTGTATCCTTTTCTCTCCTTGCAGATCGGACGGATAAATCGCCGGGAGTCCGCGTGATCCGGCACTTCGATTTTGCTCTCCTCTGCAACCTGCTTACCATTCTGGTTTCCCAGCTTCTCTGGCTGGGTAAAGAAAGCGAATGGATCGCTATGGTATGTCTGACCGGTTGTGTGTTGGGCGGAACTGTGCTACTGCTGGGCTGTAATCTGATTCTATGCACCTGCTGTAACTGGCGAACGACAAAAGAAAGCATTCAGCTCATAATAGCATTTTACAAACAAAAAAAACGGCTCATGGGTTTCGCCTCAGTGGGCAAAGACGGGGTCATGGTGTTGTGGAAGTTGGTTATGAGTATCACCAGCGCCTCGCTTTTCATGTTTGCCAACGCACTATTCAGCTGTGGGATCGGTGCAGCTCGTTATACGGCGCTGATGATAGGTGGAAAGCCGCAGGAAAAACAGCTTCGTCTTTACCGGCGCGTGGCCCTGATCCTTAGCTTTTCCGGCCTATGCTATGTAGGATATTCGATCCGGCTTTTTTTCGGCGGCTCTGCTGGGCAATACAGCATGGTCATGGCTTTATCCATCGCCTGCTATACCTTTGTGGAATTTGGGCTGCAAATCCGGGAACTGCTCAAACTGCACAAACACCATGATCTGGAGGCGGAATCCCTGCGGCTTACCAGCTTTTCTACGATCCTGATCAGCTTTGTCCTGACACAGACAGCTATCATGTCCTTTTCGGAGCCGGGTGAACACAACTTTTCCGATGGGCTCTCCGGGGTGGTTTTCGGCGGGTTGGTGGTTTTGGTGGGGCTGGTTGCCTTTGCCCGGAGCAAACATAGGGCATCATATTGATCCTGTCATGCTGCAAATCAAATGGGCCTTTATCCGCTTTGTTTGTACATATTATGTGTTCAGGGAAGTAAAAAACAGTAAAGATTATTTATAGGGGGGATTCTATGGAAATACTGCAAACCCGCCTACGAAAAGCACGCGAAGCCAGAAATCTCTCTCAAAGCATTCTGGGACATTTTGCCGGTTGTGGTCAAGAAAAAATCAGCTCCTATGAAACCGGCAAAAGCCGGCCGCAATATCAGACACTGGTTCACTTGGCAGACGCCTTACAAGTTTCCATAGACTATCTTCTTGGCCGGACAGATGAGATGGAGCCGAAAATAACTTTGGAAGATGTGCTGGGAGAAGATGAAGTTGAACTGATCCTAAAATACCGGTCTTTGCCCAAGGAAAAGAAAATCAAACTTTCCGGTATTGCCATTGGCCTGAGCGAATAAGAAAAAGGCAGGGAAAAAGGAACACTTTGCTCCTTTTTTCCCGCCTTTTGGCTGTTATCCCAAAGGTGTACACTTGCGTTTCAAATCAAAAATTTTTAGCAAGCAGCAATCGATCATTTTTATTTCCACTATATCTTTCGATTTTATAACCAATGCTCTTTCTTGTTCGGTTTCTCCTATTATATTGATACCATATATAACGCTGAGATAATAATCATTATGTGTTAGTTTTAAGATGTTTGCCCTGCTCTAAAGCCTTGTAGGTATATAAAATCACGATAACACAGAGCACAAAGGTCAGCAGGTCGGAGACCGGCATGGAGTACAGCACCCCGTCCAGCCCGAACCACAGAGGGAGCAGTAGGGCGAACCCTACACCGAACAGTACCTCCCGCACCATAGAGATGGCGGTGGAAGCAAAGGCCCGCCCCAAAGATTGCAGATAGATAAAAGTGCCCTTGTTTACTGTGGCCAGAATCATCATGCACAGGTAGACCCGGAAGCATTTCACCGCATATTCCGTATAGTACACGCTCTCGTTAGCCGCTCCGAAAATCTCGATAAGCTGCTGCGGAAAAAGCTCCACAATCAACAGCGCCACAGCTCCAACGATAGCCTCTGCCGCCAGCAGACGGGTGAACAAGGATTTGGCTCTGTCCCTGCGTCCGGCTCCGATATTATAACCCACTACCGGGATACAGCCAGCCGCCAGCCCCACTGCAATGGAAATAACGATCTGGAAGAACTTCATCACAATGCCCAGCACGGCCATGGGGATCTGCGTGTACTGCGTCTGTCCAAAGATAGGGTCAATGGCGCTGTATTTCAGCGTCATATTTTGGATCGCGGCCATTGCCATAACCAGGGAAATTTGAGAGAGAAAGCTGCAAATCCCAAGGGGCAGAT
>CATJCP010000090.1 GCA_949737515.1 uncultured Oscillospiraceae bacterium | reverse complement strand
TGATATAATAGATGAGAACATTACAGCTCAAACTATTGTTGATGGAATGTTAGATATTGAAAATCAAGCTAAACTAAATATCTCTTATACTGAATCTTATACAGGAGGTTTTAAAGTAATAACTACTGAATTACCAAATGAAGAGATTAGTATAACATTCAAGTATTCTTTATTGAATAGTGATGATGAGAATTTAGTAGCTAGAGGAACTATCAATGTTAGTGCTAAGGATACTGATAACTTAAATAAAATTTATGGTATTAGGAGGTCACTAACAACTTCATCATCAGCTTGGGAAAGAATTAAAGACGCTGTTGGACTTGTAGCTAATGCTCAAGTAGGAACAACAGCTGTAAGAAATGATTTTGATAGCGTGTATCCGTGGAGTGATATTATTAGCTATAACTATGATGTTAAAGCTAGACAAATAACCGCTTATTATGGTGACCCTACATTCAAGTTTGATGGAAGTAATGGAGATGTATTTACTAAGATTCCTGAATTTTATTATAGAAGATATAGGGATACTAATTATGAATATATCTTGATTTCCAAAAATAAAGTTGCTGGGTTTGTTAAGAGTGAGGAGTTTTCGGTAGCTAGATATACTATGTCAGGCTCAAGCTCAAGAGTTTATAGTAGAAGTGGACAAGCACCTCTTACTAATGTGAATATAACCAATTTTAGAAGTTATGCAAGAAACTTAGGAGCGGGATTCGGTCAAATGGATTGGCATTATTTCATTTTACAAATGCTATATCTAGTAGAGTATGCTGATTATAATAGTCAAGCTAAATTAGGATTAGGTTATACGAATAGTTCTCACACAGCTCCCGTTAATAGCGGTCAATGTGATGTTTTAGGGATGAAGTCAGGGAGTAGAGATGGAACTGACAATACTTCTATAATTTACCGTGGTATTGAGGATATATTCGGTAATGTATGGCAATTTGTTGATGGAATCAATATTAGAAATTATAAAGCTTATATTTGTTATAATGCTGATAAATACGCTGTTGATAAATTCAATGATGGTTATACAGCACTGGGATATACCAATGCTAGTGGAAGTAATGCTTACATATCAAAACTAGGTTATGATTCCGCCAATCCTATGGTAGCTTTACCTGTTGAAGTAGCTGGTAGTAGTAATACTGATGTATGCGACCATTACTGGCAAGCGGAGGGAGATAGAATAGCTCTTGTCGGCGGGGCTTGG
>CATJCP010000089.1 GCA_949737515.1 uncultured Oscillospiraceae bacterium | reverse complement strand
TGGCTTTTCTTCTGTGTCTATTATACCTTTGATTTACTGCATATGCAATAACAGATAAAAAGCCTGGCAGCCCATCTAAGGGGTCAGGGGGGGCAGGGGGTCAGGGGGGCAGGAAAATCATCCCTTCAGCGCCCCGATCATCACGCCTTTGACAAAATAGCGCTGCAAAAAGGGATAGAGGAGAAGGATAGGCGCTGTCCCCACAACAATAAGCGCGTATTTGATCAGCTCTGAAAGCTCCGCCAGCTCGTCCAGTTCCGCGCCGGAAACAGAGGCGGATTGCTGGGTGCTGAGGAGGATCTCCCGCATCACCAGCTGGAGGGGCCATTTTTCCCGTGTTTTGAGGTAGATGGAGGCGTTAAACCAAGCGTTCCAGTGCTCCACCCCATAGTAAAGCACCAGCACGGCGATGGTAGGCATACATAGGGGGAGGACCACCCGGAGCAGTATCTTATAGTGCCGGGCACCATCCAGCTTGGCAGATTCCACCAGGCTGTCCGGAATCGATTTAAAGGCGGTCCGCAGGATAATGAGGTTGTAAGTGCTGATCGCGCCCGGAAGGATCAGGGCAAGGCGGGAATCGATCAGCCCCAAATCCCGGACGTTCAGGTAAGAGGGAACCAATCCGCCGCTGAAATAGCGGGTGAGGACAATGAAGAACATGATCCCGGTTCCAAAGCGCACTCCCTTGAGGGAGAGAAAATAAGCCCCCAGGGACGTCATCAAAATGTTCAGGGTCACCCCCACCACAATGACAAAGGCGGTGTTAAGGTATCCTCTGCCGACCATCGGGTTGGCGAAGATCCGCTCATAGGCGGTAAAAGTGATGGGGGACAGGGGGCGGAGCAATATATCCGACGTCCGGGACAGCGACTTGGGGTCGCTGAACGAGGCAATCAGAACATAGTACATGGGATACGCGGTTAAAAGCATGACCAACGCCAGAAACATGTTGTTGCAGACAGTAAACACCCGATATCCCCAGCTGTCGTTTTTCATAGAGAAGCCACTCCTTTCCAGGGCAGGAGGCGGGGAACTGGGGGACATGCCCCGCGCCCCTAAACCGCTACCACAGGCTGTATTCGCTGACCTTGCTGCTGATCTTATTAAAGGTAACCACCAGGATAAAGTTGATCGCCGAATTAAACAGACCCACAGCGGCGCTGTAGCTCCAGCTGAAATCCAGCAGGCCCCGCCGGTAGACATAGGTGGAAATAACGTCCGCTGTCTCGTAGATTCCCGAGTTGTACAGCAACATTACCTTTTCAAAGCCCACGTTCATGACGCTGCCCATACGCAGGATGAAGAGGATAACAATGGTTCCAGTGATGCCGGGCAGGGTGATATGTATGGTTTGCTGCCACCGGTTGGCCCCGTCGATTCGCGCTGCCTCGTAAAGCTCCTGGTCGATTCCGGTGAGGGCGGCAAGGTAAATGATGGAGCCCCATCCCACGCTGGACCATATCCCCGATATCACGTAGACAGGGACAAAATACTCCGCGTGGCCCAGCATATCCCCCGACTTCAGCCCAAAGGGGATCAGCATCTGGTTAATCAGGCCGCCCTGTTTGGTGAAGATGACGATAATGGAACAGAGCACCACAGTGGAGATAAAATGGGGCAGATAGGAGATGGTTTGGACCAGCCGCTTATACTTGTCGCAGCGCACCTCATTGAGCAGCAGTGCCAGGATAATCGGCGCCGGAAACCCGACGATCAGCGACGTCAGGCTGATGACAAGGGTGTTGCGGATCACCCTAACAAAGAAATGGGAGCTGAAAAAACTGATGAAATGCTGCATCCCAAAGTTGGAAGCCCAGGGACTGCCCATAACGCCCGCTGCGGGGGAATAGTTTTTAAAGGCGATGATCGCACCATACATAGGCTTATAGTGGAATATAAGATAATAGATAATCACCGGAAGAACCAGAAGATAAGCGTCGAAGTCTTTTATCATATCGATCTTCACCTTCCGCCAATATGCGCGAAAGGCGGAATCCTTGGAAGCGGACTTATCTGGGGAGGCGGTGTTGGCCGTCATCTGAAATCAGTCCTCCTTTCATTTTATCCCCTGTCCGGCGCGGTCCGAAAAACCGGGCCAGATCCCCCGCAGGCTCTCAGGCCCGATTTTCCGGCTGCTTTCTGCTCAGACATGGGTTTCGACTGCGCGGCACCCCTTAGGTGCGGATAAAAACTCGAATGATGCGTAATCAGCGGCTGTTAAACTCGTCCAGCGCTTCCTGATAAAAGGCGATAGCCTTCTCGATGTTCATGTTCTTCAGGGTGTTCATATAGTTGTCGTATTCCTCTTCGATGGACACCTGGCCGGTGACAAACTTGATCTGCATCTCCTCCACATAGGTCTTGACCTCGCTCATAATATTGGCGTATTCCGCGGCGTTGGCAGAGGAGATATTGGCGTACTGGAGGAAATGCTTGTCCGCGTCGGTGTTGGCCCAGTTTTCTACCGCTGTCTTTTGTTCGGGCAGGCGGAAGTTGTACTGTTCACCGTAGCCGATATCCTGGATAAAGGGTCCGCTGCCCCAGGCACGGCAATATTTAGCCAATGCGTACTGCATTCCCAGACCTTCCGGATTTTTGGTCACTTCCTCGGTATAAATTGGCTTGTTGTCCTTCATCTCATAGCTCACGTCCTCTATACCGAAGTTATAGAGGAGATGGCCCGCGTCGGTGTAGCCATAGTTGAGGAACTTGACGGCGGTTTCCACATCCTTACAGGCGGAGGTGATAACCGAGAAGCCGGAGTTGACCGATTCTTTTCTCTGACCGCTCATCGGCTTGGTGCCTTTTTTATCGTCGGCAACCAGGTACGGGCCGCCGGTGCAGCTCCAATCCGGGTCAGTGGCGCGCATCGTTTCAATATAGGTGGCGATCCCGCCGGCCAGGTTGCGGAACTGCATACCGGAAACGCCGTTCATAAAGTTAGAACGGTAGGTATCGGTGTTGAGGGTGGCGTAGTTGGGGTCGATCAGCCCCTCAGAGTAGAGCTTGTTGAGATATAGATAGACCTCCTTCATCTCCGGCGTATAAGCGCCGTAGCCCACCTTTTCGTCGATCTTATACCACTCCGCGTAGGGAATCCCTGCCCAGGAGGTAAAGTATCCGTTTTCAAAGAGATTGGGATAGGAGAACGGCGCGGTGGCGCCCTTTTTCTCTTTAAAGAGCTTAAGCATATTGTAAACCTCGGAGGGGGTTTCCGGCAGATCAATGCCCAGCTCGCGGCACCAGTCGTCCCGAATTACCGCGCCGTTGGTCACCTGGAGGAAGCCGTCGTCCCCGCCCAGAATAAAGGCGAAGCCGTAATAGTCCCCTTTGGAGGTTCTGACCGCCTTGTGCCAGGTTTCGTTGCTGGTGACCACCCTGTAATAGTCCGGGGCGGCTGTGGTCAGATAGTCATTGATGGGGACGATAACCTTATCCATAATCGCCTGTTCCACGCCGCCAGCGTACTTGTCCTTAAACTTAAACTGAATGATATCGGGAAGGTCGCCGGAAGCAAATAGCAAAGAGAAGGCGCTGGAGTCCAACAGATATTGATACTCCACGTCTACGCCGGTCTGTTCCATCAGCGCCTGGCCAAAGGGAGTGTCGCTCAGGCCAGTGTACATGGACGTCACCTGGGTCTCTGTCTCCAGCGCGAAGGTGAATTTGGCATTGGTATCCAGAGGGTAGCTTACCTCTGCGGGAGTGGGATTCTCAGTGTTGGAGGACGCGGGAGCTTGCTCGGAGGAGCTTGCACCTCCGTTAGAAGCGCCGCCGGAGGAATTCCCCCCTGTGCTGGAAGCGGGAGAACTGGAACAGCCTCCCAGGTTCAGTGCTGTGGAAGCTGCCAGGACCGCTGAAAGAACACGCCCGATGTTTTTTTCTGATAACATAACTGCTACTACCTCCTTTGTAAGCTTGCGCGGGGATGCTCTGGACACATAAACGGTGGCCGGCGTCTCCCGCAATCCGTAATTCTAGTATAGCAAATCGGGGACGAGATATCATGAGACAGTTTGAGAGCCTGACCCGCCGCCTGAAAGCCGCTTCCCTTTTTGTCCTTTTTTCCTTCCTTTTTGCCCAAATTATCAAAAAATGTCCCCTCAAACCAGAATAAATTCATTGAATGCCGGACAACGATAAGGTATAATAAATGAAGAAACTAGAAGAAATTTGGAATTTTTTGTCCAAAATAACTGATTCCACATTTGGGCAAAGTCGGAAAGGACTTCCAAGAAAGGAGAAAAGATGATATGCTGAAACGCGAGGGGAGGGGTAAAACCGGTCTCTTTCATATTCCTCAAAAAAGCGTCCTGGTCGATTGGTGCATATCCTATTTTCTGATCCTGTTGATCCCACTGGTCATTGGGATTGTCAACAACCTTTCCAGCTACCAGATGCTGCGCAGTGAAATGGAGGAAGCCCAGACCATTGTGCTGGAATCGTTCCAAAAGGAGGTGGACAGCACCTTGGAAAACCTGGAATATGTGGGCGGCGTTTTGATGAATGATGAGAGGCTCACCACAGCGGCCAGCATGGGGGATGTTCTTTTGGCCTCCTATCGCTGCCGGGGGCTGTTCCGCAGCCACAAGGTCTCCAATCCGAAGCTTTCCCTTCTCCTTTATGTGACCGGTACCCAGCTAATGATCTCAGACGACACGGCGAATTACCTAAACATGGTCTATGCCTCCCTCCCTGAGGCAACCCGCAGCAATCTGGATCAGTCCCAGTGGCAGCAGGAAATAGAAGCATCTCCTCTCACCCGTTTTCGTGTCTCTCGAAATCTTAGCCATACCAATCTTGGGACTGACAGCTTGGTCTTTGAAACCTCCATTGGTATAACAGGGAATCAGTACAATCGGGCAAATCTGTTTGTTTCCCTCCCCTGCAATTCTCTTTCCTCCCTTTCCCCCAACGTACATTATATGATTGTTGGTTCCGACGGCGCCAAACTGTGGGGCTGGCAGACGGAGGAAATTAGCCGGATTGAGGAGCTGGCCGGGCGGTCGGACAGGCAGGGAACCTTTTTCTTCCGTTCGGGTGAGGTCTCTTACCTGTGCTGCTACCGCAAATCCAGCCGATGCGACTGGTACTATCTCTCCCTGACACCCGCCGATGTCCTCCATCAGCAATCTCGGAAATTTTATTCCGGGCTGATGTACATGACTCTGCTGGCCCTGATATTGGGGTTGCTGCTCACCAGCTGGTTTGTCAAACGGCACTATGTCACCCTCTCCCAGATGATCCGGGCCGTCAACGCGACGGAAAACGGCATAAAAGGGAACGAGTTTGAGCGGGTCAAGGACGCTTTTAGCCGGCTTACCAGCGAAAACGACACCATCCGGAAAAAGCTGGGGACACAGCAGGAGCGCATCCGGGAAAACTATCTGCTCTCGCTGCTCAACGGGCGGGCTGACCGCCTGCCGGACAGTGAGGCTGCCGAGAAGGTGCATTTGACGCTGAGCGGAAAGTCCCTACAGATCGCCGCCATGCGGTTTGAACAGGAGAATGCAGAGGACAGGGAAGACCGGATGACCTTTGATATTCTAAGTTACGCGGTGAATAACGTCCTTGAGGAACTGCTGGGCGGAAAGGCGGGCTGTTCCCGCACCTTTGATGGAGACCTTATTATCTATCTGTTTGCGCTGGAACGGGAACAATGGGAATCCCAATCCCAGGAGATTCTAAAAGCCCTGAGGGAGCTGCACGAATTTTTTGAAAGCAGATTTGCTGTTACCCTCACCATAATGGTGGGTGATCAGGTTGACCACTATGAAAACCTCTACGACGGCTATGGACACATCCTCAATCTGTCCGAGTATCTACGGGAATCGGGAAGCCATGGGATTTTCTTTACCTCTGAACTACGCGAGGCGGGGGAGCCTCTGCAGTACAGGGAGACGTTCCAGCGGTCGCTGTGCGCCGCCATAGAGCAGGGGGACGCGGACGCTGGCGTCAGTGCCGCCCAGGAGCTTTTTAAGGAGATCAGCGGCTATACCAGCCTGCCGGGAGAAACCGGCCGCCATTTGTATTACAGCGTGCTGGAAATCCTGATGGAGGCCTTCCAACGGGCGGTTCCGGATGATCAACCGGAGATAAAGCGAATGCTTAAAATGATCGCAAGCCTGGAAAACCTGAAAAATAAGGAGGAGCTTTCCAGGGAGATACTGTCCCTGGTGCGGCATACTTGTACTTATGTAGCCCTACACAGCGGGAAGCAGAGCAGCACCATCGCCCTGCGGGCCATGGAATATGTGGATCAAAATTACGCTGATCCCAACCTGAACGTGTCCGCAGTGGCCCAGGCCCTTGGCATCAGCGGCAAGACGGTTTCCCACCACTTCCGAAGCTCTACCTCTATGGGCCTGCTGGACTACATCAATTATGTGAGGATCAGCCACGCCATTGAGATTGCTGGAAGAGAGATGGTCAGCATTGAGCATTTATCCGAAATGGTGGGGTACACCAGCGTCAAAACCTTCCGCCGCGCCTTTGCCAAGGTGGAGGGGGTTACTCCCGGAAAGTTCCTGCGAAAGCAGCAGGAATCCACTGAGGGAAATGTCCCCCACGAGGAGTAGCCGCGCGTTTCCCAATGACCTAGAATAGATATGTTGTTCAGGAAGGAGAAGAAAATGGATTTACATCAGGAACAGGCGGGGAACCGCCCTCAAAAGCCGCAGATGGTCTTCGGCGCGGTGTACTACCGCAGAACCAACCCGCCCCGGGAGGACTGGGAGAGGGACTACCAGCAGGCTGCCGCCGACGGCATGAACACCTTCCGCCACTGGTTTTTGTGGGGAGCCCTGGAAGTGGCCCCAGGGGTATTCAACTGGGAGCCTTATGACCGCCAAATGGAGCTGGCGGCCAAAAACGGGATCAAGACAATCATCGCCGAGGTGCAGAGCGTCCCGGAATGGCTGTACCACCAGCGCCCCGACCTGTTGGGAGTGCGTCGGGACGGTTCCCGTCCGGACAGCGCCCTAGGCAATTCCACCGCTGCGGGGGGCTTTGTGGAGGACTGGCTCTGCCCGGACCATCCGGAAGCGCGGCAATACGCCGGAAACTTTCTGCGGGAACTGGCCAAGCACTACCGGGGGCATCCAGGGCTTTACGGCTATGATGTAATGAACGAATGCCATTATTCCAGGAATCTCTGCTACTGCCAGGCCACGCAGCAGCGGTTCCGGGAATGGCTGCTGAAAAAATATGGGTCCCTTGCCGCCCTGGGGGAGGCATGGCGCCGCTACAGCTTTACCGATTGGGAACAGGTCCGCGCGCCCCGGATAATGGCCCAGTTTCCTGAGTGTATTGACTGGATGGAATTCTGCAAAGAGAGGGCCTATGAAAATATGCAGTGGCGGATAGAGCAGCTGCGGAGCGGGGATCCGGACGCCTGGATTACCGCCCACGGGCTGGCCGGTTCCCTGGACACTGCCCGCAGCGGCAGCGACGACTGGATGGCGGCCCAGCAGGTGGAATCCTACGGCCTCACCTGGGTGGCCTGCCGCAAGGGAAACCAGCCTTGGAAGCAGTGGCACGCCGTGGATCTCACCAGGTCCGCGGCCCGGGGAAAGGATTTTTGGCACGCTGAAATGCAGGGAGGCCCCCTTTGGCTCCAGCCCCAGGTGGTGGGACGCCCCAAGGAGGACGGACGGGTGGCCGACGAACAGGATGTCCGGCTTTGGAGCATGACCTCATTGGCGGCCGGGGCCCGGGGGCTGATGTGGACCCGCTGGCGGGGGCTGCTGGACGGCCCTCTCTTTGAGGCGTTTGGCCTCTACAGCATGGACGGCAGTCCCAACAGCCGTTCGGAGATGGCCTCAAAAATTGGGAAATGGGCCAACCTTCCCTCAACTGCTGGCCTGATGGCCTCCCGCCCGGTACAGGGGGAGATCGGCATTGTGGTTCTGGACAGCATCCAGGAGTTCAGCCAGCTGATGCAGCAGGCTGGGGAGGGGCGTTTTTACACCCGCTGTATGCAGGGGGCATACCGCGCCTTTTTCGACCAAAATATCCAGGCGGACTGGGTCCACTTTGACGATATGGATCAATACAGGATTCTCTATTTCCCCTATCCCATCCACCTAACCCAACAGCAGGCCAAAAGGCTGGCGGACTGGGTGGAAAAAGGAGGAAGGCTGTTCTGCGAGGGAATGCCGGGGTTCTTTGGCGAAGGGGGACATGTGGGAACCGTTCAGCCGGGGCAAGGGCTTGACCGCCTCTTTGGAGCCCGGCAGCAGGGGGCGGAATTTATGCCGGACCTTGGGGATCAGATCTCCTTTGACTGGCTGCCGGAGGGCTGGAAAAACCTGCCCGGAGGCCTGTTCCGTCAGTCCTATTCCGTCACTTCCGGCGAGGTACTGGGATACTATCCAGACGGAACCGCCGCTGCAGTGGAACATCAATATGGCTCTGGCAAGGCGCTGCTGGTTGGAACCTTTCCCTCTGAGGCGTATTCCCGCTGCCCATCTGAAGGGCTGGGCGCCTGGTTTGCTTCGCTGTTAAAGCGGGCAGGGACAGATCCCATAGCCCGGTGCTCCGCGCCGGGGGTTGTTGTGCGGGTCAGCGAGGACAAAAGGAGCGGGCGGAGGTATCTCTGGGCAGTCAACCACAACCGGGAGGAGCTGGAGGCGGAGCTGGCCCTGAGGAGCCCGGCCCGGTGCGGGGAGGTCCTTTGGGGGAATCCCCCGGTGCAGCAGGACGAAAACCGCCTCTCGGTCCGCGTTTCAGGCCGGGACTGTGTGATTTTTTCCTTGGAAGCATAAGGGCGCTTTGTCCATAGAGCTTGCAGCGGAGCAGGGATCAGGCTGTATAAAGGCGTTATGAAGGCCGGTACAGCCTGATTTTGCTGTTCGCCGAAAAAATTTTTCCAAAAAAGCAAAAAAATTTTTGAACCCCCTTGATAAACCAAAATAACTGCCGATTATAGTTATTGAACGCGAGTTGCGGCTAAGAGGGCCGGACCCGCGGAGGACTTCAAGGGGGAAATGAAGCCCCCGGCATGGTGTTTCTTCTTGGTTTTTGGCTTTTCTGATTACGGCGCGCAGTAAGGGGAAGAGCTGAAAATAAATACATTCTTTTTATGAACAACCTAAGTTCCCATGAATTCAGTAAGGATACTGTTTTCGGAACCTGGTTGGATGGAGGTTAATTATGGGAATGGTCGTAAGGACTAACACAATGGCGCTCAACGCATACCGTCAGTTGGGCATGAACAACAATGCCGTTACTAAGTCGTTGGAGAAACTGTCTTCCGGTTTCCGCATCAACAGGGCTGGTGATGACGCCGCAGGTCTCGCAATCAGCGAGAAGATGAAGGCGCAGATCACCGGTCTTGAAACTGCGTCCGCCAACGCTCAGGACGGCATTTCTCTTATCCAGACAGCGGAAGGGAACCTGAACGAGGTTCACTCCATGCTCAACCGTATGGTAGAGCTGGCCACCAAGTCCGCCAATGGCACCTATACCGAGACAGAGCGGAACGCCCTTCAGGCCGAAGTAAACTCCCTGCGGGAGGAAATTGACCGCATTGCCAAATCCGCAAACTTCAACGGTACCAACCTGCTGGACGGTTCCCTGGACCAGGGCGGCAGAGCGGTATCCGGCGGCATAAAACTGCCTGAGGAAGGTAAATACCTAGGCGATAAGACTTATCTGCGCGGACCTGCTATTGAAGCCGCAAAGACTTCGTTTGCCGTCAGCTTTGATACAATGGCGGCGAATCTCAAGGCTGGTGAGTCCTTAGAGATGACAATCGGCGAAGGTACTGATTCTGAGATAACGCTTACCTATACTGCGCAAACAGATGAAAAACTTACTGCTGACCAAATTGCCAAGAAGTTTGAAGACGCATTTGCCGCGACAGATGGTAATATCAATGGGCAGGCGTTTACAGTTAAAGCAGAGGGCAATCAGCTTAAATTCGAGCAAACAAACGACCCCACCAGCGAGGATGAAATTGTAGACGCTAACCTGGATGTTAAGATTAACTATCTTGATGATGCAGGTGACATTATTACTCAATTGAACGGCGACATTGCTGTACAGGCTGCAGGTACTGTTACCGGTGAGGCGAACGCTTCCATCGGGTTGAATGGCAGTGAGGCTGTGGCAGCGGTGTATGAATCTACAGTGGCTGCACCGACACTGGAAGCTGGCAATGAACTTACAATTGGCGGCACCAAATATACAATTGTGGCTAATAATGCAGATGCTACCCAAAATCAAGTCAATCTGGATGATGTAAATACTGCTGCTGGGCTTGCTTCCTTTATTGCTGAGAAGGCCACGGATAATGACTATACCATTACTGCTTCTGCCGATAAGCTTACCTATACCGCGAAAACTGCCGGTGCAGTTGGTGGCAGTGGTACAGGTCCGAGTGCCGATCCTACCGCGCCTGCAATTACTGTTAATGCAGGGACCGCTAGCAATACTCCTGCTGCTTCCGCTGGTACTGTTGGAACTGCTACTACAGCAGGCAAAGACGCTGTTGAAGCCACCAAGACCGTTAACGCGAGCGGCTTAAAGGGCGATGCTATCGCTACCGCTGCTTCTGCTAACGATATGGCCGACGGTGCTGTTACCATCTCGAAGAATGCTGATGATAAGCTGGAACTGAAGATTGGCGATACAGTGGTTGCAACCTCTGCCGAAACAGTTGACGGCAATACAACTGACTTCACTTTCAAAGGTGCAGACGGTGCAGATCTCGGTAAAGTTGTCCTTTCTGCTGGTGTGGCTGCCAGTGATTTCACCGATGCTATTGAAACCGGCTTGACCTACGGAGCTGGCGATCCTGTTGGGCCCGATGAGCCTGCTGAGCCGGAGACGGTGGCTTCTGAACAGGTTTCAGTTGCTGGCATTGATCTGAGCAACAAAGATAACGCTCTTACAGCTCAAAACGTTACTGATCTGAAGGCAGCTTTCGCTGCTGGTGCAGCTAATGAAAAAGCTACAATCGGTACAGATATTGAGATTGATTTGGCTGGTGTTGCGGATAATCTTGCTACAGATGGTTCCGCTACAGTTGGTGATTTAGCTTCCGCTATTTTGGATAAAGCAAAAGAAGCTGTTACTGCTTGGAACACTGCCAACGGCGAAACCAAAGGCTATACCTATGAAAACGTTCGCATCTCTACTACCCAGGATGATACTGGCATTATGACCTTGGCAGCTGGTGATGGATTCTACATCTTAGCAGATAAGACCCCGAAGGTTGACAATGCAGGGGGAGCTTCTGGCGTCACCGGCAACTACAACGCCGCAACCATAAAAAACACCCAGGGCGCTGTGGAAGGCGGCGGCAAATTTGCCAGCACCACCTTCAACCTGAAACAAATTACCGATAAGGGTTCCCTTGACGGCGCGGTGCTCACCATCGGCGAGAAGGACAACAATGAAAAGTATACCTTTAAGCTGGGCGATGAGAACAAGATTGATGGCAATACCATTATCATCAACAAGAACCTGACCGAAGCGGAGCAGCTCCACCAGGCAGGCGAGCTGCTGTCCCGTATGGACAACAAGGCTTTCACCATCGGCCATGAGAGCAATGGCAAGATTGTTTTGGATGAGAAGGCGGGCAATACCCTCTATACGGATAAGCTGACCTCCGTACCTGGATTTGAGTCCCTGATTTCCTTCGCGACCACAACCGCTAAGGACGACACTAAGGGCCTGACCCTCCAGATCGGCGACACCGCTGACGACTTCAACAAGATGAAGGTCTCTGTCGGCAATATGAGCACCATTGGTCTGGAACTCGATAAGGTGGACATCACCACCGCAGATATGGCCAGCGACGCCATTGACAAGATCAAGACTGCTATCAACACCGTTTCTTCCCAGCGCGCTGATTTGGGCGCCCTTCAGAACCGTCTGGAGCACACCATCAACAACCTGGACGTTGCGGTAGAGAACCTGTCCGCTGCCAACAGCCGTATCCGGGACACCGACATGGCCAAGGAGATGATGAACTACACCAAGATGAACGTTCTGGTGCAGTCCGCCCAGGCTATGCTGGCCCAGGCCAATCAGCAGCCCCAGAGCGTGCTCCAGCTGCTGCAATAATTGGCATAGGCAGGCTTGGAAAATTGTTTTATAGGCTAAATTTGATCCCTGCTTGCTCGGGCTTTCCAATGACAGTTCCCGGCAGGCGGAAAAAGGGGGAGGGTGCGCACAATGCGCACCCTCCCTTGGCTTTTCCAGGATGGTGAAAATGGGGCGCTTTTGGAAATTCCAGAAGTTTTTGATTGACTTTCCGAGAAATATATGGTATCCTTAAAAGGCCGCTTGTTCCGGGCTTATATAAGTGCGGTCTCACCGCCGCCCTACGCAGCGAGTCTATATAAAAGGCAGGTGCGTAACCATGTACGCAGTCATTGAAACCGGCGGGAAGCAGTACCGCGTCTCCGAAGGGGATATCCTTTTCGTGGAAAAGCTCAACGCCCAGGAGGAAGCCGATATCACCTTTGATAAGGTCATTGCAGTCGGCAAGGAAGATGGAGCCGTGATCGGCGCCCCCACCGTAGAAGGCGCTACCGTATCCGCAAAGGTCCTCAAAAATGGAAAAGGTAAGAAGGTAACTGTTTTTACCTATCGCGCAAAGAAGGGCTCCAAGAGGAAGATGGGCCACAGACAGCCCTACTCTAAGGTGCAGATCATCACCATCAACGCATGATTTCAGTCCGTTTTGTTCAAAAGGGCGGTTGTTTCGCAGGCGTGACCTTATCTGGCCATGCGGGGTACGGGGAGTATGGACAGGATATTGTCTGCGCTTCTGTTACCTCTGCAGTCCAGATGGCCGCCAATGGCATTACAGAGGTATTAAAAGCCCCCTGTGATGTCCGGATGGAAGAAAACCGCATTTCCCTTTCCCTGCAAAGCAGCTCTCAAAGGGAGGCGGAGCATTTTTTACAGGCTCTCTTTCTCCATCTGTCCATCCTCGCGGAGGATTATCCCAATACCATATCTATCCTTGTTTCGGAGGTGTCATTGTAATGTTAAGACTTGATATGCAGTTCTTTGCACATAAGAAGGGCGTTGGCTCCACTAAGAACGGCCGTGACTCTGAGTCTAAGCGTCTCGGCGTTAAGCGTGCCGACGGTCAGACCGTTTCTGCCGGCAGCATCCTGGTCCGCCAGCGGGGGACCCATATCCATGCGGGCGATGGCGTGGGCCGTGGTTCTGACGATACCCTTTTTGCCAAGATTGAGGGCGTTGTCCGTTTTGAACGCTTTGGACGCGACCGCAAAAAGGTCAGCGTTTACGCTGTGGAGAACTAACCTTCATTTTCTAATCCAGATGCAGAAATCCCCTGGCGGACAGGCCGTTCATCCTGTTTGCCAGGGGATTTTTTTCGGAGATGGCAAAGAAGATGTCCTTCCGATCCGGCGGAAGGACATCTTCTCGGATTATTTTGCCTGGGCTGGCGATATGAAACAGTCGTTCACCTTACAGGATGTGAAAGGATACACAGCCGCTGTCCGTCTTGGAGACCGAATGGAGCGGCGGCAGGGCGAGGCTTTGAATCCTTATCCAGCTTCTCAGCTCTGAGGCGTCTGTGGGAAGTTCTGAATGGACGGCGGTTTGTCTCGCGGCCGCCTGTGCCAGATGTTCCCATAGCTCCCGGCGCTGTGCGGCTTGCCCGGCGGCAAGTTCCGCAAGTTCCCTGCGGCGTTTGGTACGCTGCTCCTGCCTGGCACGGTTTTCAGCCTCAACCTTGGCTACCTTTTCCGGCGGATCTCCGCCTCCGCAGATATAAGTGACAGTTCCATCCTCGTGGATGACCACACCGCATGGTTCAAATGTCAGTCCGACTGATTTTGCGTAGGCTTCGCCGTTGGGAATAACGTCGGTAAAAAAGTAGGAGATCTTTTTCTCATAATAGGCCGCTGTTTCCAGGTCGTCTACCATGTCGTCAAAGATATTGGGGGCAATGTAAATGTCGTTGCCCCTCATCCGCTTTCCCACCGCGTCCAGGCTTTTCTGGTCGTGGCCCACGCTTTCCAGCGTCACTGGGCCGAAACGCCTTTCCAGCTGCTTTTTATAGTCCTCTGCGCTGCGGGTTTGGAGCTGTTCGGCCTCTGTCACGGACATTCCCGCTTCAATGGCCCTTTGGAAGACACCGGGCTTGGACGGTCCCGTTTTCCGGTTGAATGCGGCCTTATATGTGCTGGCTGCGTATTCTGTTTGAATCGCTGTGTTCATAGTTCCTCCTTTTGGCAGGCAAAACCATCCCGGCAGCCAAAATGATTTTGTAATATGGGAGATTTGTTCGATCCCATATTTACCCCACGAGTTTATTTTAACACAGATCCCAGCGGTTTTCCATATTTTTTTATGAATGAGCATTACCTTTGCTTTTGAAGGGAAAAACCATATAAAGTCAAGCAAAATATGGGCGCTGTCTGAAAAAGCCAGACAGCGCCCTTTGGGTTAGGATATGATGTGGAAAGCGTTTTTAACAGCAGCCGCAGCCTCCGCAGCGCAGTTCTTCACATTCGCATCCGCACCCGCAGCAGGTGTGACACCCGGAATACAGGGTTTCCAGGCTCAGCCACCTGGGGTGGGAGAAGGGGGGCCAGAAGGGATCGCGGTCCGCCGCACAGTAACAGCCGCATCCATTGCAGCCGCAGACATATTCATAACCCGGATCGCAGGCTGGTTCAGACTGGCAGCACTGGCAGCAGCATCCACAGGAAGGCGGTTCGATAGGCTGTTGGCAGCAGCAGCTTCTATTATATTTCATGGAATCAACTCCTTTTGGGGTTTGTACAAGCAACCACGAAACGTCAGACAAAATTTGGGGCTAAAAGTCCATATATGTAAACTTTTTCGCCTTGATTTTGACACTGGTTTCATTGGCTATTCGTATGAGGTGGTCCCCATATAGTATATGCCCTCCGCCGGCCTGCTGTGAAAAGTTACAGTCTGCCCCAAATCTGACATTTTTTTGTAATTCCGAAGGGTATACTGGAGAAGGACGGAAGGGAGGGACAGCGGATGCAGCAGCCAGTATATGTGGACACCCTGATTGCAATCAACTTTATCGTGGATTACTTTCTCCTGCGGATTACTGCTCTGCTGGCCGGATGCGGCCCAGCATCCAAAAGGCTGATCCTGTCTGCGGCGCTCTCCTCATTGACAAGTCTGATGGTTTTTCTGCCCCCTCTGTCCCCGTTTTGGAGCGTAGCGGCAAACCTTGCCCTGTCTGGGGGGATCGTAAGGCTGGCGTTTCCCTGGTCAGGGAAACGGACATTTTTTTCCCGCGCAGTGGTCTTTTACTGTGTCAATCTGCTTTTCGCAGGAGGCGTTTTCCTGCTGTGCTGGGGAAAAGCTCCCAAAGGCCTGCTCTATCTCAATGGTGCACTGTATTTTCAGATGTCCCCTCTCTTTTTAATTGGCGCGGCCAGTCTGCTCTATGCCGGGACCTGGCTTTTCCACATCGCCATGGCCCATGGACGGATCGCCTCAAAAAGCAGCTCTGTCCTTTTGGAGGCTGCCGGCGTTCAGGTCCGGCTCACCGCTTATTTGGATACCGCCAACCACCTGCGGGATGTGTTTTCAGGACTTCCCGTGGTTCTGTGTACCGCTGAGGGCATAAGGCCGCTTTTGGGAGAGGAGGGTATTCGATGGATGAAAGAAGGGCAGTACCTTTCAGCCCCTCCGCCGGAAAGGGCTGCAGCCCTGCGGCTGAGGATGATCCCCTTTTCCGGGATGGGCGGCGGCGGGGTTCTGCCGGCGTTCCAGCCCGACGGTCTGTGGCTGGTGGGAAAGGATGGGGAAATGCGTCCCTTCCAGGCAGTGGCGGCCATTGCGCCCAATCCCTTTCGGCAGGGATATGACCTGCTGCTCCATCCAGAGATCCAGGCTGGAGATGTCCAAAGCTCCCCGACGAAAGAAAAAACGGCTTCCCAGAGTGGGAAAGCCATACACCATAGATTTTAATCATATTGAAAGGCGGGAATCAGCATGGCGGAAAGGATAGAATACACCTCTACAATTAAAGCTGGAAAATTCCAAACACCACATCCACAGGCCCCCAATGCCCTCATCTTTTGGACAAGACACCGCTGGCCACTCTGGATAAGCAGCTCCAGGCTGGGCCTGTGGTGGAAAAAACGCCTTTGGAGGCTTCATCCCCCTGGGGAGGTCTATTATATCAATGGACCGGAGACCCTCCCCGCCCCTCTCAGCCGCGAGGAGGAAGCGGTTATCTTCCTGAAGCTGGACTACCCAGAGGAGGAGGCGGAGGCCCGGCAGGAGCTGATTACCCACAATCTCCGTCTGGTTGTCTATATTGCCCGGAAGTTTGAATCCAGCGGCGTAGGGGTTGAGGACCTGATATCCATTGGAACCATTGGCCTGATCAAGGCGGTAAACACCTTCTGTCCCCAAAAGAATATCAAACTGGCCACCTATGCTTCCCGCTGCATTGAAAACGAGATTTTGATGTTTCTGCGCAAGCATCAGCACCAGCGGATGGAGGTATCCATCGACGAGCCCCTCAACATCGACTGGGACGGAAATGAAATGCTCCTTTCGGACATACTTGGGACCGAGAGCGACAGCGTAAACAAGGGGATCGAGCAGGACCTGGAACGGAGCCTTTTGCTGGAATCGGTAGGGCGCCTGGGCAACCGGGAACGTACCATTATGGAACTGCGGTTCGGGCTGAAGGATGGGAAGGAGCGGACCCAAAAGGAGGTGGCAGATATAATAGGGATCTCCCAATCCTACATATCCAGGCTGGAAAAACGAATTATCAAAAAGCTGAAAGCTGATCTGGAAAAACAGCTTTAAGTCAATAAAAGACATAAAATCACAGGGAAAACCCGAAAATTTTCACATATCCTTCATAAAAAATTGATTTGTTTCCACTGTTTTTTTGTCCAATATGGTTTTATAATAAATTCAGTGAATTTGAAAGGGCTTTTGTTTGCCGGTTTGACGGGCAAACGGCCCTTTTTGGCATGAGGGAGGAAAAAGAATGGTCCGGGGTTTGCTGAAAGTGCAGGTAAAGTGCTCCGCCCTTCTGATGGCGATCTCCATCACCTTTGCTGGATGTATTGGACGTACCTCCGCCCAGATGGAAAGGTCTCCGGAGAAGCTCCTGTTTTACCAGTTTGAGCCCATGCGGGAGGGAGAGGAAATTGCGGTAGTGTCCACCACGAAGGGGGATATCTGCCTGCGGTTTTTCCCCAGTGAGGCCCCAAAGGCGGTCTCGAATTTTATCACGCTGGCCCAGGAAGGGTTTTATAATGGCAAATCAGTCTTCTCCATACAGTCTGTTACTGGAAGCGATGGGGAAGAGCACAAGTCTGCTTTTCTGTCCGGCGCTGCCAACGATACCGGAAGCAGGGGAAAAACAATTTTTCATTCCTACTCCTTTCGGGCGGAAGTGAGCAGGAATCTGTGGCATTTCCCAGGGGCGGTATCTGCCTATGGATCCAGTTTGGGCAAGGTGGACAGCCGGTTTTTCATCGTGGGAAGCCAAGAGGTGGATGAGGATGCCGTCGAACGGATGGAAAAGGTGGATTTTCCCGATGAGGTAATTGAAAAGTTCCGGGAACACGGCGGAGAGCCCAGCTATTCCCGGCTATATCCGGTCTTTGCCCAGGTGTACGAGGGGATGGAAGTGGTGGAGCAGATCCTGGCGGCGGACTGCGACGAAAAGGGCAGCCCGCTGGAGGATATCACCATATCTTCGGTAACGATCACTTACTACCACCCCGATTAAACAGAGTGGGCAAAGAGTTGTGAGAAAAGAATTCAAGGCCTTTTGAATAAAAAAGAGAACGCTAACAGAGAAAAAGGTTGTTAGCGTTCTCTCTTTTTTTCAATCCCTTTCAAAAACGAAAAAAGGATCAGTTGATATCTGGGGCGTTGTGATCAATCATCTCAGCGTCAGACCGGTTGGAGGAGGCGGTGCAGGCAGTAAACTCCACATTTTCCGACTTGCCCACCCGGAAGGCGGCGCCAAGGTGGTTGCGGACCGAAACCTTGTTAAAGGAGAATCCGCTGACATTGTTGCAGTAGAAACCCTCTCCTGCAACTGGTTGGATTCCAGCCATCATGTCAGGCTCTCCAGGGCAGTTTTCGTCGGACATGGTGATGGAGATGCTGTCAAAGGACACGTCGTCCACATACATTTCCGCCAGCCCGTAGAAGAAGCCTGCGCAGGCCCGAACATCGGTGGCGGTGATGCTGGAAAACTTCAGATGGCGGATTGCCGGGGTGATTTCGGTGACAGGGTAGGGAACCTTTTCTGAAACGATCTTGTCCCCGCCCTTGGGGCCGCAGCCGTAGTACATATTCGCCACCAGAGGACAGAGCACCCGGTCCATCATGATGTTGGTGACCAGGAGGTTTTCGATGACGCCGCCGCGGCCTCTGCGGGTCTTCAGGCGGATGCCCCGGTCGGTATCCTGGAACACGCAGTTGGATACGCTGACATTGCGGATGTTGCCGCTCATCTCAGAGCCCAGCACCACGCCGCCGTGGCCGTGTACCATCACGCAGTTGGTGATGGTGATGTTTTCAGTGGAGATGTTCTCCTTGGCCTCTTCCGTACCGGCCTTAATGGCGATGCAGTCGTCACCCACGTCGATATGGCAGTTGGAGATATGCATATTTTTGCAGCTGTCCGGATCAATGCCGTCGGTATTGGGGGAGTCGGCGGGATTGACGATCGTGACGCCCTCCACGTGAACATTGTGGCAGCGGATGGGGTTGATGGTCCAGGATGGGGAGTTGATGATCTTTACCTTTTCAATGTACACGTCCTCACAGTTGTCAAAGCTGATGAACTTGGGGCGGGGGTACTTGATGTGGGGCTTGGGAAAGTCCGGGCATCCCCGGTCCTGTTTTAAAACGTCCCACCAGAATTTTCCCTGGCCGTTGAGGGTGCCCCGGCCGGTGACAGAGATATTGTGCCCGTTTTCCGCATAAATACAGGACATATGGACCATGCGGTCAACGCCCTCCCAGCGGGACATCACAGGCGGATATTCCTCCATATCATTGGAGAAAAGGAGGGTGGCGCCAGTTTCAAGGTGCAGCTCCATATTGCTGAAAAGCTGGATTGCGCCAGTGAGAAAGATTCCAACAGGCACATAGACCATGCCGCCCCCCGCCTCCCGGCAGGCGGCCACAGCATCGATAATGGCTTTGGTACAGCTTGTTTTGCCGTCGCCAACCGCGCCATACTCTCTGATATCAAATACACAGGATTTCATAGCGATTAACTCCCTTCCAAATTTTGAATAAAAAGCTATAGTTTAAGTGTAGTGGAATTTGGAGGTTCTGTCAATCAAATCTTTTCTTTTTTCGTCTAAAACCTTTAAAAAGTCCTGTCTAATCTTTGCCTGGAAGAAATGCAGTGAAAAACCGGCGGAGGCTCCAATGAACAGCACCCCACTTGTTGTTAGTATACCATACTGTCTAACAAATGGGGTGCTGTTCAAAAGCCCGCGCCAGTTTTTCGGTTTCTCTTTATGATGCGACTACAATGCCGTCCACAACCTCAACGCTTACCACCACGTCCTCTGCCTCCTGGGAACTGCTGGAGGAACCTCCGCTGGATGGGGCGGATGAGGGGCTTCCCTTCCCGGAGGGGACAATTCCGGAAGAGCTGCTGTCAGAGGAACCTTTGGAGGACGAAGCGTCCTTTTTGGCGTCCTTGGCCTTCTCACTGCTCTTATCCGAAGCTTTCCCTTCCTGGAGATGCTGCCTGCCGGCGTGGTCCAGAGAATAGTTGTCCCGGTAGATCAGTTTGCCGACTGTGGTAAAGGTAAATCCGTCCTTTTTAAGCTTCTCAATGAGGGTTGGAAGGGCGGCGGCGGTGTTTTTAGCCCCGCAGTGGAGGAGGACGATGGAACCGGGCTGGGACTTTTTGGTCACGTTCTTTACGATCTGCCGTGCGGAAACGGATTTCCAGTCCAGGGAGTCAGCGTCCCACTGGATAGGGACCATCCCCATTCGTTCGATTACGGCGATGGTCGCGTCGCTGTACGAACCAGACGGTGGGCGCATGAATTCAGGGACCCGTCCAGTGATCTGCTCAATGGCGCCGCTGCATTTGGCAATTTCTTCCACCAACTGTTTTTCCCCCAGAGTGGCGAAATCGGCGTGGGAATAGGAGTGGTTTCCAATCTCGTGGCCTGCCTGGGCGATGGCCTTGACCGAATCCGGGTACTTTTCCGCCCACTGGCCCACCAGGAAAAAGGTGGCGGTGATCTCATTCTGTTTTAAAATATCCAAAATGGTTTGTACATCCCCGTTATCCCATGCGCAGTTGAAGGTCAGGGCGATGGGCTTCGCCTGGGGGTCCGCTGGTTCGACGCTGTAAATCGGCACCCGGTCCGATTTGGCCTGTGCAGGCAGGGCGTCTCCCCTGGCAAAGAAGATGATTCCCGCAGTACAAACCAACGCCGCTGCCGCGATTGCCGCCAAACGCTTTTTTAGTTTTCCAAATCCAATGATGCGCACTGTTGACACCTGCCTTTTGTTTAGATGTTCCATTCCTATGCGTTTTAGGCCGGATTCATACATAAATAGAGGGAATTTTATGAGCAGGCGGAACCTTTTGGGGAACAGGGAGTGGGCGGCTGGAGTGATGGAATTAATATTTCTCAAAAGAGCTTGACATTTTTGGAAAAATGTATTATGCTGTCAGTATTCCATAATATTTAGAAACCGGTGACCGGAACGAGTAACTGGAAGGAACATACACAGAGAGCCTCTGGGGATGGGAATGGGGCTATGGGAATTCCAGGGAATGGATCCGCGAGGGCAACCTGAAACCCTTTGGGGAGTAGGGGAGACGTAACTGCACGTTACAGCAGGGAGTGTATGAATGTACACGGCAGAGGGTTTTCCCGGCACGATCTGTGATATTGTGAACGGGGATAAATGTAGGTGGCACCGCAGAAGCAAGGCTTTTGTCCTATAACAGTAGGACAAAAGCCTTTATTTTATGCTGTGAAGATTTTTGAAAGGATGATGTGGCAATGAAACAGGAAATCCCATATAAGATCTATTTGGAAGAAAAAGAGATGCCAAGGCAGTGGTACAATGTCCGGGCGGATATGAAGAAAAAGCCCGCCCCTCTTTTGAATCCAGAGACCCAAAAGCCAATTACTTTGGATGAGCTGTCCGGCGTCTTCTGCCGGGAGCTGGCCAGGCAGGAGCTGGATGACGTCACCCCCTACTTTGATATCCCTGAGGAGATCCGGAATTTCTACAAGATGTACCGCCCATCCCCTTTGGTGCGGGCCTATTGCCTGGAGGAAAAGCTGGGAACCCCGGCCCACATCTATTATAAGTTTGAGGGGAACAACACCTCCGGGAGCCATAAGCTGAATTCTGCCATCGCCCAGGCTTTTTACGCCAAAAAGCAGGGCCTGAAG
The DNA here is from genome assembly GCA_949737515.1 of uncultured Oscillospiraceae bacterium. Classification (GTDB taxonomy): domain Bacteria; phylum Bacillota; class Clostridia; order Oscillospirales; family Ruminococcaceae; genus UBA1405. Next base: position 13,732 of record CATJCP010000089.1, on the reverse strand, counting down.
GGTGTGACCACTGAAACAGGAGCTGGCCAGTGGGGGAAGGCCCTGTCTATGGCCTGTGCCTACCTGGATCTGGACTGCCAAGTATATATGGTAAAGTGTTCCTATGAGCAAAAGCCCTTTCGCCGGGAGGTTATGCGCACCTATGGGGCGAAGGTGACCCCATCCCCCTCCATGGAGACAGAGGTCGGACGCAGGATCAACGCGGAATTCCCTGGAACCTCCGGGAGCCTGGGCTGCGCCATTTCGGAAGCAGTGGAGGCGGCGGTCAGCCAAGAGGGATACCGGTATGTCCTTGGGTCGGTGCTGGCTCAGGTGCTGCTGCATCAATCGGTGATCGGACTGGAAACCAAGGCGGCCCTGGACAAGTACAGCGTCAAGGCGGATACCATCATCGGCTGTGCAGGGGGCGGCTCCAACCTGGGCGGGCTGATCTCTCCCTTCGTGGGGCAGATGCTCAGGGGCGAGGCCAGCTATGATATCATTGCGGTGGAGCCCGCTTCCTGCCCCAGCCTGACCCGCGGCGTATACGCCTATGATTTCTGCGACACCGGCAAGGTCTGTCCTCTGGCAAAAATGTACACTTTGGGCAGCGGGTTTATTCCGTCGGCCAGCCATGCGGGCGGGCTGAGATACCACGGCATGAGCTCCACCGTTTCCGAGCTGTATGACCAGGGGCTGCTGACAGCCAGAAGCGTGGAGCAGACAGAGGTCTTTAAGGCGGCGCAGATGTTTGCCAAGGTGGAGGGAATCCTTCCGGCCCCGGAGAGCAGCCATGCCATTAAGGTGGCCATTGACGAGGCGATGAAGTGCAGGGAGACTGGGGAGGAAAAGAATATCGTGTTCGGCCTTACCGGAACAGGATACTTTGATATGGTTGCCTACCAGAGGTTTAACGATGGAGAGATGCAGGACTACATCCCCACCGACGAAGAGCTGAAAAAGGCCGTTTCCCAGCTGCCAAAGGTGGAGGGATAGTTTTTCCGCCAGGTTCCCGGTTTTTTTGAAAAAGATTTAACAGAACCGCTTTACAAGCCCCTAAAACTATGGTATCATAAAAAGGCTGATGTACTCCACAATATGTCAGCCTTTTCCACTTAGTCTCGGTCAGTGGTTTCAGCTCTTTGGTAGAGAGACGTCACCTTCCCTGTACGGAGATTAAGCGGGCCTGGGGAACGCCTATGGTTCCACAGCCATTGGAACGGCCCCCAAATCTATAAAGAGGTGATAAAACCCATATGATGCAAAAAGATCAAAAGACATCTATTATTGAAACATACCGCATCAATGAAAAGGACACCGGTTCTCCCGAGGTCCAGATCGCGGTATTGACCCAGCGCATCGCAGACCTGACGGAGCACCTGAAGATCCACAAAAAGGACCATCATTCCCGCCGTGGCCTGCTGAAAATGGTTGGCCACCGCCGCAATCTGCTCAACTACCTGATGAAGACGGACATTGAGCGGTACAGGGCTATTGTTGCCAAGCTGGGCCTGCGTAAGTAATAACGTACTTGGGGAAGGCAGACGCGATTATGTGTCTGCCTTTTTGCCATGGAGTGTAAAACCAAAGACAAAAAGAAAATCTTTCAGGCGTGCCCGCAGCTTTAGCAGTAAATCGAAAAAATCGCGGCAGCGGACAGCGGTTTTTTGGATTCATTGCTAAACCGAGCCGCCTGAAAAAAGAAAATGGAGGTAAAACAGGTGGCATTTTATAAGGAAATGGATTTTAACGCATACCGCGTGTTTGAAACAGACTTTGCGGGGCAGAAGGTTGTCTTTGAAACGGGTAAGATGTGCGGGCTGTCCAACGGCTCCGTTTTGGTTAAGTATGGCGGCACTACAGTCTTGGTCAACGCGACTGCCTCCCAGAAGCCCCGGGAGGGAATTGATTTCTTTCCCTTGTCTGTGGATTTTGAGGAGAAGATGTACTCGGTGGGCCGCATCCCCGGCTCCTTTATTAAGCGGGAGGGCCGCCCCACCGATAAAGCGATTCTGAATTCCCGGCTGGTGGACCGCCCCATTCGTCCTTTGTTCCCCAAGGATATGCGCAACGATGTGTCCATTGTCATGACCGTCCTCTCAGTGGAGCCCGATTTTCTGCCGGAAATCGCCGGTATGCTGGGCACTTCCTTTGCCCTTTCGGTTTCGGATATTCCCTTCCACGGGCCTATCTGCGGCGTAAACGTGGGCCTGGTAGAGGGGGAGATCATTGTCAACCCAAACTATGAGCAGCGCCAGAACAGCGACCTGAGCCTGACTGTTGTCGGCACCGCAGACAAGATCGTCATGGTGGAGTGCGGAGCCAAAGAAGTTCCCGAGGACGTGATGCTGGAAGCGATTGCCAAGGGCCAGGAAGTCAACAGCAAAATGGTAGCTTTCCTTGCCGGGGTTCAGAAGGAGATCGGCAAGCCCAAATTTGAGTTTGAGTCCAAAGAAGTCGACCATGATATGTTCGACGCTGTTATGAATTTTGCCATTGACGATATTAAATATGCCCTGGACACCGATGACAAAAACATCCGGGAGGCCCGTCTGGCCCCCATTGTGGACAAGATCCACGCTGAGTTTGACGAAAAGTATCCGGAGAACATCCCAATGATCGACGAATGCATCTACAAGCTGCAGAAGCACGTTGTGCGCCGTTGGCTGTTGGATGAGGGAAAACGGGTCGACGGCCGCAAGATGGATGAAATTCGTCCTTTGGGGGCAGAGGTTGGCCTAATCCCCAGGGTTCATGGCTCCGGCATGTTCACCAGGGGACAGACCCAGGTGCTGACCATTGCCACTTTGGGACCCATCAGCGATTCCCAGAGCCTGGACGGCATCGACGGGGAAACCACCAAGAGATATATGCACCAGTACAATTTCCCCTCTTATTCTGTGGGAGAGACACGTCCCAGCCGCGGTCCCGGCCGGCGTGAGATTGGCCATGGCGCTTTGGCGGAAAGGGCGCTGGAGGCAGTCCTCCCCTCTGTGGAGGAGTTCCCCTACGCCATGAGGCTTGTTTCCGAGGTTCTTTCTTCCAACGGTTCCACCTCCCAGGCCTCCATCTGCGGTTCCACTTTGGCCCTGATGGATGCGGGCGTCCCCATCAAAACCCCAGTTGCCGGCATTTCCTGCGGCTTGATCACCGAAGGGGACCGGTGGGATACCATGATTGATATCCAGGGACTGGAGGACTTTTTCGGTGATATGGACTTTAAGGTAGGCGGCACCCATAAGGGCATTACCGCCATCCAGGTGGATATGAAGATCGAGGGACTTACCCTTGAGATCATTAAGCAGGCCCTGGAAACCACCCGGGAGGGCAGAATCGCCATACTGGACGGGGTGATGAACAAAGCCATTCCCGCTGTCCGCCCCCAGCTTTCGGAGTTCGCGCCCAAGATGCTTTCCATTAAGATCCCCACGGATAAGATCAGGGAAGTAATCGGCTCCGGCGGCAAGGTGATCCAGAAGATCTGCGCTGAATGCGATGTCAAGATCGACATTGAGGAAGACGGTTCGGTATTTGTCTCCGGCATCAACATGGAAAACTGCAACCGTGCCCTCCAGATCATCAAGACCATTGCCATGGATCCGGAAGTCGGCGCAATCTATAAAGGGCGCGTCACCCGCCTGATGGCCTTTGGCGCTTTTGTTGAGATTGCCCCCGGCAAGGAAGGACTGGTGCACATCTCCAAGCTGGAGAATCACCGCGTCAACCGGGTGGAGGATGTGGTCAATGTAGGCGATGAGATCTTTGTAAAGGTCACAGAGATCGACCAGCAGGGCAGAATCAACCTGTCCCGGAAGGACGCCATGAACGCCATGCAGGGACAGAACTAATAATTGGTATAAGTTGTTTTTCGGAAACGGCGTAGCTTTGGGGCTATGCCGTTTCTCTGTATGGGGGCCAAACGCACTCCCCCCGCTCTTTTGACAGTGGAACTCTTGCCTTGGTTCCTTTCGATATATTTCATTTTACAATGAACCCAATCAAATCTTTAACAAATCGCCGAATATTTTATATTGCGGACCAGCAGAAGATGGAGTATGATTATTATGTATACAAAATTGTTCTATTTTATGAACGGAGGCAAATAAATGCTGGAAAGTATGATACACCAATTTCAAAATCCGCCCTCACAGTACCGTTCCGCGCCGTTTTGGGCCTGGAACAGCCAGATGGATCCTGACGAGGTGGAGCGGCAGATCCGCGACATGAAGGAACAGGGGATAGGCGGCTTTTTTATGCACTCTCGGGAGGGGCTGGAGACCCCCTATATGGGTGAGGAGTGGCTCCGCTGCATCCGCCGGGCGGTGGCAACAGCCAAAGAGCTGGATATGAAGGCCTGGCTTTACGACGAGGACCGCTGGCCCTCCGGTACGGCGGGAGGATCTATTATGGAGACCGGAGGAGACGATTCCCGCTACAAGGGCCTTACCCTCCAGCTGTCCCAGACCCTGCCTCACATCCTGTCGGATGTTCAGGCAGTATACCGCGTTTCCGCACAGGGTATGGACTGCACCGAGTACCAGCGCGTCCAAAACCTGGAGGAGGTTCAGGAAGTAACCCTTCCTCAAGGGGAATACTTTATGATCTTCCGCGTGGAGATTTGTTTTAAAAGCGAATGGTTTAACGACGAAACCCCTCCAGACAACCTAAACGCCGCGTCGGTCCGCCGTTTTATTGACGCCACCCACGAAAAATACCTGGCCAATGCCGGGGCGGAGTTTGGCAAAACCGTCCCCGGCATCTTCACCGACGAGCCAGGCCTTGCGGACAGCCACACCCATTTCCCGGAAGACCGGGCATGGCTCCCCTGGACCTATACCTTTCCGGAATTTTTTCAAAGGCAGCGAGGATATGATATTTTCGACACCCTGCCGGTGATCTTTTTTAACGGCAAGGGCCAGGAAAAAGCCCGCCATGATTTCTGGCGGACCATTACCGAGCTGTATGACCAGGCCTATTTCCAGCAAATCGGCCAGTGGTGCCAGGACAATGACCTTGCCTTTACCGGCCATCTCCTCCAGGAGGATAAGCTGGGGCTGGGTACAAAAGTTGGAGGCGCCATTATGCCCCATTACCGGCATATGACCGTCCCAGGAATCGATATGCTCACCGAGCGCTGCGCTGAAACCATTACAGTAAAGCAGTGCGCCAGCGTTGTCAACCAGCTGGGGAAGAAGTGGATGCTGTCTGAAACTTATGGCTGCACCGGCTGGGAGTTCACCTTTGACGGACAGAAATGGGTGGGGGATTGGCAGTTTGTCCATGGGGTCAACATCCGCTGCCAGCACCTGGCCCTCTATTCCATTGCCGGATGCCGCAAACGGGATTATCCTCCTGTGTTTAACTATCAGACCGCCTGGTGGAACAAAAACCATGATATCGACGATTACTTCTCCCGCGTCTCCCTGGTCATGTCCGAAGGCGACGCGGTCCGGGATGTGCTGGTGCTACATCCTGCTTCCACTGCCTGGAGCCGGTTGGGATGTAACCCCTATGGCGTACCCAACCGCTCCAACGACCGGGACCTTCCGGCTATCAACGCCTATGGAGAGCAGTTCAACCAATTCCTCACCTATCTCTCCGGCTGTCACTATGATTATGATTTGGGGGATGAAATTATCCTTTCCCAGGAGGGAAGGGCGGAGAATGGTTCCCTTACCGTGGGCCGGATTACGTATCCTGTGGTGGTGGTTCCCCCTATTGACACCATGCTGCGCTCAACCTTTGACCTGCTGAAACAGTTCCTGGACCAGGGCGGCAAGGCGGTGGCAGTCCGTCCGCTCCCTACCATGGTTGAAGGAGTTCCCAGTCAGGATTTGGAACAGCTGTTTCAACATCCAAACCTCGCTGTGGTGGAAAATCCCAACCAGGTGTGCTCTGTCCTGGAGTCTCTGCTGCCACGGAAGGTTTCCCTCGCCGGACCGGATGGATGTGAGATTCCCAGCCTGTTGTACCTACTGAAGGACTGCGGGGACCATTTCTCCCTCTTTGTGGTGAACAACGACAGGGACAGGGGGTATTCCGTCACCCTTTCCGCCAATATTTCCGGGAAAATCACCCAGCTTGATCCCCTTACCGGCGGCAGCCGGGAGCGCCGTTCCTCCTGTCTGGAGCGAATGGAGCTTTCCGAGTACTTCAGCGGCAATGAGTCCAAGCTTTATGTCATTGAAAAAGGCGTTCCGATGGAAGCCGGCGGGGAGAAGGCCGCCCTTACGCCCGCTGTCCTGGAGAGCGCCTGTGTATCCGCTGCCGCGCCTCGCTACCGCTATTCTTTGGATCTTCCCAATGCCCTGACCCTGGACAAGTGCCGGTGGAGGTTTCTGAACGGGGCCTGGTCCGATGAGACGGAGGTCTGGCAGGCCCAGGACCAGCTTCGCTCCGCTCTGGGAATGAGGCCTATTTGCGAAAACGGCATTGCCCAGCGGTACAAGTGGATCAACACCCCCCATCCTAAGGATGGGATCCCGGTGGAATTCTCCTTCCGCTTCCAGGTGCGGGATATCCCTCAAGGGGAATGCTTCCTGGTGGTGGAGCATGGGGAGGACTATGAAATTTCCTTCAATGGCGTTCCCCTGGACGTCTCCCCCAACGGGTGGTTTCTCGACAGGGCGTTTGCCAAAATCCCTTTGCCGGAATTTGAGTCGGGGGAGAACACCATTGTCGTTTCCGCCAATTACATGAACCGCACAGAGTTTGAAGACTGTTATCTCCTGGGCGGCTTTGGCGTAAACACGGCGCGGGAGATCGCGGCGCTGCCGGCTTTTCTGGTAAACGGGGACTGGTGCCTCCAGGGACTGCCCCACTATTGCGGGACCGTCACCTATCATGCCGCTCTCCCGGTTCCGGAGGGAAGGACCGGTACATATTTCCTCAGCCTGGAAAAGGCCAGCGCCTCTGTAGTAGGGCTTTCGGTCAACGGCAAGCAGCTTGGGGATGTGTTTACCAGCTGCCAGAAATATATTGATGTCACAAGTTTGGTGAAAGCTGGGGAGACTGCGGAGATCGACATCCAGGTTGTAAGCAGTCCTCGGAATTTGCTTGGGCCGTTCCATCAGAGGGTTGGAAAGACCATGAATACAAACTGCCACTGCTTCCGGACTACAGGGAGCGAGTACAGTCCGGAATACCATCTGCATCCCTATGGGCTGATGGGACTGATCCGCCTCCATCGGATATAGAGCATGGATGATCGATTACAGACAAGCAAGCCCAAAAAGCTATGGTTAATACAAGGAGTGTTTCAATATGCCACAGGAGCGAAAACTGCTGATCCCTGACACGCTGACCCTGGAGGACAGGGCTGCCCATTCCCTTCATGCCATGATCGGGGTGGCGGACGAGGAGCATGAGTACATCCCCTTTTTCAGCGGCTTTTTCCAGTCAGATCCCGCCTGGATGAGCCATGGTAATTGGGATTACGGCTCCAGCCATGGCAGGCTGACCGATGCGGTCATCCTCGCCAGGAGAATGACCGGCAGCGCTTACGGGGAGGAAGTAGAGCGGCACTACCACCAAAATCTGCTTTCCTTTTTCAAGCCCGATGGCCTGAACTACCGCCGGAACAATTTCAGCGAAAAGACGATTGCTGAGCACATGTCCCGCTTTGAGGACAGCGCCAGTATGATCGACCAGCGGGCAGTGCTGCTGGGGTTGACCACCTGGTTTATGGAGACGGGGGACGAGCAGGCCAAGGAGGCGGCTGACCGCCATGTGGCGGCCCTGAAGCGGATTGCCAGAAAGGAGCGGGACTCTTGGTATTACCCTGCCTCAGAGTTCACGGAGCACGGCTGGCCCTCCTTTGACGCGGTCCACACCCGGCTCTGTCCGGATCCTGCCGCCATGTGGGGCCGCCAGGTATTTCCCATCATCCGCTACTACCAGCTCACAGGAAGCCGGGACGCCCTGGAGCTGGCGGAGAACTTTGTCGCCAATATTGTGGAACGGAGCGGCGTATTTGGGGAGGACGGCAGTTTTAACGCGGCCCTGGGCTACCGCAACGGCCACTTCCACACCCGCATGGGAACTTTGGCCTCTATCGCCCGGTTTGCAGACGTCACCGACGACAGCTTCCTCCTGGCCTATGTGAAGAAGTGTTTTGACTGGGCCAGGACCAAGTGCACCTCCTTTGGCTGGACGCCGGGGGATCTGTACGACCAGGCCTATGAGCACGAGACCTGTACCCTGGTGGACGCCATCGGAACGGCGATTATCCTGGCCTCCAAGGGGTATACCGAGTACTGGGGCGTTGCGGAGCGGTTTATCCGGGGACACCTCACCGAGGCCCAGCTGCTGGATACCAGTTGGATTAAGCAATATGACAAAAAGGACAAGGACACGGCGAACCGCACCTATTACAAGGTGGCTGACCGGCTTCAGGGGGCCTTTGCGGGGTACGCCGCGCCCAATGACTTCGTCTACTCCGGCCAATGGGGACGGGGGCACATCATGGATGTGCAGACCTGCTGCCTGGCTGGCGGCACCAGGGGGCTGTATAACGCCTGGTCCCACATTGTCACGGAAAAGAATGGCCGGGTCAGCGTCAATATGCTGTTGAACCGGTCTACAAATAAACTCAATGTATACAGCTATCTGCCCCATGAGGGTAAGGTGGTCGTTGAAGCCCTCTGCGATATCCCAGAGCTCCAGGTACGCACGCCGGAGTGGATTCCCTACGGTGCAGCCAATGTGGAAATCCGCTCTGCCGGTGGGGAGAGCAGGCAATACAACGGCCGCCAGCTTCCCTGGCTGAAAACCTGTTTTATCAAGCTGGCCGGTATCAAGGCGGGCGATGCTGTTACCCTTACTTTCCCCATGATGGAGCGGGTCACCACCGAAAAGGCGGTGAATTTGGAATACCGCACCAAGTGGCTGGGCGACGACGTGGTGGGAATCGATCCCCAGGGAACCTATTACCCGCTGTATTCCAATAGAAAGATATACGATAGGGCGCCGATGGTAGAGAAAATGCTCCACGTAGAGAATCAACCCTCTCTGGACTGATGGGGAGGGAGCGATATGGAACAGATACCCTTTGAAGAGGCCCTTGCACAATATCCCGGCGTAGATCGGGAACAGGCGGAAAGGATGCTCTTTGCCCGCCTGGAAAGGAGCAGCAGGAAGCTGGTTGTGTTGGACGACGATCCCACTGGAATCCAAACAGTACATGATATATCGGTTTATACGGATTGGAGCCAGGAGTCGATAGACGCCGGGTTTCAGGAGGAGGAGCGGACATTTTTCATCCTGACCAATTCCCGAAGCTTTTCCTCTGAAAAGACCAGAGAGGTTCATCGGGAGATTGCCCACCGGGTTGCAGAGGCATCCCGGAAGACCGGAAAGGATTACCTGCTGGTCAGCCGGGGAGATTCCACCCTGCGGGGACACTATCCCCTGGAGACCGAAACCCTCTGCCGCACCCTGGAGGGGGAGGGCAGCCGGCCCTTTGACGGGGAGATCCTCCTGCCCTTCTTCCAAGAGGGAGGGCGGTATACCCTGGAAAATATACATTATGTATTAGAAAATGGGATTTTAACGCCGGCAGGGGAGACTGAATTTGCTAAGGACAAGACCTTCGGCTACCACAGATCTGATTTGAGGGAGTGGGTGGAGGAGAAGACCAAGGGGGCGTATAGGGCCGCCGGGGTGACGGAAATTCCCCTGTCCCTTTTGAGAAGCCAGGATGTGTCCGCTGTTGCGGCGCGGCTGGAAGAGATAGAGGGGTTTGGAAAGGTTGTGGTCAACGCCCTAGACGAGTGCGACGTGATGGTGTTCTGTGCCGCCCTCTACGATGCGCTGGACCATGGAAAGCGGTTTTTGTACCGTACCGCTGCCGCATTTGTCAAGGCTGCCGGGGGGATTTCTTCCCGGCCCCTCCTGTCCCGCCGGGAGCTGATTCCGGATGGGGCTGCCGGGGGTGGGCTGATCATCGCCGGCTCCCACACCAAAAAGACCACCGCTCAGTTGGAAGCCTTGAAAGCGCTGCCGGGGGTGGAATTCGTCACCTTTGACCAGCATCTGGCCCTGTGGCCGGAAAAGCTGGAGGAAGAGGCAAGGAGGGCGGCTGAAGCGGCGGACCGGCTCATCCGCGCCGGAAAGACGGCGGCGGTCTGTACCCGCCGGGAGCGGCTGGATCTGAACACCGGCAACCCGGAGGACGAGCTGCGCATCGCCACCGCCATTTCCGATGCAGTCACCTCCATTGCTTCCCGCCTTACCGCCCGTCCCTCCTTTATCCTGGCAAAGGGCGGCATCACCTCCAGCGATGTGGGGGTAAAGGCCCTGAAGGTGCGCAGGGCCAGGGCCGCCGGACAGATTCAGCCGGGAATCCCAGTGTGGTTTATTGGCGAAGAAAGCCGTTTTCCGGGGATCCCCTATGTGATATTCCCCGGCAATGTGGGAAACGAGGACACCTTGAAAAAGACCGTCGCCATCCTGACAGGCCAGGATGGCGGGAAAGGAGACTGATATATGGACGGAAAGCGAAAGATCATCCTTTCCCTGGCCCCGGTGCCGGGCCCATCGGATTCCATCGATCCCCAGGCCCTCTCCGCGGAGATTGTGGAAGCCGCCCAGGCGGGAGCCGGGATGGTTCACCTCCATGTAAAAGGACGGGACGGAAAGCTGACCGATGACCTGACCACCTTTCGGGAGATCGTGGAGGAGGTCTGCTCAAAATCAGATATTGTAATACAGGCTTCCACCGGCGGCGTCTCCCAGATGGATATCCGCCAGAGATGCGCCCCTCTCTCCTATGAGCGGGTGGAGACCGCTTCCCTGAATCCCGGTTCCGTCAACCTGGGCCGGCTTGTTTATCAGAACCCAGATGACGATGTAAAGTACTGTGTCCGCGAGATATATGGCCACGGCATCCTTCCGGAGATCGAGTGCTTTGAGCTTGGGATGATCAACCGGGTGACGGAGCTGGCCAAGGAGCTGCCATTCCGCAGCCCGGTTTTGTACAACATTGTCCTGGGGCATCCCTGCACCACCCCTGCCACGGTTGACCACCTTGTGGCCATGCGTTCCTTTATTCCCAGGGACGCCATGTGGGGGATCACCCATTTTGGCCGGAGGAGTTTTGATATCCTCACCTCCGCCATTGCCATGGGGGCCTCCTTGGTAAGGATCGGTTTTGAAGACAGCCCCTATGACGGGGAGAGGCAGGCGGCGAACAACGTGGAGCTGGTGAAAAGGATGGCGGAGATCGTCCGCTGCATGGGCCACGATACAGCGTCCCCGGCGGAGGTGCGGGAGCTGCTGAACCTCAATGGGATCAAGGACAAAATATAGCTCTGTGGGAAAAGAAGCGCTTCGCCAACCGGTTGAAACGGCTGGCGAAGCGTTTTCTTATCGGATTACCTCATGGCGGATATACTGGTTGTAAACCGTTTCAAACCAGCTTTCCCCCTCCGGGATAGGCCGGACCGCCTCCCAGGCAAAGGAGCAGGCCATGTTCTCCCGGTCAAAGGCCACCTCGCAGGCCTGGCCGCTGAACGCGCCGTTGTCCAGCTCGGTTTGGACCCCATGCTCCGCACATCCGGACAGGTCCCTTGCCCCCACCAGATAGGAGCCCCGGCTCTTCCCGCCCCGGCGGATATACTCCGCTATGGCCGAGAGGTATACGTATTGGGTGTAAAGGATATCCCGGTTGATGAACACATCCCGCAGCTGGCTGGGGATTTGGGCATAGACAGACCGGTCCATCTCCGCCAGATCTTCTTTACATTCCCGGATAGCCTCCTCCACCTGGGGAAGATCCCGGAGAAATGCCCCGCACAGGTCCATCCGCTGCTGATACTTTTTCCGCAGGATTTGGGGATAAGGCGCGCCCTCGTTTCCCATTGCCCGGCGGATCAGCTCCAAACATCTGCAGACAGCCGGTTCCGCCACCTTGGCGAAAGCCTCTGCCCCCATGGGGGGTTCAGAATAGTTTTCACTGATAAACTGCGCCGCCCGGGTGCTTCCCACCTGGGTGGAGTTCAGCGCTGTTCCCCCTGGACGGTAGACCCCAAAGGTCCCGTTTACCTCCCCGACGGGGAAGAAATGCCTCAGATTGCTTTCCCACCAGAGATTGCCCATAAGCCCGCCGTTGTTGTGTTGGGCGCAGACGGCAATCTCCAGCATTTCCTTGGCAATATCGATGTTGTGGTCCAGGTACAGCTGATAGGCCAGGGGGTTCATCTGGCGCAGCCGCTGGATAGGGATGTCCTGGACTGCCCCAGAGCGTTCCAGGTACTCCCTGGTCTCCGGCCCCAGGAGGGAAAAATCCAGCCCTCCCTCCCGGGTCTGTACCGCCGAAGGGTTGCGCCGGAAGTCCAGAAACACCCGGCGGCCCTTTTCTTTGGTCTCGGCAAAGACCGCCATATCCACAATGGAGGAGCCGCCCCTTCCAAGCTTGCGGGGATCAAAGGGCCATTGATAGCCCTTTAGAAAGATCGCGTCCGCCATGGCCCCAGGGGTGGCAAAGTACCCGTCCAGGAACTCCCGGGGATCGCTGCCGTCCGCCGCAGTGGAGATATAGGTGGGGATCACCTGCTGATAGGTCCCCGAAAGGTTCCACCGGAACTTTGTGGAGGCAATGCCGTACTGGGATTCGGTGACATTGATCCCCCGTGCGCCTGCCGCCAGGGCGGTTCCCGAGGCGCAGGTCTGGCTCTGAGGGTATACCGAGGCCTGATAGATTGCCGACGGACCGCCGGTGGCATATATCACGTTGTCCGCGGAAAAGAGGACCAGCCCGCCCTTTTCCGCCTCCAGCGCCACCAGGCCGGCAGCCCGTTTTTCCTCCCCATCCCCCTGGGTGATGATCTCCACCACCCGGTATCCGTCGAAGATGGGGATATCCTTTTCCATCACCGCCCTTTCCAGGTGCTCAGTCATGTAGCGGGAGGTGAGGGGGCCGCAGGAGGTGGCCCGCTGGCGGGGATCGTGGTCGGTCTTATACCCCACATACTCTCCAAAGCGGTTGTGGGGGAAGGGGACGCCCAGGTTGACCAGTTTGTAAAAGCAGCCCGCCGACATGGCGGCCTCAGTCATGGCGATGTCGCCGTGCATACTTCCGCCCTCAAAGAGGGTCTGGGCCATCTGCCGCACCGAGTCCCCGCCATTCCCGGCTAGAGTCAGCTTGTAATAGGTCTGCTTGTCGGAGCCGGTGTTGCGGGAGGTACCCATTTTCAGCCCTTCGGTGACAATGGCGATATCCTCCCTGCCCAGGCGGTAAAGGGTGTCGGCAGCGTTAAAGCCCGCTGCTCCGGTGCCCACGACAATGGTTTGAAAGGAGTAGACCGGGAGTTTTTCACCCCCTGAAATCACGTATTGGGGCTTGATCTCCCTGTTTTGTACTTTTATCATAAACGGCTTCCTCCTTAATAGAGATAGAAAACAATAAAAACCAGGCTGGCGGCGCCCCTGTAAGGCCGCCGGCCTGGTTTTTCAGTCCCATTAACCTTGATACAAAATGGTTTTATTTCTGCCCATAATAGGCGTTGGGGCCGTGCTTGCGCAGGAAGTGCTTGTCCAAAAGTTCCTGCTGCATTGGAGCCATGCTGCCGCCCAGCATAATCCGGTTGTGCCAGGCCATCATGGCTACTTCTTCCAGAACCACCGCATTGTGTACCGCGTTAAAGGCGTCTGTTCCCCAGGCGAAGGGACCGTGGGAGTGGACCAGAACTGCGGGGACGTCCACCACCGGGCTCCTCCCCCTTTGGGGAAGCTCCATGTTTCGGAAGGTCTCCAC
>CATJCP010000088.1 GCA_949737515.1 uncultured Oscillospiraceae bacterium | reverse complement strand
CTTTACAAGGTTTGCATTGCGCTTGGCAACGGTAGCCCCCAGTTTGTTGCTGTTTACATCAATATCATCAAACAAACCAGCAAAATTATCTTCGCTTTCGCTGCCTTTTGCAGATTCCTCAATATGGTTAAAGACAGCCTCCAAAGTCATATTCAGGTTTTCATCGCCCGCCGCTCTTTTCCTGACATTACAAAAAAGTTCAGAAGGAAGGATGAAAAAGCCTTTTGTTTTGACCAGATCTTCACGGGCCTGTTCTGCATCTTCATCAGACAGCAGGGCATAATCAAAGCCCTCGTTCCCGGCTTCAATCTCGCCCTCGTTGATATAATTGGTCAGATTTTCAGAGATATAGCGATAAAACATCATGCCCAATACATAGGATTTAAAATCCCATCCGTCCACACTGCCTCGCAGTTCATCAGCAATCGCCCATATTGCCCGATGAAGTTCGTCGCGCTCCTGCTCTTTCCGTATATCAGACATTTTCATTCTCCTTTTTTGATAAAATTGTACTCCTAAATATATCCCCCGCCCAATTATTTTAATTTTTCTGGAAATATATATAATATTTAAATATCTCTTTCCCCGAAAAATGTGTAAGGTTCATTAAATCAACGGGATCTAAATGTTTTACAATCTGACCTTTCTTCGAACCAATTGCATATCTTACGATGCCGCCTGTTCTACGGTATTCTCCAGTAAGAAGTTTTGTCATGATATCAGTTGGAATATCGAACGCTTCCTGAACAATTGCTACATTGCACCTCCACAGATTTTATTCTTCATTTTCGTCAAGTAGTTTCTTCAAATCTTCAATGTCCGGCAGAGCTTTCCGCAATTGCTCAGACATATCCTTCGATGTTTTATAGGTAGCTACTCCCATCGGTTTGGTATAGTCCTGAATTACATAATCCACAAAAGATTTGTTCATGTCCTTACAAAGAATAATCCCTATGGCGGGATTTTCATGCGGTTTGCGTTCAAATCCGTCAAGTACACTTAAGTATCCTTGCAGCTGTCCCAGATAGGATGTTTTGAATTTTCCTCTCTTTAATTCCACAGCAACAAGACAATTCAGTTCCCGATTGAAGAACAAAAGATCAATATACTGATCCTCTCCAAAGGCATCCAAGTGATACTGGTTGCGAATAAACGCAAAGTCTTTTCCGAAAGTCAAAATGAAATTCTTTACATTATGAATAATAGCGTTTTCTACGACCTTTTCATCAATATCGGATTTTTCCCTAGCCTCTAACTCTTCCACATTAATATAGTCAAGCAGATATTCATCTTTGAATGTTCCGATGGCTTTCAGTGCCTGCTGCCCCGCAGGAAGGGTTCGTACAAAATTGTTCGGCAGATTCCCCTGATGATGGTAATCATCCGCGGCGAGACTGCT
>CATJCP010000087.1 GCA_949737515.1 uncultured Oscillospiraceae bacterium | reverse complement strand
CGCCGGTACGCCCCTCCGGGGATATCTCCGGGAGCGCGCCGCTGACCGTGGTTGGGCCAAAGGGCGTCCTCTCCATCAAGGAGGGCTGCATCATCGCCAACCGCCATATCCACATGACCCCTGCTGACGCTGCGGCCCGCAGCCTGAAGGATGGGGACTTTGTAGACGTTATGGTGGACGGCGAACGGCGCACCCGCTTTTACGACGTGCAGATCCGCGTCAGCGATAAGTTCCGCCTGGAAATGCACATTGACACCGACGACGCAAATGCCGCCGGAATCGGGCAGGGCGCGGTGGTACACATTGCCCCCAAGGGTTCCTGTGGGCACTGCGGCGGCGACTGCAAGTGCAAAGGGGAAAAGTAGCTTATGCTGGTGGGACGAGTGATCGGCAACATTGTTTCTACCAGGAAGAATGAACACCTGGTCGGTTTCAAATTCCTGGAGGTCCAGATTCAGGAGGCCGGAAAGCCCACTGGACGCCATGTCGTTGCAGTGGACAGCGTGGGGGCCGGCATCGGGGAAAAGGTCCTGATCGTATCCGGAAGCGGCGCCCGCGTGGCTTCCGGCAGCCGGGACTGCCCTGTGGATATGGTGATTGTCGGAATTGTAGACGAATAGCCTCCGGTCCCTCCTGATTGTTTGGCAGAATTGGCGCTCCCTGTGGGAAAAGAGGCAGGGGGCAGGGGAATGCCCTTTGCAGCCTTTTTCTCCAAAGGAAGGGAGGAATCAAAAATGGGTTCCATACAACCGCAGTTTTCTGTGGAGGAACTAAAGCAAATCGCCACCAACGCTGGAATTATCGGCGCGGGGGGCGCAGGCTTCCCGCTGGCCTTTAAACTGCGGGACGACGGGGTTGACACATTGATCATCAACGGCGCGGAGTGCGAACCCCTCATTTATTCGGATTTCTATCTGCTGAAAAAGTATCTGGATGATATTGTGCGGGGCGCACAGATCATCATGCAGGCCACCAACATCAAAAGCTGCTTTCTCTCCATCAAGGAGCACACGGCCAGGAGGCTGCGCCTTTCCCAAGGGCAGTCCTTGGGGGAGGGCATTGTGGTCCATGAGCTACCCAACGTCTACCCGGTGGGGGATGAGATCATTTTGATCTACGAAACCACCGGGAGAGTGGTGCAGCCGGGATGCCTGCCCTTTACCGCCGGGGTGATCGTCTCCAGTGTGGAGACGGTGTACAACGTCAAGCGGGCCGCAGAGGGAAAACCGGTGACCAGCAAGTGGGTGACCATTGCCGGCAAGGTCGGAAGAAGGCTCTTTGTGGAAGCGCCTGTCGGTATGAACGTGGGGGAGCTTTTCGCCCATTACGGGATAGAGGTCCCGGAAGGGTGCGCTGTCCTGGACGGCGGGCCCGCCATGGGCAAGCTCATTGACCCCAGCGCGTCGTTTATCCGAAAGACCACAAAAGCCCTGCTGGTGCTGCCGGAGGATATCCCTGCGGTGATCAGCAAAACGGCGTCGGTTGCCCATATTCTGAAAAGGGCTTCTTCTGTCTGCTGCCAGTGTAATATGTGCTCCGATCTATGCACCAGGGCTCTGGTGGGTTATCCCATCAGCCCGAGCCGCACCGTGAGGGCGGTGGCAGCCTTTGCGGTAGATAATCCCCAGGACTACCTCAGCGCCCAGCTTTGCAGCGGGTGTGGGGTGTGCGAGCTGATGGCCTGCTGCCAGGGGATCAGCCCTGTGACCCTGATGACTGAGATCAAAAAAACCCTGAGCGCCAACCGGATCCGGTACGCTCATACCGGAGAACCGGCGGCAGTTCCGCCGGAGAGGGAATACCGTATGGTGCCCTCAGAACGGTTCCAGTCCCGCATCGGGGTGCTTCCCTTTGACCAGATCCCAGAGGATGTGGGCGAGCTGGACAGTGCGCCGTCCCGGCTGGTGCTCCATCTTTCCCAGCACATCGGCAAACCGGCGGAACCGGTGGTTCAGCCCGGCGACAGGGTGAAGAAGGGTGATATGGTGGCAAAAGCCGCCGAAGGCGCCCCATCCGCCGCCATCCACGCCTCCTGGGAAGGGATTGTGGAAAGTGTGGACCCTGGCCCTGGCGGGAAAATCCAAATTCAATGCACAGGAGGTGTGAGGTAGCAGAATGTTGTATTCAATCGGAATTGCAGAACTGAAAAGCATTGCAAAGGGCGTGGAGGCCTGCGACGAGGCGCTGAAATCAGCGGGAGTAAACATTGTTGCCGCACAGCCCTCCTGTCCCGGCAAGTACGAGATCATCCTGACCGGCGAAATCTCCGACGTACAGGTGGCGCTGGACCGCATTAAGGCAAACTACGGCAAATACGTCATCGACGCGGTGCGGCTGGGCAGGGTGGATCAAAGGGTGGTCAAGGCGCTGATGGGCGCCCCCGCCCAGGCGTCCCAGGGGTCCCTGGGGATCATCGAGACGTTTTCCGGGGCAAGCGCGATCCAAGCTGCGGACGCGGCGATCAAGGCTGCCAGCGTGGAGATCATGGACCTGCGCATTTCCAGGGGCATGGGAGGCAAGGGCTTCGTCATGCTGACGGGACATGTGGGGGACGTGACCGCTGCGGTGGAGGCGGGGAGCCGTTACGCCAAGGATCAGGGACTGCTGACCGGTACCTCGGTAATCGCCGCCCCTCATGAGGAGCTTTGGCGCTACCTGTAAGCGGATACATATTTTCACTGAAAGCTGCGGCAGAAGGGGGTGAGCTTTGGTGCTGGCCATTGAACGGAGAAAACTTTTCTTGGACACCATCAACCAGCATGGGATCGCCACTGTTTCCGGACTGGCCCAGATGGGCGGCGTGACGGAGGAAACTGTCCGCCGGGATCTGATGCTGCTGGAGCAGGAGGGGCACATTATCAAAACCCATGGCGGCGCGGTGCCCAACGAGGGGAGCATAAGCGATATTTCTGCGGAGATACGCCAGAACATGAATCTTCCCCTGAAAACCAAAATCGCCGCCTCCGCGGCGGGACTGGTCAAGCCGGGGGACACCCTGTTTCTGGACGCCAGCACCACAGCTCTCTTTCTTGCCCGGGCCATCAAAAAATTCAGTGAAATACGGGTGGTCACCAATTCCCTCCCCATTATCAACGAGCTGAGCCATCAGCCGGAGATCAAGCTGGTAGGGGTGGGTGGGCAGCTCTCACGGACCAATCAGTCCTTTGTGGGGGACATGGCCAGCCGCCTGATCCAGGAAAATTATTTCGCCGGTAAAGTATTCTTTTCCTGCCGGGGGCTTTCCGAGGCAGGGGAGATGTTTGAAAGCGACGAGGCAGATACCGCTGTAAAGCGCGTTATGATCCAATGCGCGGCAGAGAGGATCATGCTCTGCGACAGCACCAAATTCGGGAGGATCGGCCATGTGAAATTGGGTTCTTTGGAGAAAATCTCCGCCATTATCACAGACAGGATACCCGACGTCAAATGGAAAAGGCTGTTTGACAGCTACCGCATTAAAATTGTGTATTGCTGATTTCGCCGAACCGGGAGCACTCTCAACGACGCGCCAAGCCGCGGAGGGGACGCTTCCGGGGAGACGCGGACGGGCTTTTCCGCCGGCGCTGACAACGCCGAAAACAAGTAGGGGCTTCCAACATTCAGATATGTTGGAAGCCCCTACTGTTATCCGGTATGTCTGAAACAGGGGCAATCCGCCATCCCTCCCGGGACAGTCCCCTGCAAAAGCCTATTGAATGGCAGCCAGCTTCTTAAAGTCCTCTTTCAGGTCCTTATAAAGCTCTGTGTACAGCCGGTAGAAGGGAGCGTATTTCTCCGCGTTCTCCTGGCTGGGCTCCTGGGTCTTGTTCTTTTTTACCAGCGTGTCGCAGGCGGTTACAACATCCGGGTAGATCCCCGCGCCAACAAAGGCCAGAATCGCCGCGCCCAAGGCCGGACCCTCCTTGGAGTTGACGGTGCTCACCTGGCAGCCGTACAGGTCAGCCAGCATCTGCCGCCAGACTGAGCTGGTCCCGCCGCCGCCGCAGGCCATCATGTCTTGGATGTCGATGTTCATCTCCCGCAGGATGTTCATGCAGTCGTTGAGAGAGAAGGCAACCCCTTCCATCACAGCGCGGATCATATCCCGCTTTTCGTGCATGGCGGACAGGCCGAAGAACACGCCCCGGCAGTCCGGGTCCAGGTGAGGGGTGCGCTCGCCCATGAGATAGGGGAGATACAGCAGGCGGTTAGAGCCGATAGGGGACTTGGCGGCTTCCATATCCATGAGATAGTAGGGACTGGCGTCCATGGCGCGGGCGGTCTCGGTTTCCGCCTGGCAGAAGTTGTCCCGGATCCACTTTAAAGAGAGGCCCGCCGCCTGGGTCACCCCCATAACATGCCAGCACCCTGGAACCGCGCAGCAGAAGGTATGTACCCGTCCTTTTGGGTCGATGGAGATGTTGTCGGTGTGGGCGAACACCACCCCGGAGGTCCCGATGGTGGTAAAGGCCCTGCCGTCCCGGACGATTCCGGTCCCGACAGCTGCCGCCGCATTGTCACCAGCCCCAGCCACAACGATGGTACCCTCCTTCAGCCCGGTCTTGGAAGCGGCCTCAGCAGTGACCGTTCCCGTCACCTCCGGAGATTCGTAGACCTTGGCCAGCAGGGATTTGGAGATATTCAGCTTATCCAGAACCTCGTCGGACCAGCAGCGGTTGGGAATGTCCAAAAGCTGCATACCGGAGGCGTCGGAAACATCGGTGGCAAACTCTCCCGTGAGCTTAAAGCGGATGTAATCCTTGGGCAGCAGGATGTGGCGGCATTTGGCGTAGATTTCCGGCTTGTTGTTGCGCACCCACAGGATTTTGGAGGCAGTAAAGCCAGTGAGGGCCGGGTTGGCGGTGATCTGGATGAGCCGGTCCGCCCCTACCTTTTGGGTCATTTCCTCACATTCCCGGGCGGTACGCTGGTCGCACCAGATGATGGAGTTCATCAGTACCTCGTTGTTCTCGTCCAGCATCACCAGACCATGCATCTGGCCGGACATTCCCACGCCCTTGACGTCCGAGGGATCGATGCCGCTGCTGCGGATGATATCGTAAACCGTGTATACAACCGCGTTCCACCAGTCGTTGGGATCCTGCTCCGCCCAACCGTTTTGGGGCTGATACATGGGATATTCCGCTGTGCTGGAAGCGATCCCGTCCCCCTTTTCATCGAAGAGAACCGATTTTGTGCCGGATGTTCCGATATCAATCCCTATTACATAGTTCATTATCTTTTCCTCCTGTGGATTTTTTATGAATTTGCCGCGGTTTCATTCCCCTTTTTCATACAAAACGCGGCCTCTTTATTATTAGGATAAACGGATTCAGGCGAATTGTCAACTATTATTCTGATCTGCGGTCTCTTTTCCTCCAAAGATCACATATTTGTCCTTTCCCTTTCATAGACTGTATGGATGAAATTTCGTATTCTATCCCCAAATATCTACCCAATCCCGAAAAAATCCTGTATAATAAATTTGCTGCTGTGCTTTGTGGTTAAGGAGGTTTTCGTTTATGCGCTGGCTAGCTCTGCCGCTGATTCCCGCCATCCTGTTCGCCGCCTTTCTGGCCTTCAGTCAGGTTGCATATTCTGCCGCTGTTGATGCTGCTGTCTCCATGACTCCGGATATGACCCCTGCCATTATCCTGGACCCGGGACATGGAGGGTTTGACGGTGGAGCGGTTTGCAACAAGGTGGTGGAAAAGGATATCAACCTGGGAATCAGCCTGAAGCTCCGGGATTTGTTCCGGGTCTGCGGGTACCGCGTGGTGATGACCCGGGAGGAGGATGTGTCCACCGCTGATGATTCTGCCGGGAACACCACCCGCAAGAGAAAGGTATCCGATATGCACAACCGGCTGAAAACGATGCAAGCCCATAATAATGCTGTTTTTATCAGTATACATCAGAATAAATTCCAGCAGAGCAAATACTATGGCGCACAGGTATTTTACAGTCCCAACCATCCGGGAAGCCAGCAGTTGGCCAAGGGGATACAGGATTCTTTTAAAGCCCTTCTCCAGCCGGAAAACCAGCGGGAGATCAAAAAGGCGGGAAGCGAGCTGTTCCTGCTTTACAACGCCAAACAGCCGGCCGTTTTGGTGGAATGCGGTTTTTTATCCAACCCCCAGGAGTGCCAAAAGCTGACGCAGCAGGGATATCAGAAGCAGGTTGCCCTGGCAGTGCTTTCGGCAGCCGCCGGCTATCTTTCGCCAAGCGTCAGTTTTGATGATGATTGATTTGTTGGATTCGACTTTTTTAGGAGGAAACCATGGCTACAAAATCTAAAACCGTCTTTGTATGCGATCAGTGCGGATATGAATCGCCCAAATGGTATGGCAGATGCCCCCAGTGCCGCAACTGGAACACTTTGCAGGAGCAGATACGCCAGACCTCCTCCCGCTCCTCCAAGGGGCTTGGGGGAGGCCCTGTCTCTGCCCGGGACGACTTACCGCTAGAGGGCTCCTACCAAGGCGGGGGATTTGTCCAGCCCAAAAAGCTCTCCTCCATCACCGCTGACGACAAGGAGCGCTATCACACCGGCCTCAGTGAGCTGGACCGGGTGCTGGGCGGCGGCATTGTCCGCGGGTCGCTGATCCTGGTGGGGGGCGATCCCGGAATCGGCAAGTCCACCCTGATGCTTCAGATCTGCCAATACCTGGGCCAGTCCTATTCCATTCTTTACGTCTCCGGAGAGGAGAGCGAGCGGCAGATCAAGCTCCGCGCCAACCGGCTGAAGGTGGATACCGACAGCCTATCCCTGGTATCCGTCACCGATATGGACGCAGTGACGGCCCTGATTGAAAACACCAGGCCGCAGATCGTCATTGTGGATTCCATCCAGACTATGACAGCCAGCGCCTATACCTCCGGCGCAGGGAGCATCACTCAAGTGCGGGAATGTACCCAAATGTTGATCCATACCGCAAAAACCTCTGATATTCCCATTTTCCTCATCGGCCATGTAAACAAGGACGGGGCCATTGCCGGGCCAAAGGTGCTGGAGCACATGGTGGACGCAGTGCTGTACTTTGAGGGGGACAAACAGCTTTCCTTCAGGATACTGCGGGCAGTGAAAAACCGGTATGGCTCCACCAATGAGATCGGGGTCTTCGAAATGGGGGAGGAGGGGCTTGAAGAGGTGGACAACCCCTCCAAAATGCTGTTGGCGGAGCGTCCCGCCAATGTTTCCGGCACCTGCGTCTCCTGCATGATGGAGGGCACTAGGCCGATCCTGGCCGAAGTGCAGGCGCTGGTCTGCAAAACCGGGTTTGGAAACCCGAGGAGAATGTCAACGGGGTTTGACTACAATCGATTGAACCTGATTCTGGCTGTGCTGGAAAAGCGCGGCGGAATGTTTTTTGGGAACATCGACGCATACATCAATGTCGTAGGCGGCCTTGAGATGGACGAGCCTGCCGCCGACCTGCCCATTGCGGTGGCCCTGATCTCCGCTTATATCAACCGGCCTGTACCGGAAGATCTGTTTGCCTTTGGGGAAATCGGCCTTGCCGGGGAGTTCCGCAGCGTGACCCACAGCAGGAGCAGGGTGCTGGAGGCCCAAAGGCTGGGCTTTACCAAGTGCATTCTGCCCATGTCGGAAAGGAAAAAGCTGTCCAGAGAAACGGATATTCATCTGCAGCTGTTTGGGGCCGCGAATTTGGGGGATCTGCTGCGGCTGCTGCGTCCAAAGGAAAAAGAATAGACTGCATACAGGAGAGTTTCTGCTGTATGCAGCCGGAGATCCTTTTTTCTTTATATAATGACGAAAAACTAGTTGTCATCCCCCTGCATAAATTGCGCGCCGTCATGGGGCTGCGCGGCAGGGGGGATAGGGGTGTTATTAGGCGGCAAATCCGGTCTGACAGAAGGCGACGGGACTTTATTTTGATAAAAGCTGCACTGATTGAGCTGGGCGCAGGTCACGGCAGCGGCGCGGTCAAGGCCGCAGTAGCCGTCGGATTGGTAGACGCAATCCTTTTGACAGTGAATTAGATTCATGGTATGCTCTCCCTTTCTCCGGCACAGGATGGGCGGCAGGGCCGTCTGCCGGCTGTGAAATTAGTGTGCGGATGAAAGGGAAAAATATGCGTGTTTGCCGCCAAGACTGACAGAGTGAATGGGGTGGGAATATTTGTATGAGCAAAATGAATTTTTTAAAGCGCCCAAATCTTCCCGAAAAAAAGGTAAAGCTCTGCGCTGTTTCTCAGAGAGCGGATTTTGCGGTCCGTTTCTTGGCTGGATGGGGGACAGAGGTATTTCAGGTGCCGGATGGCCAGCGCCTTCCCGCATCCTGCTCCTCTCATCCCGATATGCGGCTCTGTTATTTGGGGGAGGGGATTGCCTTGGCGGACTGCGAGGAGCTTGCCCGGGAACTGGAGGTTCTTGGGATGTCTGTGTCTGTCCCAAAGAGGCGTCCCCAGGGCAGCTACCCCGGGGACGCGGTTTTGAATGTATTGTTTTTGGGAAAGCATCTTTTTGCCAGGACGGGTAGCCCGCAAAAGCCGGGAGCGGCAGAGGAGCTTTTCCGGTTCGCAGAGGAAAGGGGAAGTCTGGTCCATCCGGTGAATCAGGGGTATACCAGGTGCTCCGTGTGCGTCGTGAGTGAAAAGGCTGTGATTACCGCCGACCCTTCCATCGGTGCGGCGGCGGAAAGGGCTGGCGTGGACGTTTTGAGGATTCAGCCGGGATATATCAGCCTGCCAGGTTATGAGTATGGATTTATCGGGGGATGCACCGGATTATTAGGGCCAGGGCTCCTTGCGGTGTGCGGCGATTTGGAATCCCATCCCGACGGGAAGCGTATTTTGGCTTTTACCATGTTCCACGGTGTGGATGTTCTCTCTATCCCTACCCCTGACGGAAAGCTGTGGGACATTGGGGGGATTGTGCCGCTGGAGGAAGGATAGGCTTCTGTAACGGCTTTAGATCTTTTTTCCACCCTCATCAGGATTTTCTTTCCCGCCAAAGAGTTTTTTGTGGATCCATATTCCCAGCAGCCCCAACAGCCCGGCGACAGCAAACAGAAGAACTGAAACCAGCCAGTTTCCCTTTCGGATATTGGCTCCCACAAAAACCGAGGTGATAATAGAAGG
>CATJCP010000086.1 GCA_949737515.1 uncultured Oscillospiraceae bacterium | reverse complement strand
CGACAAACAGTTTTCCCGGCGTTTTCAGGTAATGCTGGGCACTTTGCTCTGGAGACTGTCCCGTTTGCGCATTATAGACGGCGGCCCCGTGGCCATTGAAACCTCTTTTTTCAGACAAGATCGTTTCCCGGAGATCGACCGGTTTGACTTTGGGAAGGACTCTCTTTTTCGCGTGTTTGAGATGGAGTATGGCGCAAAGCCGGTATTTGGAGACGAAAAAGTTTCCATTACAAAGCTCACAACGGAGGAAGCCGATCTGCTGGATGCATCTGACGGAAGTCCGGCGTTTTGGATCGTCAGTCAGACCCGCGATGGGCAGGGAGATCTGCTGGAATATTGCCGCACGGTAGCTCGGGCAGACCGGCTGGTTTTGACCAGCGTTTTGAAGCGAAGCGCGCCGGAAGAGACGGCTGAAATCGAGACAGGCATATAGTACTTTTGAAAGAAGAAGTGTTATGACAGAGAAAAGAGTGGGATACCGCTCACCGCTTTACTTACAGCTGCGGGAGGTTATCCGCAGTAAAATTGAGAGCGGCGAATATCCTCCAGGGACCTGTATCCCATCAGAGAGCACGCTGTCCAGGATCTATGGCATCCACCGCCTCTCCGTGCGTTCGGCAATTTCGGCCCTGGAGTACGAGGGGCTGCTAAAGAGCGTTCAGGGCAAAGGCGTGTTTGTCATCGGTGGAAAAGACGAGCGGGATCTGGAGACCATTGGCGGATTTAAGCAGACCATGCAGATGCTGGGACGAACTCCGTCCACAAAAATTGTCACAAAGGCTCTGCGCGCGGCAGGACCGCATTATGCCCGGCTGCTGGGATTGGAGCCGGACGCAATGGTCAACTACATTAAACGCGTCTGTTACAGCGACGGAGAGGCCTACTCTCTTGAGGAAATCTACATCCCGCAGAGCGTGGTCCGCACTTTGCCGAACATTGATCTGAACCTTTTTTCCATCTATGAGATCTATGAGTTCTACGGAATTCAGGTGACAAGGGTAGAGGAAT
>CATJCP010000085.1 GCA_949737515.1 uncultured Oscillospiraceae bacterium | reverse complement strand
TGTTTGGGGAATGAAAAAATTCCGGTCAGATCACCTGACCGGAATTTTGTGAAGGATTGTCTGTGGATTTGAGCAACCGCCGTGCCGAATGTTGTTGCAAAACTTCCTATACAGCGTTACAATGCAAGTACGCAAGCAAAGATATGGAGGAGATTTGTCATGAAAAAGCTGCAATTCAACGCCCCTGCCATTCTCGGGTTCTTCTTTGTTTCTCTGCTGTCCCTTGTCCTCGGTTTTCTCACGTCCGGAGCATCTACAACGGCAGCCTTCTCCGTCTACCGCGCCTCCCTACTGGACCCTCTCACCTATGTCCGCTTTTTCGGACATATTTTCGGACACGCCAACCTGACCCATTTCTTCAGCAATATGCTGCTGCTTCTGGTCATAGGACCGCCGCTTGAGAAATTGTACGGAAGTAAAACGATCGCTATCGGGATCATGGCCACCGCATTGATCACCGGGCTCCTGCAATTCGTGTTCTTCCCCCATACACTCCTCCTGGGAGCCAGCGGGATCGTGTTCATGCTCATCATGCTGTCGTCCTTTTCCGGAGCGAAAACAGGACAGATACCCGTTACCCTGATCCTGGTGGCGCTCATGTATCTTGGACAGGAGGTATACTCTATCTTCTTTATCCGGGATAATGTTGCTAACCTCATCCATATCGTTGGCGGTATCTGCGGGATCGGAATGGGTTTGCAATTAAGGGGAAAAGCATAAACTGAGATTGCAGACAGTTTACCCCCAACCGGCTTTCGCCGGCTGGGGGCAGTCATTCAAGGGTCATTGAGCCTCATCTGCGCGTGCGCTGCGCCTCCTTCCAATTCCTCCGGCTCATCGCCTCCATCGTTTCCTATGGCGCCGGCGCGCTGTGATTGCAGCTCATGCAGCTGCGCCCACCGCAGAGGATAGCGCGTCTTTTTGTTATAGAGGGACAGCATGACCTCCGCATAGCCCATGGAACCCATTTTGCGTTCCCGCGCACTGCGGCTGATTTCACGGGATGAAAATTTCCCGACCTTTTCCTGAAACAGATCATCCCGCAGGCTGTCGCCAAAGGCGGTGACCAGCAGCGCGATCCCCTTGATGATATTGGCAGTCAGTGAGTCCGGCTCTCCTTCCCAGGAGGAAACGCAGAGCCGGAGCGTGCGGTCCAGCGTATTGAGGCCATACCGATGATAAATGGACTCTATCGTGGAGATGGCGCATAGGCAATTCGGCCCTTTGCTGGAGGACAGCCGCAGCCGGTAGGACTCTACCAGCCCCTTGATCAGGATCTGGTCGTCATTGCCCGCTTCAATATTTGCCATAAAGATTTCATAGGGCATCAGCGGCTTCACAAATTTCTGCTGCTTGGCGAATGTATCCGCCTCCTCCGTGTAATCCATCCCGTCATACACCATGCACCAAACAGGCGTATCCCTGGAGCCGGACACGGCGGCTACGATCTCAATCGTGTGCTGCCCATTGAATACATAGTTGATCCCGTCCCGCCGGCTGACCTTGACCGGGTTGATCTGGCGCACGTCAAAATGTTCCGCAGTCTTTTGAATGTGGGCAATGGACAGGTTGCGCTGGTACGTCTGGTTGGAAACCAGATTTTTAATAGGGATCTTCTCAAAGTACACGTCAGGAACAAAATCGCTACAGCCCGCCATAGTCATCCCTCCTTCTTTATGGCATGGAGAACCGCCTCCGCCTCACATTTCAGCTGGATAAGCTCTCTCCGAGCGGCTTTTTTCGCACCGGCGGATACCGCGCCGAAGTCTACCGATCGATTTATCCGCCGCATGGAACTGACCCAAGCGGGAATCGTTAATGACAGACTGGCGATTTCTGCATCCGGGTCATAGCAGGGCATATCTTTGACGGAAGCTGCTGGCAGAGCAGGGACTGCGGCGGTCCGCTTTTTTGCGGGAAGGAGTTCGCTCAGGAGGTCACATTCGCCCAATGCCTCCGCTTTGCCACAAAGCAGATCGTTTAATTTCCGTATTTCTTCCGGCGTTTTATGGGGCAGCTCCATGACCCGGTCAACCGTCAGCCACAGCCGCCCGGACAACAGCCCCCCGGCCAGATCCGGAGCGGCGGTCCGGACAACGTCGATTGCTTTCGTGTAGGCGGCGTAGCGCTCTACGGTCTCCTGCCGGATATGATACTGTTTCCCGAGCCGCTCTCGTATCCGAATTGGCGTGGCTTCATACTTGGATCCATTGACAGATGATATTCGGCAGTTTCTTGCAGAGGGTGCAGAGGCTGCGTAGTGGGCGCCGAGCAGCTTCAGGGCGAGATATTGCCGCCCGATCAGATAACGCCTCATGGCATCCGTGAGATCCGTCCTCTGGAGTTGGTTGCGGCAGATCCAGTCGATCACCTCCTCGCTGTTTCTGGCCGAACAATTTACAATGCGGAATGGGATGTGCAGGCGATGGAAGATCTCATACCGGTCATAATCCACCAACAGCCGCCTGCTCCAGATATATACCGGTTCTCCGCAACCAAAACGGCAGATCTGTTCCTCCATGGATTTTATCACGTCCTCCCCGGACGGTTGTACCATCTGCCGGTACTCCTCCCGAATCTTCAGGGTGTATAATTTTCTGATGCCGGACTCTGCCAAATTCCGTCTCCTCCCTTCGATTTCTGAATTGCCGGGACATCCGGTCTGACCGCAGGTGACTCCAGCTCAAAAACGACATGCTCCCGGAAAACATGGACCAATGGCTCCAAACGGCGCTTTGGAGCAGGCGTACCAAACCGCTCCCGCCAATCGGCGGGGAAACGCGGCTTATACCGCTGTGTCACGTCCCCGCTATAGAGAAATGCCTCCGCTGACCGCAGGTCAAATGCCAGCAGATCTTCTTCGTTTTCACGTAAATGCTTTCCCGTCAAGCGGTACCGGCAGTCCGGGTCCCACTCCATAAGCGCATAAATCATCGCAAAAAATACCGGACAGGATAACTGCCGGGGCTTCCGCTTTCCGCCGCCGGAGGAACACCATGGAAGTGCATCCCGGACATCCTCCCGGCTGGGATGAAGCGTGAGCGTCCTGGCACTGCTGTTCACCAAAATCTGTATATGGTCCGCTTCCGGAAATTTCTTCAGGCATACACTGTTGACCCACATTTTCAGTCTGCCAAATGAAAGGGCCGGTTCGGTACTTTGCAGAAAGAACTGACTGTGGACAATCTCAAAGCCGTCAGCAGGCGAGATGTCGCCTAGCGTTCCTCCCGGAGACAGGTATTTTTCATCCTCCATCTGCTGCGCCCTCCCGCTGCACCTGTGGAATAAGGCTCCGGATGCCACCTGTGATTGCATCGGATTCCGTATAGTTCCGGTCATTGCTCCCGGCAGGCGGTCCTGCGGGGGACATAAGCTGCCGGATTCCGCAGCCATCCATAGTATCCTGTATCCGGCCATGCACATACCAAGCATCCCCAACCGAGTTCGCCCATGAGGCCGGAAATGCGGCTACTGCCCGCCTTGCCGGGCTGCGAAGAAGCCTGCGGCCGGCGTCGCCAACCACGCTGTCAGGGATCAATATTTCGGCGTCCTCCCAGTGGAACAGGAGAACAGCCCCCTCCGTGCTGCGGCAGCATATACCTTTAATGCAGTATTTGTATTCAGCTGTCCATCCAAATAACTGATACAGTGTGGGAATAAAGGCCGCGCCGCTGATCATCCTGGACATCCATCTGCCGTTTCCGGCCAAGCGCACCCAACGCAGGCCGTGACGCGCTTTTTCTTCCGCGGGTCGAACGGCCATCGACTTTCTACCGGGATGAACGAGCAATTCCACAAACCGTGCTTCATTGAGCTTTTGAATACATACACGGTTGAAATGAACGCCTTTCGCGGAAATCGTAACGCATGGCATACCGATGACCTGAAAGAATTGCGCGCGGGCAACCTCAAATCCTCTCAAATCAAAATCGCCGGGCTGTGCCTCTATTCCGGCAGATTCCGGATTCATGGGCGGCCCGCAGACGCGCATAGATGCTTCCCGGTAGTCCGCCGCCTCGAATCCAGCCCAGCGGGGATTTACCGCGACAAATCCCTGAAGCGATCCGTCCGCTACGGTATGGAGTTCCGGCAAAATGCCTCTGCCGCCGTATTTGGCGTTGCTGAGCAGCTTCTGTACCGCAAAGTAATCCTCCGGAGCGATGATCGGCTCGTGGTGATCCTCTGTGAAATAGCTGAGCCGGTCTCCGCAATTCTTTCTGGATTTATGATTCAGATAATTGGGCGTGAAGGTCTTTCTTGCCCTGACGGCTCCGCAATGGCGCTCATTTCGCAGAACCCCGAGAATGCTGCCGGCGGACCATACCGCATTCCCTCTTTTCGTCCGGCAGCCTAACTGTGTGAGCGTATCCGCAATCTGCTGACAGGTATAGCCGTAAAGGTAAAAAAAGAAAATCAGCCGCACAATTTTTGCTTCTTTCTCGTTGATTATCAAGTTTCCATCTTCATTCTGATCGTATCCGAGAAGCGGCGGCGTGAGAAATATTCCGCTCCCAAAACGCATTTCAATAGAGGCGTTCATGGCGTTGCTTTTGATACGGGATTCCTCCTGCGCAATGCCGGAAAACATCATCAGCTGCATTTCACCCTGCATTTTCAGCGTAAACAGGTTTTCGCTCTCAAAACGCACACCTACCGGCGGATTCAAGTCCATCAACTCCCGGACGATCTGCCCGCAATCCACATAGTTGCGGGCGAAGCGGGAGATGCTTTTGGTCAAAATCAAGTCGATTTTTCCGGCTTTGCAGTCCTCGATCATCCGGTTAAACTCTTTCCGTTTCTGCGTGCTTGTCCCACTTAGCCCCTCATCGGCATAGATCGAAACAAGCGTCCAGTTGGGGTGCTTCTCTACCTGACTTTCGTAATAATTCTTTTGCAGTTCATAAGAGGAGGTCTGCCGGGGATCTCCCGTAGAGACGCGTGCGTAGACCGCCACCCGTTTGGGCGTACGGTCGTCGTCAAAATCCGGCTGCGATACCGTCACCGGAATGACGTGGATTTTTTCCGAATCTATCCCTTGGTATCGGCGGCGGATTTTGGCCTTCTGCTGCTGAACACTCTCCTGCCTGCGTTCATTTTCATTCACGAGTGGTCACCTCCAGCATTTTTTCTTCAGTATAGGTTATTTCCCCGGTAAATGGAAATAACCTCATGGATACCGGTATCCCCGTGGTTATTGGAACAACAGAATTTCTCATATTTTTTTGCATTTCTTCGTCAGCGTTTATCGTTTGGTAAAATTTTGTCCTAGTCTAAACGAAAGCGAGGAAGAAACCATGGTGCTAAATTATCAGCAGATCGGGCAAAGGATACATGTCATTCGCAAGGCGCAGAAGTTGACGCAGGCGGAGCTGGCGGAGCGTGCAAACCTCTCGGTTCCTTACATCAGCCACATTGAAAACGGGATCAAGCAGGCCAGTTTGCAAACCGTTGTCAATATCGCGGAGGCCCTGGGGGGTACAGTGGATAAGCTGCTCTATGATAGCTGGCAGGATCGCCGCATCGACTGGCAGCCGGAATTGGCGGAACTACTGTCCGATTGTACCGCATCCGAGCAGCAGTTTTTGTTGGAAGTTCTTATTGCGGTCAAGCATTGTACTGGCAGGAGCAAAAGGATATTTACCAGAACTGAGTATTAGAAAAGGAGCTTTGCCCACAAAAAAACCAGGCGGGTAAACTCCGCCTGGCTTTTTGTCAAGAAGGCATTCGATCAGCTTTTTAGAGGGTCCGTCCTTTCGCCGCCGAAATGAAGACATTTCTCAGGACAGGCATCCACGCACCTTCCACATCGGATACACTCCTGGGAGCGGGAGATCTCCTGCCGGGAGAGGGCGACAGGACATGCTCTCTCACAGGTCATGCAGGAAGTACACCGCCCCTCATCCCAGTGAATCCGCACCAAGCTGAACCGGTTGAGCCAGCCGTAGATGGCCCCCAGCGGGCACAGGTACTGGCAGAAGGGCCGGTAAACCTTCAAAGTGAGTAGCAAAATGACGAGAAAAATTCCCAATTTCCAGGAAAACAGGCCGCCGACTTGGCTCTGCAGGGATTCATTCGCACCAAGCAAAGGCAGCGCGCCGAACAGCGTCCCGGAAGGACACAGATATTTACAGAAAGCCGGGACCTTGGCAAAGCTGCCCCACAGGAACATAGAGCCCACGCACATCAGCCCGACCAGCACCATGTATCTCCCATATTTCAGGATGTTGTGGCCGGACAGTCGTTTTTTCTTTTTGAAGATGGGGATTTTATGCAAAAGTTCCTGCACCAATCCAAAGGGGCACAGCTAACCGCAGACAAATCGCCCCAGCAGGCTGCCGAACAGGAAAAAGAAACCCAGCGCGGCGAAGGGGACCTGAAAGCCCCTCTGGTTCAGCAGCGCCTGGAGCGCCCCGATGGGGCACGAAGCGACAGCTCCCGGGCAGGAATAGCAGTTCAGCCCGGGGACGCAGGCATATTTCAGGCTGCCGCGATAGATTTTCCCGTTGAGAAAGCCGTACAGATACCCGTTTGTCACGATAGTAAACAGCAGCTGTATTGTCAATCGAAGTCGTTTCATAGCTCACCCGATCCCGATGCACTCCATGCAGATCATCACAGCCTTTCTCCAGATCACAGAAAACTGGCCTTGAAAAGCTCCGATGGCAAGTTAGTGGGGACTCCGCTTACGCTGGCCAGGATCGCCCGGCTGATGGAGTCGTTGGCCAGCAGGTGGGGATAAGCCGCCCCGGTCTCCTGGACCAGGCTCTCTACAAGCGTCTGGTCCTCCCCCTCCATCACATCGCTGACGATACCGATGATCTGGAACTCCGACTGGTCGTATTCCGCAGCCAGCTCACCTAGGCCCGGCATCTCCCGCAGGCAGGGGTTGCAATAGGTGGCCCACACGTTGACCATGGTGAGCCTGGACTGAGCGAAAACCTCTGGGGAAACCGTGTTCCCATCCAGGGCCGTTCCCTCAAAAGTAGTGAAAATAGGGGCAGTTTCCTCCTGGTCAGGTGGCGCGGACTCCGAAGGGCCCCCATCTTGGTCAGGGGAGACTCCTGCTGTTTCCATTTTGGGAGCAGCATCGGTTGGCAGCTCACGGTCGTTCCCGGCACAGCTGTCAAGCAGAACCAGTAACAACGGCAGAAACACCAAAAGTATTTTGCGCAGCTTATTCATGTCATTTTCTCCGTATTCATAACTCTTTCTGTCTCATGAGGATACAGGCCTCAATGCGTTCGGTGATGATGCCGCAGTCTCGTCCGGGATAATATTCTATCATGTCAGGGCTTTCAGGGAATCCCTGGAGACAAATGGCATAAACGTGCTATATCTTTCGCCCCTACAGTCCTGCCCTTAATCCCATTGAAAAATGCGGTCCAATATGAGAATATATTGTCACCCGATTTTTATCTCACGCACCAATCTGACTAATGCCAATCTTTCGGCAGAATCAAGCCATAAATGGAAGTCTGCCGCAATCTCGGGGTACGCACGTACGCCCCCTCCTTTGCCCTGCTTTACATGCATCCCAACAGCGTGCGTTCTCCGAATCCACAAAGATGGCGTAACTGTCAGCGATGTCGTATGCGCCTGATGAATCAAATCCTCGCAGGACCTATCATCAAATTCTCCGTTCATATCATTTTCCCATTGACGAAGAAATTCTAAAGTGTTCCGGCTGCGCATCCAGCTTTGAATGACATATCCTGGAGAATCTTCTGTGTATTGCCTCGCTATTTCCGTCAACGATACCATATCTCCACAGGTCATACCCCTCATATAGCGGCGCATAATTTCTGTCTGACTTCTAATCTTTTGAGATGTCCGCAGCCTTTCTTCATCCAGCGAGTCGTAAAAAGCCATTTTGTGTTTGTCCGCAAAGTCCTTGTCTATCAGCCCCTTACCGACCAACTGATCAAGTGCAGACTTATACTGGAATGCGATGCGTATGTAAGGTTCACTGCATTCTTCTGATGTCATACTCCAAATCTCCCCTTTTTCTTCCAGTATAACAGAAAAATAGAGATTTGGGTAGACTCAATTTATTTCAAGAGAGGGAGATTGATGTCTGACCGCCCTCCTGGGATGACCAGCCTTGTCGTAATCCACATTGCATCGACGCTCGTGCTCGAACTGGGCATCCATATATGTCTCCACACCAACAATGGGAATATATTTTGCATTGGATAGGAGTTTGTCCACTGCTGCTCTGCCCCATTTCGGATTACCCGAAGGGGAAGGGACTCCTTTCGCACTGAGCATACCCACAATTTTTCCAAGGCTGGCTCCGGCAAGATAGTATCCGAATATACTGCGGACAATTTCCGCCCTTTCTTCATGAACGACGATTTCCTCGTTAACTAAAACATACCCATACGGAAGTTTCATGGTTGCCTCACTTTCTTAAACATAAATAATGAGACTTTTCCATAAAGAATGACAGCACACGCAGGGCATAGCATTCCTGTTACCTCCGATAAAGTTGATGAAAAACGGAGGTATTTATTATGAATAATCAAAATAGCAACACTTTAACCTATACCAAAGTTGGTGATTACTATATCCCTGACCTTACCCTGGATGACCAGCCGGGTAAAGAGGTTGGCATCTATGGCCGTATGAGGGAGCAATACCTGAAAGAGCATCACCCCGGCAGGTACAGTTATATGCTTCTGTATGGGACGTTATATCCCCATCTTTTGGAAATTGACAAGACAGCACAGGAATATCTGGATACCATGATCCCTCGCATGGGCACCGTTGCTGGTGTGACCGAAGAATTAAAAGCCTGTAACCCAATGGCGTGGATAGGTCGGATGAACACCATCCGTGCCCAAGTGGAAGAAATGATAAGGACAGACCTGATTTACTGCTGATTACCAATAAAAGAGGGCGCTTGGCTCAGCTTTCAAGCTGAACCAAGCGCCCTCTTTTTATTTTTTGTGCTTTTTCTGCGGCGCAGGGCGTTTCCTGCCCATTCGACTGATGCTATTCTCTGCAAG
>CATJCP010000084.1 GCA_949737515.1 uncultured Oscillospiraceae bacterium | reverse complement strand
GTTTGACCTCGATCCCGTAATGCTCCGCCGCCGTTCTTGTTGGTATGGCGTCCTTGACCGCCTCAAATAAATTCATTGTCATGCCCCCTTTCCCGGTATATAAAAGTAAATAGGAACCTCCGATTGTGCCGGAAGTTCCTATTTGGAATTTGTGAGTCATTTTATTGCTGTCAAATTTGCCACAGACAGATGCCCACGCACCTTGAAAAAAACTCTGCCACATGGTAAAATAATTATGCCTTACTATTGGAAAAACACAGAAAATCAAATAGATTTAGTGACAGGTGATAAAATGGATGAACAAAACAAATGGCCATATGTACAATTATCAAAAAGTGATATAGAGCAAAATAATATAAAGGCCCAAATGAAAAAATGCTGTGTGGCATTTATTGATATTTTAGGATTCAAAAACATGGTCTCAAAAGATATTGATAGTGTTATTTTGGCATTGCGCTATATTGAGATGTTTTGTGAATCCTTTTTTAAGTTTCCATCCAGGCAAGCAGGAAAATCAACATTTCCTCTTGAATATTGGCCTGAGTACGATTACTCTAATAATCAAGAGGAAATGAATAAGCCCACGGTAACAATGTTCTCTGATAGTATTGTTATCTCAAAACCATTTGACTCATTTTTTGATATTTCTGAATTTGTGGAATTTATATCAAAAATACAATACACATTACTTACGGAAGGGATATTAATCCGAGGAGGTATCAGTACTGGAACATTGTACCATTCAGCCAAATATCTTTTTGGCTCTGCTATTATTTCTGCATACCAACTTGAGAGCGAAAAGGCAATATATCCCCGAATAATCATTGATGAGAAGTTAATACAAAAACTACATTATATTTAATGGGGAAAAACATTACTGGGTTCCACATGAAGATTATTCGATGTACGAATATAGTCAGTATATTCAGATAGACTTTGACGGTATATACTATATAAATTATTTACAAGATAACCTAAATACAATACAAGGAAGTTCTGAAGAATTTTTAAGTACTTCACTTCAGTTGTTACGAGACACTTATGAGGGAGAATGCAAAAGGATAATTCAACTAATAAACAGTGGCCTTCAATGTAAAGATCAAAAAGTACATAAAAAATACGAGTGGCTAAAAGATAAATATAACAAAACAATAAAACATTATTTGAGTACATATTTATTAGACCCGGATAAAAGGAAATCGTTTTTCGATGAATGGAATAAATTGTATGCACAATGAAAGTTGACAAGCATCGCTTCGGCAGTTATTTGTATATGACATTAGTGAAATGATTCGGTATTGAATAGGTTAAATAGTAAGCAGATTGTATCCAGCATATTTTTTAATGGCTTTTGAAATAAAAAGCATTGCAGGATTACGGAAATTGAATCAATCAAATTGCTCTTTTTTATGTAGCGGGCGCAGATTACTCCGCGCCCTTTTGCAAAACTTTTGAAGCCCCAGCCGCTATCGGATATTGGCAAGGCAGGCAAGGGACTGTCTGGACAGCTCCCATATCTCATCCAG
>CATJCP010000083.1 GCA_949737515.1 uncultured Oscillospiraceae bacterium | reverse complement strand
TAAGTGGATGATTGACAATGCCCAGTGGTGTGAAAATGGGCGCTGGTCTTTCTGTGGTTTGTAACGGGAAGTGGGCTCTTAAGGAACTTAAGCAAATTCCAGTTTATCGGGGGAATTTCATCTTTTGGGTGAAATCCCCCTTGACAAATGTTCTCTTGAGAGATTTATGTATTGGAATCAACAGAGAGCGCACTGAAAAGATGTAAAAAACCTTTCAGCCGGTTTAAAAACTTTATCTAGGACTGTACGGATTTTTCCCTCACAGCCCCTTTTCTCTATACTTTCAATGTGCTATACTTGGGGTCGGGTATAATGGCCCTGCCGCTGGTGCAGCAGCTTGACCGTCATGCCTCTTATGTCGCGTTTTGGCAAAAATAGAGGGCAGGAGAAATGGGAGGAGCGCCTTATTATGGGAAGGAAGCTGTTTTGCGAAATTTCCCCGATTACCTACTGTATCTCTACGCAGAAGGAAATCGGGCTGCGTAAACTAAAAAATTTGCGGTTTCATTCTCGGTTTGCACGGGAAAGGTCGGAGGACAAACTGGCGGTACGGCTGTACCGCCATTCCTCACTGATTCGCCGCAGGCTGGGGGATGTGGATATGCGGCTGCAGGAAAACAAGGCGGTTAACCTGGCGCTGGCCGCCCCTAGGATAGATCATATCCTAGTTCGCCCGGGGCAGATTTTTTCCTTTTGGGAACTGGTGGGAAAGCCCAGTAAGGCCTCTGGGTATCGGGAGGGCCTGGTGATTTCCTCCGGCAGGCCGGGGAAGGGTATCGGCGGCGGGATGTGCCAGTTTACCAACCTGATCCATTGGATGGTGCTCCATTCGGATTTAAGGGTCGTTGAGCACCATCACCATGACGGGGTGGATCTGTTCCCGGACTTTGGGCGGGTAATCCCCTTTGGGACAGGGACCTCTATCCTTTACAATTACCTGGACTACCGCTTTCTCAACGATTCCGACAGCACTTATCAGCTGATTACCTATGTAGACGGCGAATATTTATGCGGAGAGCTCCGGTGTAACCAGTGTCCCTCCCGGAAATATCACATTGAATGCCGCAATGAGTTCTTTTCCAGGGAAAGGGATGGGGTATACCGCAATAATGAGATATATCGTATTGCTGTTGACCCTCGGACCGGCAGCAAAATCACAGAGGAGCTCCTGCGGAAAAACCATGCCAGAATTGCCTACGACCCGGCTGGGCTGACTGTGGTAGACTGCACAGACCATGTTTAACAGTCTGGCCGGAAAATAGCTGCAGGGGCGGTGAAGAACCCGCCCCTGCAAAATTTTTATACCAACTACCAATGGCGTCCCAAGGTATTTTAATACCAGGACAGCCCAAATTCATCCTACTTTTTCATCAGCTTAACCATAACGGCCTTCTGGGCATGGAGCCGGTTCTCCGCCTCATCGAAGATTTCGTCCGCATGGGCCTCAAATACTTTGGCAGTGATCTCTTCCTCCCGATGAGCGGGCAGGCAGTGCTGAACCATGGCGTCGGGCTTGGCGGCGGCCATCACTGCATCGTTGATCTGGAAGCCCTCAAAGGCCTTCTTTCTGGTCTCAAATTCTCCCTCCTGTCCCATGGAAGCCCAGACGTCGGTGTATAGAACATCTGCATCTTTGGCAGCTTCCAAAACATTGTCAGTCAGTTGGAAATCAGGGTTATCCTTGGCGAATTCCAGCACAATAGGATCGGGCTGGTAATCCTTCGGGCAGGCGATGGAGACCTTCATCCCGGTTTTCAGGCAGCCGACGATCAGGGAGTTTGCCATGTTGTTGCCGTCCCCGATAAAGCAGAGCTTCAGCCCCGGCAGGCTTCCCTTGTGTTCCCGGATGGTCATCAGGTCAGCCAGAACCTGGCAGGGGTGGCAGAAGTCGGTGAGGCCGTTGATAATGGGGATAGAACCGTATTCCGCTAAATCCTCTACCTCCTTTTGGGCAAAGGTGCGGATCATAATGCCGTCCAGATACCGGGAAAGCACCCGCGCTGTGTCCTGAACCGGTTCGCCCCGGCCGATCTGCAGGTCGCGGGAGCTTAAAAACAGTGCGGAGCCGCCCAGCTGGGACATCCCCACCTCAAAGGAAACCCTTGTGCGGGTGGAGGACTTTTGAAAGATCATGCCCAGGGTCATTCCCTTTAAATGCTCGTGGGGGATGCCGTGTTTCTGCTCGTATTTGAGCTGGTCAGCCAGGTTCAGAATTTCAATGATTTCCTCTGTAGAGAGGTCAAGCAGCTTTAAGAGATGTTTCATAAATAAAAGTCCTCCTTTTGATTTTGGAAAGAGAAAAGTCCCCCGGCTTCCCATAAAGGCCGGGAGGCTTTTGCTCTATGATATATGGGATATGTTAGCTTACAGACTGGCAAGAACCTTTTCCAGGATTGCCAGGCCCTTATCCATTTCCTCGTAGGTAATGGTCAAAGGCGGCAGCAGGCGAACCTTTTCCTTGGCGGTCAGGATAATTAAGCCATTTTCGATACACTTGCCCACAACAGTTTTGGAATCGCTCTTTTCCAAGGCAATTCCCAGCATCATACCCATTCCAGTGACGCTTTTCACATTGGGCATCTTTTCAATTTTTCCTTTGAGGTACTCGCCCTTTTCTTTCACTGAATCCAAGAACGCCCGATCCAGACGGTCCAGCACTACATTGGCCCCGGCGCAGGAGACCGGGTTGGCCCCAAAGGTCGTTCCATGGGACCCAGGGCCCATGACATTCTCCACCTTTTCGCCGAACAGCACCGCCCCAATAGGCAAACCGCCGCCCAGTCCCTTTGCCAGTGTCGCCAGGTCTGGCTTTACGCCGAAGTTTTCACAGCAGAGGAATTCCCCGGTGCGTCCCACGCCGGTCTGTACCTCGTCGGCAATGACAAGAATGTCTTTTTTATGACAGAGGTCGAACAATTCCTGTATAAACCCCCTGTCCAGAGGGATGACCCCGCCCTCGCCCTGGACAAACTCCAGCATCACGGCGCAGGTCTTTTCAGAGATTTTAGACTGTACATCCTCAATATCCCCAGCCTTGGCGTATTGGAAACCGCCTACAAAGGGGAAGAAATAATTATGGAACACGTCCTGGCCGGTGGCGGTCAGTGTGGCAATCGTCCGCCCGTGGAAAGAGTTCACCAAGGTAATAATCTCATTCCGCCCGGCCTCTGCTCCGTATTTGTCAAAGCTGTACTTGCGGGCCGCCTTGATGGCCCCTTCGTTGGCCTCCGCGCCGGAGTTGCCGAAAAAGACCTTTTTAAAGCCAGTCTTTTCACAGATTTTTTTCGCGGCGCTGGGGCCGGGGATGGTATAGTACAGGTTGGAAATATGCTGCATGGTCTGGGCCTGTTCTGCCACAGCCTTAGACCATTCATCGTCGCAGAAGCCCAGGGAGTTGACCCCGATGCCGCTGGAAAAATCAATGTAGCTTTTACCGTCCAAATCCCAGCCGGTGGCGTTTTTTCCCTTGGCGATGCAGATATCCGCCCGGCCGTAGGTGCCCTCTATATACTGGGAATCCATTTCTTTGATCTGCTGAAAGTTCATGACTGCAATCATCCCTTCATCATCCGGATTTAATAGAACATGGTTCCAATGCCCTCGTCGGAAAAGATTTCAATTAAGATGGAATGGGCGATTCGCCCGTCCAGAATAACGGCTTTTTTCACGCCCCGCCGGACCGATTCCACACAGCACTCGATTTTGGGAATCATTCCTCCAGAAATGATCCCCTGCCGGATCAGGGAGGGAACCTCGCTGACCTGTACAAAGGGAATCAGGGTGCTTTCATCGTCCTTGTCCCGGAGAAGCCCTTTGATATCGGTCATCAGGATGAGGTTTTCCGCGTGAAGGGCGGCGGCAATCTGGGCGGCGGCGGTGTCGGCGTTGATGTTGTAAATGTTGCCCTGATCGTCAGCCCCAACAGTGGAAATGACGGGAATGTAGCCATTTTGCAGGGCAACCTGTATGGGGGCGGTATCAACTGCTGTTACATCCCCAACAAAGCCCAAATCCGCCTCGCCCTTGTGCTTTTCCACCTGGAACATGGCCCCGTCAATGCCGCAAAGCCCCATGGCCTTCCCTTGATGCTGGTGGAGCAGGGAAACCAGGCTCTTGTTGATCTTCCCCGCAAGAACCATCTGGACAATTTCGGCGGTTTCTTCGTCGGTGTACCGCAGGCCGTTGACAAATTTTGACTCCTTTCCCACGCGTTTGAGCATATCGGTGATCTCCGGTCCGCCGCCGTGAACCAGAACTACCTTGATCCCCACCAGGGAGAGCAGCACCAGGTCGCTCATGACCGCGTTTTTCAGGTCCTCATTGATCATGGCGTTGCCGCCGTATTTAATGACAACAACCTTATTATAGTATTTCTGGATATAGGGCAGGGCTTGGACAAGCACCTGCGTTTTGATTTCGTTGGAAACCTCCACCGTTATCCCTCCACTATCTTTGTTCATTCGTTAAACGGGAATTTTATTGCTTCCGCCTTTTTATTTCATCCATTTCTGAAATTAGTTCTTCCAATGGATGGTATTCTCCGCCCCAATACTCGAAAACGCGCATCCCTTCATCTTCAAGAACCGGGCCAAGAAGCTGAATATTGATACCCAATTGTTTCAAAAGCCCCTCTCGGTCAACAGGTGCATAGTGAGAAGGGGTCAGCTTGCTGAACTCCTTATAGGAAACGCCGTATACTACCATTTGAATCCCCAATGATGCGATCGCCCCAAGGCATCTTTCACATGGCGCACAACTTGTAAACAAAATTGATTCTTTCAATACCTTATCAGGGTATTTATTTGCGCATTGATGCACCAGGTTAAATTCAGCATGGCCAAAAATACCCCTTTTGTAATCGGCTGTGTTTTCCGCTTCCTCAAGGATTTCCCCGTTGTGAACCAGCACCGCCCCAAAGGTATCATAACCCTTTTTTCCTGCATCAACTGCAAGCTCATAGCACCTTTTGATAAATTGTTCTTTCTCCATATTAATTTACTCCACAAATACCGGAACTTTACCGCCCATCCTGAAATCTGGAAGGGCTTTTCATCAGGTACGGTAGTCGCCGTTGATCTTCACATAATCATAGGTCAGATCGCAGCCCCAGGCAACCGCTTCGCTGGTTCCTTCGCCCAGTGTAACAGAAATGATGATTTCCTTTGCGCTTAAAACCTCTGCGGCCTTTTCTTCGGAGAACTCTACGCCGGAACCGTTTTCACAGACGGCAATCTCGCCCTTTTCCGAGCTGAGGGAAACGGCCACCTTATTGATATCAAAATCCGCCGGAGCGTACCCGATGGCGCACAGCACCCGTCCCCAGTTGGCGTCCTCGCCGAACATAGCGGCCTTAAACAAGCTGGAAGTAATCACCGACTTGGCCACAATGCGGGCGGTCTGTTTGTCAGGCGCGCCGGTGACGCGGCATTCCAACAGCTTGGTCGCCCCTTCGCCGTCCCCGGCGATTCCCCTTGACAGGGAAACGGTGATGTAATGGAGGGCTTCTACAAAAGCGTCGTAATCTGCACCTGTACTGGTGATTGCCTCATTCCCAGCCATACCGTTGGCAAGGATGGCCACGGTGTCGTTGGTGGAGGTATCCCCGTCCACGCTGACCATGTTGAAGGTGTCAATAATGTCCTCAGAGAGGGCCTTCTGGAGCATGGCGGGGCTGATGGCTGCGTCGGTGGTGATAAATGCCAGCATAGTTGCCATGTTGGGGTGAATCATACCGGAACCCTTGGCGATGGCGCCCATGGCGCAGGTTTTGCCGCCTGCGGTAAAGGAAACGCTGTATTCCTTTTTCACGGTGTCGGTGGTCATAATGCCCAGAGCCGCGCCCTCGGAACCGTCGTAGGAGAGGGCTGCCGCCAGTTTGGGCAGGCCGCTGGCGATGGGCTGAATGGGAAGGGGCTGGCCGATGACGCCGGTGGAGCCGATGACGAAATCCTCCGCCTTTAAGCCGGTGGCCTCCGCGGCAAGCTGGCACATCTTTTCCGCGATCTCAATGCCGTCGGCGTTGCAGGTGTTGGCGTTGCCGCTGTTGCAGACAATGGCCTGGGCTTTGCCGTCAGAGATGTTCTTTTTGGTGACGGCGATAGGCGCGCCCTTTACCTTGTTTTGGGTGTAGACGGCAGCGGCGGCGCAGGGGACGTCGCTGACAATCAGGGAAAGATCGTTTTTGCTTTTGTTGGCCCGTATCCCGCAGTGAATTCCCGCGGCTTTAAATCCCTTGGGCGCGCATACGCCGCCGGGGACTGGTGTTAAAGTAGACATGGTGGTTCTCCTCCTTTTATGTGTCAATTCTTTTCAGTGGATGGATTAGTTTGTTTCGATAATTCAAATCTGTTCTTAATGTAAAACCCTGTTTTTTCCAAAAAACATTCCCTGTCTGATTTTCCCGGAAGGCTACTAAATTAACTTTATGGATTCCCTCTTTTTCCAAGGCTTCCATAGCGGTATTGACTAGGGCGGAGCCGATTCCTGAACGCTGGTATCCCGGCAAAACAGCGGTGTGATGGATAAATCCCCGCCTGCCGTCATGCCCTGCTAGAATTGCCCCGATCAGCTTTCCATTGCTGACAGCGCAGAAACAGGTTGATGGGTTTCTGCGCAGGTATCGGGCTATCCCCTCCCGCGAATCATCCAAATCGTTCAAGCCCATGCCGGGAACCTGCATCCAAAGGGAATATAGGTTGTCATAATCGTCAATTGCAACGATTCGGATTGTAAAATCCATTTATAATCCCGTCCCCTCGTCAAGCCCCAGCATCAGGTTCATATTTTGAACCGCTGCACCAGAAGCTCCCTTCCCCAGGTTATCCAACCGGGAAACCAAGAGAATCTGTTCATCGTTTCCGCCGACAAAAATTTCCATGTCGTTTGTCCCAGCCAGGGCACTGGCGGCAATGAACCCGTCGTCAATGACCCCTTCCCCCATAAAGGGGAGGACCTTCACAAACCGCTGTCCCGCGTAGTAGTCAGAAAGGCGTTTGTGTAATTCAACAGGTGTAACCTTCTTTGGCAGGAGCCGGGTATATAAGGGGACTGTTACTTCCATGCCGCAGTAGAAATCATCTACTAGAGGGTTGAAAATCGGCGGGTATTCCAGCCCTGGAACCTTCTGCATTTCCGGCAGGTGTTTGTGGGAAAGGGTCAGGCCATACTGGCGGGGGCTGTCGTAGCCCTTGGGTTTTTCTTCTGCTTCGTATTTGGCAATCATCTTCTTGCCGCCGCCGGAGTATCCGCTGACCGCATGGCAGACAACCGGGTAATCCTTCTGCATAATCCCCATTGCCGCCAGCGGATACACGATAGAGAGGAACCCCGACGCATAACAGCCGGGATTTGCAACCCGTTTAGAGGAAATAACCGCTTCCCTGTGTCCCTTGGACAGCTCCGAGAACCCGTAGGCCCAGCCTGGTGCAGTGCGGTGGGCGGTAGATGCGTCGATGATCCGCACATGGTCGTTTTCCACTAGGGAAACCGCCTCTTTTGCCGCCGCGTCGGGCAGGCACAGGAAGGTAATATCAGATGCGTTGATCATCTCCCGGCGGGCGTTGATGTCCTTCCGGTTCTCGTCGTCTAAAAGGAGAAGTTCTAAGTCCTTCCGGCCTTCAAACCGCTGGTAGATCTGCAGGCCGGTTGTACCTTCTTTGCCATCAATAAAGATTTTATAGGCCATTTTTTATCCCTCCGATATTGCTGCACGTACTACCACGATTTGTTCTCTCACCCGTTCCGGCGCAGGGCCGCCTACAACTGTCCGGCCCTTTACACAGGTTTCCAGGCTGATTGCCTGGTAAATATC
The DNA here is from genome assembly GCA_949737515.1 of uncultured Oscillospiraceae bacterium. Taxonomy (GTDB): domain Bacteria; phylum Bacillota; class Clostridia; order Oscillospirales; family Ruminococcaceae; genus UBA1405. Next base: position 1,053 of record CATJCP010000083.1, on the reverse strand, counting down.
TTCCTCGAATTCCCCGCAGAGGGCTTTATAATCCTCCAAAGGCAGTTCTTCCAAGGTGGTATCCTTCTCAATGCACTGTGCCACAAGGGTACCGGTAATCTTGTACGCGTCCCGGAAAGGCACGCCTTTTCTTGTCAGGTAATCCGCCGCGTCGGTGGCGTTGATGAAGCCCTTTGCCGCCGCCCGCCGCATATTGGCGGGGATGGGCTTCATGGTGTCGATCATGGGAATCATGGTTGTTAAACAGAGGGAGGCGGTGTCCACCGCGTCGAAGATTGCCTCCTTGTCCTCCTGCATGTCCTTGTTGTAGGCCAGGGGAAGGCCCTTCATCATGGTTAGGAGGGTGTTTAAATCCCCATAAACCCGTCCGGTTTTCCCCCGGACGAGCTCGGTCACATCGGGGTTTTTCTTTTGAGGCATAATACTGGAACCGGTGGCGAAGGCGTCGTCCAGCTCCACAAACTTAAACTCCCAAGAGCACCAGAGGATGATCTCCTCCGACAGCCGGGAAAGGTGCATTATGAGAATGGAGATGGCGCCAGCCAGCTCAATACAAAAATCCCTGTCAGAAACACCATCCAGGCTGTTCAGCGTAACCGAAGAAAACCCCAATAGTTCCGCAACCCTTTCCCGGTTCAGGGGGTAGGTAGTCCCCGCCAAAGCGCAGCTTCCCAACGGCATGACGTTCATCCGGTTCTTTGCGTCTTTCAAGCGGTCAATATCCCGCAGAAGCATCTGGCAGTACGCCATCAGGTGGTGCCCAAAGGTAATGGGCTGTGCCCGCTGCAAATGGGTATAACCGGGCATAACCGTTTCGGTATGCTGTTCCGCCTGATTGCAAAGGGAACGGATCAGCTCCTTTACCTGGGAAATAAGTCCACCGGCAGCTTCACGCAGATAAAGACGGATATCCAGGGCAACCTGATCGTTTCGGCTCCGGGCGGTATGGAGGCGCTTTCCCGCCTCCCCAATACGGGAGGTCAGCTCTGCTTCTATAAACATATGGATATCTTCTGCTTCTGGGTCAAAGGCAAGTTTGCCGCTGTCCAGGTC
>CATJCP010000082.1 GCA_949737515.1 uncultured Oscillospiraceae bacterium | reverse complement strand
TTTCTTAGCGGAGTCAGCCTGGCTGGATGATTTTGGAATTCTATTATCCGAAGTTTCCGGGTGGCTTTGAGGGACAGAACTGGTTGGAGGTTCTGATTCTGTAACCGCGTTGACAGAAGGGCTTTCACTGGATGTACTTCCTTCCAAGTCGGAAATGCCCGGATTCAGCAAACCCGGCAGGGCCGCCGCCCCTGCTATTGCCAGACAAATGCAGGCTGCCAGCGTTCCCCATCTTTTCCAGCTTATAATCTTTCCCTTTGCAGCATCCTGCTCACTCTGATATAGGATATTTTCGTCAATGCTGTTAAAACCTTCATATAATGCGAATTTTCTCATTCTATCAGCCCTTCCTTTTGCAAATACCGTTTTAATTTTTGGCGGGTTCGGGAAAGCATTACCGTTATATGGTGGACGGTAAACCCGTATCTGCCGGCAATCTCCGAAATGGGTTCGGAAAAGAAATACCGGCGGATAAAGATATTACACTCCCTACGGGAAAGGGTTTTTACAAAAAGGTTAATCTTTCCTCCAATTTCCCTGGAAAAGTATTCTGATTCCACGCTGTCAGGATCGCTTAAACATTCGGCAAGCTCGTCTAAAATTGCCGCTGTCTCTCCGCCGCCCCGTTTTAACGTCATTTTTGCTTTGATCCTGTTCAGGGAAATGCCCCTGGTAATTTTGGCAAAAAAGTATTTCAGTTTGGCTGGACGCTGGGGCGGGATGGCAAGCCACGCCTGGAACCAGGTATCATTGACACATTCCTCTGAATCCTCCCGGTTTTGCAGGATGTTTTGGGCAATGGCAAAACAGTATTTCCCATACTTGGCATTGGATTCACCGATTGCCCGCTCGTCCCGCTGCCAATAGGTTTCTATAATTTGTTCATCTGTCATAATGTCTCCTTTCTCCCTGTTATGAAAGGGCCTTCACTGGAATAAGACAACTTTTGGGCGTCAAAATCACAGGGAGAAAATATTTTTTAAAAAACGGTATGCTGGGGAGGGTCAAGGCTCCCAACATACCGTTTTTTAAAAGCTTATACTAATCCCTGATTAAAATTGTACAAAAATCGAACCTCAAAAAGCTTGCATATATGGTTTTTTAGGTTCGATTTTTGTCTACAATTTATCAGGGATTAGTATTAGCCACTATCAGATGGATAGTTTCTGTTTTGTCCTGCTTACACTCTTGCAGTAGAATGTCAGCAGCCGCCAGGAACCCCTCCCACCCAAAAACAGCAGCACAGAAACAGGGACGGCGGTTAAAAACTCTGCAATAGGATTCAGCTTTATAACCCCGTCAAAAACAATCCCAACATTCTGTATATAAGGAATACCAAGATGGAAAATATAGTCAGCCATTTTGACTGCCCCCAGTACAGGGACAAGTATTCCCGACGCGATAAAAACAGGTGCCACAATTGCCAGAGTAGGGACGATAATCATCCCGGAAAACCCCACAACGCCATAAAAAGCGCATACTGCAAGGAAATGTCCCCAGGTAAAGGGCTGTTCCTTAGAAACCAAATCCCCAATATACCCCCGCGCCAGTTCCCTGGCATCCCCAAGCCTGGAGAGGATTTCCTGCGGGGTTTTGCCGTCATTCTGGAGCTCCTGCATTTCGCTTTTAATCTCCCGTATAATATCGACCCGCTCAGAAACTGCAATGGGCTTTAAATAGCTCTCGATTTTTTCAAGATAGCTTTCCAAGGTCTTTTCCATGATCTGTTCCTCCCTTAATCCTGTCAATGGCAGCCAGCAGGTTGTCCCATTCCCCTGACATAGCATCCAGGTATTCTTCCCCTATTTCGGTGATGGTGTAGTATTTCCTCGGCGGAAGCCCTTCGGTGGTTTCCTTCCAGAAAGACATCAGGAAGCCATCTTTCATCAGCCGCCGCAGAAGGGGATAGACGGTGCTCTCCTTTGCGGACAGGATGGGCCAGGCTTCCAGCTCGCTGATGATTTCATAGCCATAGCGGGGTTTTTGGCTGATCATCAGCAGGATGGAGAACTCCAAGGTGCCCCGCTTGATCTGCGATCTCCAGTCGTCTATATCCAAGGTATATCGCCTCCTTACTATACATCGTAGTACACAGTACATTGATTGTCAATAGGTATGTCTATTTTTTTTTTAATGAAATTTAAAGCTGTACGTTCAACCATTTTCCTATTCATATTTTCACAAAAAAATATGAAATATGTTGCAAAATAGCGATCTATGCAGTACAATAATAGTCAGGTTGAAAAAATAGCAAGTTTTTCCAAAAATGCGATTTTTTGTCATATTCTTGTAAGACATTGAAAGGAGGGCCCCTATGGAGACAAGAGCAGGAAGTGATGTTCGAGAGCTGATTATGCTTGTCCTTCGCCATCCCTTAGGCCTTTTGATCGGAGGATTGGCAGGGATGCTGTCGTTCTTGTTTTTGTTTGGAGTGTTCTTTCCGCCCACCTATACCGCCGAAGTCCAAATCCGCATCAGCGCAAGCCTCCCTTCCAGGGCCAACACGACGACCCGCTTGAATTTGGAGGATATTAACGCAGCCAAGGCCAGGGCAGCTACCTGTGCCGAAGTTTTGAAGGGACCAAGCTTGTATCAGTCAATCATCCACGAAAACAACCTTTCCTATACTGTTGACCAGCTTCAAAAGAAGGTCAAAGTCGACCGAAAGGCTGATACCGAAATTGTCTCCCTGAAAATTACATCCAAATCCTCCCAAGAGGCGAAAGCCTTGGCGGAACAGTTCAGCCTTGCCGCTCCCAGCTTCTTGACATTCTCTGTGCGCACCGGTTCCGCCAGCACAGTTTCCTCTAATATCATCCCTCTGGAAGATGAACGTCTTCCGCTGTGGGCGCTGGCTGTGCTGGGGATTCCCTTTGGAGGCGGAGCCTTTTCCGTGCTGCTGATAGCGGCAAAGATGCTGCTGGACCTTGTGGTCTGCCGGGATGACCTTGTGACGCAGTATGACATCCCAATCCTTGGGGAGATTCCCTCCCGGCTTTTGGACAGGCAACAGTATGTCTCCAGCTGCTCCCAGGTCTTGCTCCATCTTTCCGAAAGGGAAGGTCAATCAATGATCCGCCTTGCCGGATTGGTGAAACCGGAAATTTTTGAATCCCTTGCCTATGCGCTGGCAGAGGCAATTGCAAAGAATTCCTCTGTTCTGCTGATAGGTCCCCAATGCCAACCAGCTGTTGCCGAAGAAACGCCGGAGTCCTTGGTGTACGAGCATAAGCCAGGATTTTTTCGCTGCGAGCTTCCGGAAAATGGGAACGCCGCAGAACTGCTTTCCAGCCTTCAGGCCAAACATCCTTGCCTTCTCATCTCGGACTCGTTTTCCCGGGGGGCGCCCCGCGCAATCCCTTTGCAGCCAGCGGAGCAGATTGTCATGATCGTAAAACGGGATTACACAGCCCATGTACAGATTCGCCGCTGCCTGGAAGCTATTAGACTGTACCGCGTCCCTGTGCTGGGTTTTATTTTTATTGCTTGATGGCATAAAGGTATGGCGCTTCGGCAGGGTTCAAAGGCGGCTTTGACTGGGGCATAGGCCACGAAGTGTGAAGTTGATTTCTGTGATGATAGAAGTATATGGATTGAAATAACCAGATATTTATGCTACAATAGAGATATCCTTATTTATCTGCCTGGAAAAGGAGGGTGGTTGACCGTGAAGATGCAGGAATCAGGAGAAAATTATCTGGAAACCATCCTGATTTTAAAACAGGAAAAAGGGTATGTCCGTTCCATTGACATTGCCATGAAATTGGAATTTTCCAAGCCCAGTGTCAGCCGTGCCATGGGCCTGCTGCGGGAAAATGGATATATTACCATGGATCCTAGGGAGGGCTGGATTGAACTGACCTCCTCCGGGAGAGAGATCGCGGAACAAATCTATGAGCGCCATCAGGTGATTTCAAAGTGGCTGATGGATTTAGGGGTTGCGGAGGAGACCGCTGTTGCCGATGCCTGCCGCATTGAGCATGTGATCAGCCGGGAGACTTTCGACCGTATTAAGGACCATATCGCTAAGGCCTCCCATCAATGATGAAGCTGCTTCCTTTGCGGTTGGGCCCGCCTTTACGCCAAAAAATTTTGTAAAAGTCTTGAATTTTACTAGGTCCATTGATATAATATCTAAGGTATATTTTCTCTTTTGCTGCTCTTTTCTAAGGCGGCAAAGGAGTCTTTACGGAGAGTTATCGAAGTGGTCATAACGGGACTGACTCGAAATCAGTTGAGCCTTCACTGGCTCCGTGGGTTCGAATCCCACACTCTCCGCCAACCGGAAGGGCCCGAAGCAGGATTTGTGCTTCGGGCCCTTTCCCCATTTCTCAGCTGTCATTTACGAAAGAACTGCACAAAAGCTGGCGTTTCCCCGGGAACAGGGAAACGCCAGCTTTAATTTTTACTGAAGGGAATCAGGTTTAATGATTTTATATCATTTTATTAAATGCTAAAACGATTTATAATCATATTTTGATGTATTGGAATCTAGAAAACGGAGTACAGTGACATGGAAAAGGAAAATCTTAAATGGACAAATCAACGATTTGTTAATTTCTGCGGCGGCGGAAAATCCCCGTGTATTTTTGGAACCCTTAAAATCCAAAGACGCACTCTTGGTTCCAACATTGGTTTTTTAAGGCAAAGTTTTGTCCCAGCCCTAAGGGAAGAGGAAAGATGGAATCGTTTAAAATTGCTGTCTTAAATTTGGGAAACCTCGCAAAAACAAAGGATAAACCCGCTTTTAAAACAGGAAATCCTCCCTTTCAGATGGAAATAAATTATCAACGAAAAATGCGTTGAGTTATTTTCATAGGATAGATATTTAGGAAATATTTACCTTTATTTAATTGGATTTAGTTGGGATGCTAATTGGTTACAACAATATATACAACATAATATATTACACATGGATATAGAAAATTCAACCATGGCAACCATTGGCATATTGCACACACAGCACAGAAAAAGGGTTTCTTTATCAGACATAATTGACAAGACGGAAAAATTGTGTTATTGTAAAAGTACGAATTTAAGTAAAAGTTTTGTGCGTAATTTCGTAGTTAATTTAGATATATATTTTTCGGCTCTTGGAATTTTGACATCATATACAGCGCTTTTAGATGCCCAAAGCATCTTTATTTATATTATTCAAAAGGAGTGTAGATAAAATGCCAGCAAACAAAACCTCCCCCAGCTTGGCTGCTGCCGCGCCTGCGCCAGGCAAAGGCAAATCCATCCTCAGAAATATGAAGAAAAGCGCCCTTCTGTATGTCATGTTCCTGCCCGTAATTGTGTATTATATCGTATTCCACTATGCACCTATGGTGGGTATTGTAATTGCTTTTAAAGACTACAATGCCTTTAAGGGTATCTGGGCCAGCCCCTGGGTGGGTCTGAAGCATTTTGAGGCTTTCTTCACCACCCCCTACTTTTGGAGGCTGCTCCGAAATACCTTCCTCATCAGCTTTTATGGTTTGATTTTCGGTTTCCCCGCGCCCATTATCCTTGCCCTGCTGCTCAACGAGCTGAAAGACGGCAAGTTTAAAAAGGTCACTCAGACCATCAGCTATCTGCCCCACTTTGTTTCTTCCGTTGTTATCGCCAGTATGCTGGTGCAGTTCCTTTCCCCCGGCAACGGCATGATCAACAACCTCATCGAAGCCCTGGGCGGAACCCGTACATATTTCCTCAACGACCCCAAATATTTCCGGACGATCTATACGCTGATGAACATCTGGAAGGGTGTGGGCTGGGGCTCCATTATCTACCTGGCCGCTTTGACTGGTATTGATTCGGAGCTGTATGAGGCCTGTATCATTGACGGCGGCGGCCGGCTCCGGCAGACCTGGCATATCACACTCCCCGGCATCGCCAACACCATTGTCATTATGCTGATCTTCCGGGTGGGCGACCTGCTTTCCGTTGGCTCGGATATGATCCTTCTTCTGTACAACCCCGCCATTTACGAGACTTCAGATGTTATCTCCACCTATGTATACCGGCGCGGTCTCGTGGAAGCTGATTACAGCTTCTCAACGGCGGTTGGCCTGTTCAACTCCATTATTGCGTTGATTTTGTTGACCACTACAAACCAGATCGCTAAAAAATACAGCGATACCAGTTTGTGGTAAGGAAGGAGGACGAAACAATGATTCAAAAAGCTGTTTCAAGACGTGTCTTTGAAATTTTTAATGTGATCTTTATGATTTGTCTGAGCGTCGTTATGCTCTATCCCTTTATCTTTGTTCTGTCCGCCTCCCTCAGCGGCAACGCCTATGTGGCTGCCGGGCAGGTAACGCTGCTTCCCAAGGGATTTAACACCCGTGCCTACGAGGCGGTTTTGGGCTATAAAGTAGTGTGGCGGGCTTATGGAAATACGATCCTCTATACGGTTGTCGGCACATCTGTCAACTTAATTATCACCATGCTGGGCGCCTATCCCCTATCCCGCCCGGATTTTTACGGCAAAAATGTTTTTACCTTCTTTATTGCCGTTACCATGATCTTCTCCGGCGGCCTGATCCCCAACTTCCTGGTTGTCAGAAGCCTTGGCCTTTACAACTCCATGTGGGCGCTGATTCTGCCGGGCGCGCTGTCCACCATGAATATGATTATCATGCGCACCTTCTTCCAGGGTATCCCGGACGCGTTGGAAGAAGCCGCTACCATCGACGGATGCAGCGATATACAGATCCTTGTCAAGATCATTCTGCCCCTGTCCATCCCATCCATTATGACCATCGGTATGTTCTATGCCGTTAGCCATTGGAATAGCTGGTTCAGCGCCATGATCTATCTGCGGGATTCTGAAAAATATCCCCTGCAGCTGGTGCTCCGTCAAATCGTTCTCCAGAACCAGGTCAACGATCTGCTCTCTTCCCAACAGGGCACCACCATTGAGGAATCCACCAATCTAATCGCAGAAACCATTAAGTATGCGGTTATTATGGTTGCCGTTATCCCGATCCTCTGCGTGTATCCCTTTATTCAGAAGTATTTTGTAAAGGGCACCATGGTCGGCTCTATCAAGGGTTAATTTCAGCCTGTTAAAGGGTGGGGATTCTCTTCGCCCTTTAATAAAATAAATTCAACTTTTCAGAAAACAGGAGGATAATTCACATGAACAAGCTTACTCGCGCGCTGTCTGCTATGACTGCCGCGGCCATGCTGGTTTCCCTGGCTGCCTGCTCTTCCAGCGGCTCCAGCAGCAGTACGTCTTCTGCTGCCCCGTCGGCTTCCGGCTCTGCTCCGGCTTCTTCCGATGCAGGTACCTCTTCTGCAGCTCCGGAGGAGCAAAAGGAGAAGGAGCTTCTCACCATTACCGGTTACTTCCCCATGCACGCTTCTTCCGCCCTTGAAGATATTCCCGAAGGCGGTTGGATGCTGGACAAAATGTACGAGGAAAAGTTTAATGTCAAGTGGGATTGGTACAATGTTCCTGCCACAGATGAAGAGTCTGTCTTCAACATCACCATGGCCTCCGGCGATATCCCCGATGTAGTGGTGCAGGGCAACTGGAGCAAGCTGAACAACTACAAAGACGCTTGGTGGGAGCTGGACGACTTCATCAAGGGCAAATATCCCAATCTGGAAAAGGCTTTCTATGACGATCCCTATGTTTACGCCTTGTCCGCAAACCAGGATACCGGCAAGATTCAGATCTTGTCCAACCTGTCCGAGCAGAAGGTCGGCGACGTTCTGCTGGTCCGCGGCGACCTTTTGGAGGAGTGGGGCGTTACCGTTAAGGACAATATGACCAAGGAAGAATGCTATGAGCTTCTGAAGATGGCCAAGGAAAAGGATCCCAAGCTGACCCCTTACATGACCAGGATGAAGACTGGCGGCCTGATCCAGCGTCTGTGCGAAGGTTGGAGCGGCGTTCCTCAGTATGCCTTTGTTGACACCGACAATGTTGTTAAGTTCGGCAGCGCCGACGAGCGCATGAAGGACGTTGTTATCTGGCTCAATCAGCTGTATACAGAGGGCCTGATTGACCCCGAGTTCCCGACCTCCGACACCGCCGCATGGCAGGAGAAGGTTCTGAATGACGGCGTGTTCATGACCCATGACAACGCTTCTTCCCGTATTAAGTGGGCGATTAACGAATGGGCGAACCTGGGTGTTACCGGCAAATGGTACAAGGCAATTACCCCCCTGTCCCCCGACGGAACCACCAAGGGCCAGACCACCATTCACTATCCTCGTTTGAGAGATGCGCTGGCCATCTTTACCAAGGCTTCTGAGGAAAAGGTTGACCGCATTATGGAAATGCTCAACTATTCCTTCTCCGATGAAGGCTATGAGCTGCTCAACTACGGTATTGAAGGCGTTTCCTTTACCAAGGACGCCAACGGCGAATATCAAACCGTTCCCGAATACCAGAAAGCGGTTGACGACAACACCATGCCCCAGGAGCAGCGCGTAAAGGGCAATATCACCAGAATGTCCCGTTTGGAGTGCAACGGTATCTACCTGCCCACCAACCGTGAGTTTACAGAGGTTGTCAACGCTGCGAAACTCTACGAGGACGGCGGTTATATCCGTGATGACTTGACCAAGGCCATCCGTTTCAACGAGGCGGAGCAGGATATTGTCACCCGTTACGAGGCTGACCTCAAGACTTACTCCGACGAGCAGCTCCAGAAGTTCATCACCGGCACCACCCCCATTGACCAGTGGGATACTTATATGGCAGGTTACGCACAATACCATCTGGATGAGTACCTGAAAGCGCAGAACGATGCTCTGGGCCGTGCTCTTGCCTTGATCGGCTAATTGCGTAAAATTAAATCACATCGTTTCAGCACCTTTGCGGCTGGGCAGGCTTAGGCCTGTCCAGCCGTTTTACGGTGTACAGAGGATATGGCGTTCCAAAATTTTCTTGCCAGATGCCCCGCGGACTTTTATAATAGAAGAGGCGGATTCATCCAAAAAGGAAAGGGAGAGGTGTGTTATGAGTGAGATACAGTCTAATTCTGCGGATACCCAGCTGCTTCGGGTTATGAAAAAGCAGCTTTTCTGGCAGCGGCTGATCTGTCTGCTGCTGGCAGGGGTGATTTTGGCAGGGGTGGTTTTGATCCGGCGCATTACCCCCCGGGTACAGGAAATCTCCCAGGAGCTGGAAGCCCTTGCAGGCCAGGCCCAGACCGCCCTGACGGAGCTGGAGGGGGTGTCCAAAAGCCTCGGAGAGATAGATTTACAGGGTTTGCTGGATAACACCAACCAAATGGTGCGGCAGGGGGAAGAAAGCTTTGTGGAGATGAGCGGCAGCGTAAGCCGGGCTGTAAAGAATTTGGAGGATCTGGATGTAGAATCCTTTAATCAGGCCATTGGGCGGCTTAATGCCGTAGCCGGGACGCTGTCCTCGCTTTTTGGAAAATAACAGGACAGAAAACAGAGTTGTTGAGAAGCAACCCCTTTTTGGAAAAATTTCAAAAATGTGGGTTTGTCAAAGAAAAGTTACAGAGAGAGAAGGAAATCGCGGAGGACCTGAGCAGGAGATTTCCAAAGGAGAGGGCGCATGGGGAAGTTGTTATAGTCTCTGCGGTTGTAGATTTTTAACTGGTTAGAGAAATCATCAAAAGAATAAAAAGAGTGGGTAGCATAGAACCTTTCATTGTCTTTACGGTGGCTGCGTTCTACCTTCCCATTATGCCTTGGAGTGTAAGGTTTGATTAACTTATGAGTAATACCATGCTGCTCCAGATGTTTTTGA
>CATJCP010000081.1 GCA_949737515.1 uncultured Oscillospiraceae bacterium | reverse complement strand
TGAACTACACCAAGATGAACGTTCTGGTGCAGTCCGCCCAGGCTATGCTGGCCCAGGCCAACCAGCAGCCCCAGAGCGTGCTCCAGCTGCTGCAGTAATTCCAATATTGATATCTCTGCCGCCCCGCAGTCCACAATGGAACGGGACGGACAGCGGGGGAGGGTGCGTGAAAGCGCACCCTCCTTTTGCTTCAGGAAAGGGGCAGTTTCCTCATTTTGCTGCTGTACTTCTCCAAATTTTATGGTATGATAGAGGCAGAAAAAACACAGCCAAACCGGCTGCGGCAGAAAGGAAGCGGTAAAATGCCAAAAGAAATGAAGGGCTCTGAATTGATCTCCCGCCTGAATAGCTCGGTCGTCTTTAAAAGCCTGGGCGGACAAAGTGCCCCCGGGTTAAAGCTCTCCAGGGAGGATATGGACTGGTGGCGGGAGGCCAAGCTGGGAATGTTCATCCATTGGGGGCTCTATTCCATCTTGGGGCGGGGGGAATGGGTCTACTTCCGGGAGCAGCTTTCGGATGCGGAATACCGTAAGCTCGCCGGGGAGTTCTGCCCTGACCAGTCCCCGGAGCAGATCGCCCAGTCCTGGGTCTCCGCGGCCCAGAATGCGGGGATGAAGTATATGGTCATGGTCACCCGCCACCACGACGGCTTTTCCCTTTGGGACAGCCCCGGGAGCTTCGGCCAGTTTACCACCGCCGCCACAGGCCCTAAGGCCGATTACGTCCGCGCCTATGCCGACGCCTGCCACGCCGCCGGGATGAGAACAGGGTTCTACTACTCCCCCATGGATTGGCGGTTCCCCGGCTACTTCCACCCCAAGGAGCAACTGGACAGCGCCCTGAGGATGAAGCAGCAGACCTATGACCAGGTGGAGGAGCTGACCACCCGCTACGGGCAGGTGGATATTTTGTGGTACGACGGCGGCTGGCTGGCCCATACAGGCTCGGACTGCGACTCCGCCTGGCTGTATGAGCCGGTAAAGCTTAACCGGATGGTCCGGCGGAACGCCCCCAAGGCGGTGATCAACCCCCGCTCCGGCTGGGAGGGGGACTTTTACTGCGACGAGGGCAGCCATGAGGTCAGAGGGAAGATCATCCCAGTGCCCTGGGAAAAGAGTATGTGCCTATGTACCGGGAAATCCTGGGGCTGGATGCCTGAACAGGACGATCCCCTCTCCAGCCTGGATTCCCTGCTTACCATGCTGGTCAATGTGGTCTGCAGGGACGGCAACCTGATCCTCAACGTGGGCCCGGATCAAAACGGACGAATCCGGCCCGATGTGGAAAAGCGCCTGTCCCAGATTGGCAGCTGGATGGAGGAAAACGGAGAAGCCATTTACGCCACCCGGGCGGGCATTTTCCAGCCGGTGGACAGCGTATATGGGACGACCTTCCGGGAAAACCGGCTGTATCTGCATATCCAGGACCCAGAGGCCTTCCGGAGGCAGACTCTTCCGCCCATCCCCTACCAGATCGAACGCGCTGAAACCCTGGACGGCATTTCCCTGGAAATACGGGCTGCGGGAGAGGGCTGGACAGTGGACCTCCCCCAACGGCTGATAGAGGAAAAAAGGGTCGATACCATTGTCCGGATTACCTTGGACCGGCCCATTGTGGAGAGATTTGATGAAGATATCCGCTTTACCGGTGAATAGAGTTTACCGCCCCCTTCCCTCCGCTCCCCTTTTTCTGGGGGACGGCTACCGGGAATACCCGCCTTGCCCGGAGCTGGCCGCCCTTGTCCGGTGCTTTTGGGAGGCGGATTATTCCCGGGAATATCCCTCCTCCCTTGTCATCCCCGATACCTGCGCCGATATTCTCTTTGAAGTATCCCCCAAGGGCGTTTCCGCCACGTTCTGCGGGGTCAACGATGCCCCTTTTTCCTCCCAGGGGAAGAAGGGGCCGGCAAAGGTATACGCGGTCCGGTTCTATGCCTGGACTGTTTCGCTGTTCTCTAGGGAGTCCCTGGAGAACTCGGCCAACCTGTGCTGCCCGGCCGAATTCCTTTTCCCCGGACTGGTTGGGGAGCTGAGCCGGGTTCTGGTCAGTTCCCCCAGCCGGTGGATTCCCGCGGCGGAACGTTGGCTTTACAATTTTTCATGGGAGAGGGTGGGAAACAACAGGATTATGAATGCCATTTACTCGGTTTTGGCAAACCAGGGCCGAACGTCCTTAGGGGACATGGCCTTGGAATCCGTTTTAAGCCCCCGGCAGCTCCAAAGGATATTTCAGAAGGAGATAGGCCTTTCTCCCAAGATGTTTTCCCAACTGGTGCGGTATCAAAACCTTTGGCGGTTCTCCCTTTCCCCGAAATTCCAGGTTTTGGACGCCGTGGAGCGGTTTGGGTATACTGATCAGTCCCATCTTTTGAGGGAGTTTAAGCGGTTCCATGGAATCCCCCTGGCCCAGGCCCGGCAGCGCGCCTTTGGCAATGTCGCATTTTTACAAGACCTTGTTCCTCACGCTGTAATATGATAGGGGTAAATATGGTGCGAAAGGTTGATGAAAATGTCTGTTGTCATATCCAGCCGCTGCGGAATCCTCTGTGAGGATTGCCATTACTTAAAGGACGGCATATGTCCCGGGAAATGCTGTGAAAATTCCAAGCCCTTCTGGGGGGATCAGTGTCCAGTAAAGGCCTGCTGTGAGAATAAGCATCTGCAGCACTGCGGACAGTGTTCTCAGTTCCCCTGCGACCTGCTGAAGCAGTTTGCCTACGATCCCCAACAGGGGGACAACGGCCTGCGGATTGAAACCTGCCTTGCCTGGCGGAGGGAGAGCCAAAAGGCCATTATCCAGGAGGCGGAGGAGCTGCTGGAGCATTGCTCCGCGATAACCGTGGCCTCTGTGACAGAGGATGGTTTCCCCCGCCCCTGCGTTATGGCCAAGCTGGGCGCAGAGGGCCTGGAAGCGATTTACTTCTCCACTGGTACTAGTTCCCGCAAAACGCCCCAATTCCAGGCCAACCCCAAGGCGGGACTATGCTATGACCATGGGGGAGACAGCGTCACCCTTTTGGGGACTGTGGAAATCGTGGCAGATCAGGAGAAAAGGAACGCCCTCTGGAGCCCCTGGATGGAGAAGCACTTCCCCGGCGGCCCCACAGACCCGGAGCTCTGCCTGATGAAGTTTGTTCCCCGGGAAATGACCTTCTTTTTAAAGGGGAAGTTTGGGACCATGCCTCTTGGTGAATAAACTGCGGCCAATAGCCCAAAACAGGCTTCAAACGCCTTCCTGTATGGCGTTTGAAGCCTGTTTTATTATGAATCATAAAGCTCCAGGGATTTTGTTGTTTCACATCCGGGCCAGCCGCAGGGAAGCCTGGAAGCATTTTTCCCATTTCTGCTCCCCCTGCCTCCCCTGCCCTCCCTGCCCCCTTTGGGGTTCAGCCGGCAGAACAGCGCCGTCAAAGCTCCATAAATCTCCGTCATGCCCGGTCATCGTTTGAACCTCTGCGCCTACTTTGGCCTCCCGGATGAAATGTATCAGAAACGATTCCGGGCAATACTCCTCCCATATTTCAAAAGGAAGGCAGTCCATAACCAGATCCCCGTAAACCGCGTTGTTCAGGTGCCCGTTGCAGTCGGAGTTGGAGTAGGCTACCTTCAAGGACTGCCCTGGGCGGTTGTTCCCAGCCACAGCCGGCTTCATGGAAGACAGCTCCTCCTCCATGGGATCGTTTTCGTTGAGCGGGGCATACCGCAGCTCATAGGGAAAGGCGGCAGGACGCAGGATCTTATGATTTTGTGGATCCACCAGGAGCCAGGTGGTATACCCGCTCATCAGCCGTTGGCCATCCATACTGTCTATGACAACATTCCGCCGGAACTGCGCCCCCTTGGGCGGGATGGGCCATGTGGAGATCCGCACCATCTCCCCTGCTGTGATCCCCTGATGGAACTGCAGGTATTCCTTGGAAAGCAAAAACACATACCCCTCTGAATAGAGCTTACGGAAGGTCATGCCCAAATCATCCAGCTGGTCAGAGGCAATCTGCTGCACCGCCCGCATGATATGGGAGAGCTTCCAGTGGTTATGGATATCGCATTCCGGATACGGGACCCGGACTCCCTTGGAATAGTGAAAGCTTACGTCTTTGGAAACTGGGGACATATCAATTCTCTCCTCCGTTGCTCTTCTGTCTGGTGCGAATCGCCAATTACCTGTGTCCTTTTGGGGGTGTATAGGCGCTAATTCAGTTCGGTCTGCCAGTTGGCCAGCTGGATGGTATTGTCGGTCTGCCGCAGTTCCTTGGAAAGGGCGTCCGTCTGCTTTTGGAGCGCCTTGACGTCAACCGCCCGCAGAATCTTGATCTCGCTCATAGTCACCCTCTGGGTGATGCTGCTGGCTTGGTCCAGCAGGGACCGGTATGCTGAGATCTTCAGCGTCAGGCAGTCCCGCCGGGCAATCAGCTCCGTCAGGCTCTTTCCATCCACCCTTGTACTGCAGTTGGTAAGGTTGATCCGCACCATCAGCGTTTCCAGCTGTTCAATACATTCGTTCAGCTCTTTCATCAGCTCTGCAGGATCCTCTGCGGTGGTTTCACCCTCTTGGACGGTGGCGTTCATCTCGAGACGGCTTCTGAGCTGGGCGATTCTCCGGTTTAGGTCTGCCCGCTCCTGTAATGCTTCGGCTAGTTTCATTTGGTTCCCTCCCATTGTGTTAAATGCTTCTGCTATTATTATAGCACGAATCCATTCCTTTGCAATCTGCACCGGAAAATTGACTTTCAAGACCGCCTATGTTACACTGGACATTGAAAATAATCTGCCGGGTTTACCTATATTTGAGATGAAACATGATGTAATCCTCCATAGGTTGAAGGGGGGCGGGAGAAATGCGGACAGGGATGAAACGGCTGATCACAGGGGCGATTCTATTCCTTTTGCTGCTCCTGGCCGGGTGCAGCCGGGAATACATGGACGCCCGCAGGGAGATCGACCGCATATATAAAGCCGCTGAAAAGTCCGCCGAGGATCGGGCGGCGGCGTATATCTCCAAGAAATACGGGATAGACGCAGTGCCTCAGGGGCATTGGGTACAGGCCCATTACGACTTTTTCACATCCTACAAAAACCCCAATGTTGTCGTCTTTATGGAGGGTGGGGACAGGAAATTCTGTGTAGGGGTTCACGCCTATGATCAATCGGTCCTTTGGGACAACTACCAGCGGGAGGAGATAGATTCGGTTCTTCAGGATTATCTGACAGACCTGTATGCCCTGCCCCAGCCCTATGGGATTAAAACAGTGTATCGTCTAAGCAGCGCTCCCAGCTACAACGCCGTCGTCCCCTTGGAATGGAGGGAGAGGGGATATGACCACGCGAATATGGTAAATTTTTATTTTAGCGGGCAGCCCCCGGAGGAACTTTTTGCCCAGATGGAGCATTTGGAGTACCATGTATCCTATTTGTCCTTAGACCGGCCTCTTGACGCAATCGGGATGAAGCCCGAGGACTGGCCAATAGGAGAGGACGGCTCTGTTGAGTGGCATCTGCGCCGGTACACCTCTCCAGAAGCCAGATTTGTGGATATCGACGAGAGGCATCCGGACATTGCCGCGTATCCCTATCTCCTCCAATGGAGACACGTTCTTCTCAAACACAGGGGGACTGGTGAGCAGGAGCTGTCGGACGGTTTTGTGGAATTTCACTCTGCTCAGCAGGAGGGCATCACCTTTGCCGCGAAACTTCCCTTTGAGGTGGAAGAGATTCTCCTCGCCGGCAAGGGGGACGGGGAATGGACTGTGGATTCCCAAAACGGCGGGACACAGGCGTATTCGCTGATTTCCAGCCTGTATGAGGTGACGGAACCATCGCCGGATTCCTACTATATTGCGGCGATGTCTGTTCCGGCTGCCTTGGCAGAGCAGTATGAGAATCCTCTGTACATTCTCAGCCGGAACCGGGAAACCGGCAGGATAAGGGTGGAGGCCCGCGTTTTATCCCGGGAAGAGCTGCAATCCATTCCGGATGCGGACCAGAGAAAAAACTATAAGATACACGCCAACGGCATCCACGGCATGAGCGCAGGCTATCAGTACGCGGTAGCGGAAAAGATAGAGCGTTCGGAGCCAGATTCCCCCGACGGTTTTGGAGGCAGGGAGACAGAATGAGCCGGACATCAAAGACGGACGAAACCCCTGGCCGCCGGCCAGAGGTTCCAACCAATTATATTGTATTAGGAGGAGATATTATGTTCAGAGAAATGCGCCGCAAAAACCAGCAGCTGCCCAGCCAGGAAAGCGTCAAGATCCTTCAGAATGGGACGTCGGGGGTTCTTGCCGTACTGGGGGACGACGGATATCCTTATACGGTCCCCTTGAGCTATGTGTACGACCAGCAGGCCAATAAAATCTATTTTCATTGTGCCAAAACCGGCCATAAAATTGACGCTGTGCGCAGGCTGGACAAGGTATCCTTCTGCGTGGTCCAGCAGGATGAGGTGGTTCCAGAGCGGTTTACCACCCATTTCCGGAGCGTGGTGGTGTTCGGAAAAATACGGATCATTGAAAACGGTGCGGAGTGGCAGGAGGCCATCGAGAAGCTGGCCGCCCGATACGCCCCCAATGAGAGCCGCCAGAATATCCAAAAAGAAATCGCCTCCTCCGCCCAGTTTGTAATGCTGGAATTGTCCGTTGAGCACATGACTGGCAAAGAGGCCATTGAGCTGGCCAAGGCCAGGAAAAACGGTTGATTGCAACAGATAAAGCAAGGACCTGCGTCGCTGTGACGCAGGTCCTTGCTTACTCAGGGCCGTCCTGAAAGGAGGGAGGATGGCCCCGCAGAAAATCCTTTTGCTGCCGGATGGATTACTTGCTGGCCTGTTCCACCGCAACGGCGCAGGCGACGGTAGCGCCGACCATGGGGTTGTTGCCCATCCCGATCAGGCCCATCATCTCAACGTGGGCGGGAACGGAGGAGGAGCCTGCAAACTGGGCGTCGCCGTGCATACGGCCCATGGAGTCGGTCAGACCGTAGGAAGCGGGGCCTGCCGCCATGTTGTCGGGATGCAGGGTTCTGCCTGTGCCGCCGCCGGAGGCAACGGAGAAGTACTTCACGCCGTTCTCCCAGCACCATTTTTTATAGGTGCCGGCTACCAGGTGCTGGAACCTGGTGGGGTTGGTGGAGTTGCCGGTGATGGATACATCCACCTTTTCGGCCTTCATGATTGCGACCCCTTCCAGAACGTCGTTGGCACCATAGACCCGTACGGCGGCCCGTTCGCCGTCGGAGAAGGATTTCTCCCGGACGACCTTCAGCTCGCCTGTGGCAAAGTCATAATCGGTTTCAACATAGGTGAAGCCATTGATTCTGGAAATAATATAGGCAGCGTCCTTGCCAAGACCATTGAGGATAACCCGGAGCGGTTCCTTCCGCGCCTTGTTGGCGGTGCGGGCAATGCCCATGGCGCCTTCTGCCGCCGCAAAGGATTCATGCCCAGCCAGGAAGCAGAAACACTTGGTCTCTTCCCTTAAAAGCATCCCGCCCAGGTTGCCGTGGCCCTGTCCAACGCTTCTCTGCTCCGCGACGGAACCGGGAACGCAAAACGCCTGCAGGCCAATGCCGATGGCTTCCGCCGCAGCGTCCGCCTTGGTGATCCCCTTTTTCAGCGCAACCGCGCAGCCCAGGGTATAGGCCCACACTGCGTTCTCAAAGGCGATGGGCTGCACGCCCTTGACGATCTTTTCTACATCAATGCCCTTTGAAAGACATAAGTCTCTCGCCTCCTCAAGGGTCTCCATACCGTACTCCTTGAGGCACGCGTTGATTTTGGGCATTCTTCTCTCTTTACCTTCAAATTGTGCCATTGTGACAAACCTCCTATCTTCTCTTATTTTTTATTCCTCTCTGGGGTCAATATATTTCGGAGCGTTGTCAAAACGTCCGTATGTACCCTGATGTTTGTTAAACGCCTCGGTGGGGTCCATACCCCGGCGGATATCCTGGAGCATCGGCCCGAGCTTGACGAACCTGTAGCCGATGGCCTCGTTGTTCTCGTCCAGGGCAATCTTCAGGATGTAGCCGTCGGTCAGCGCCAGATAACGGGGACCCTTGTCCTTGGTGGAGAAGATGGTGCCGACCTGGGAACGCAGGCCCTTGCCCAGGTCCTCCAGGGATGCGCCTACCGGCAGCCCGCCTTCGGAGAAAGCAGTCTGGGTCCGGCCATATACCAGTTGTTTAAAGATCTCGCGCATAGCCACGTTGATGGCGTCACAGACCAGGTCAGTATTCAGAGCCTCCAAAATGGTCTTGCCGGGAAGAATTTCTCCCGCCATAGCCGCGGAATGGGTCATACCAGTGCAGCCCAGCGTCTCCACTAGGGCCTCCTCAATAACGCCGTCTTTTACGTTAAGGGTCAGCTTGCAGCAGCCCTGCTGAGGGGCACACCAGCCGATGCCGTGGGACAGACCGGAGATATCCGTGATTTGGTAGGCTTTTACCCATTTGCCCTCTTCGGGGATGGGAGCCGGTCCATGATGCGGGCCCTTTGTCACGACACACATATTTTCTACTTCATGGGAATAGTTCATATCGGTACTCCTTTCGGTTTATTTATACTTATCCCCTTATGGGAAGGGAACACAAAACACGGCGATCCCGCGTTTCGTGCTTTTCTGCTGTTGGGGATTCGTATTACCCTTTGGGTTGCGGCGGCAGAGCGGGTGTCCGCTCTGCCGCCTCCTCTTATTATAATGACATTCCGCCTTTTTCGCAAGGTGTGTTTTGTGAAATATTTCCCAAAGCTTAAAAATTTTT
>CATJCP010000080.1 GCA_949737515.1 uncultured Oscillospiraceae bacterium | reverse complement strand
CAGCTGCCCTGGCATTTTTAGATCATCTAGAGCTTTCCCATCGGGACCAGATGATCGCCGACCAGATCTTGAAGGAAATCCGCAGCCGCTTGGGATTCCTGAAAAGCGTGGGCCTGGAATACCTCTCCCTTTCCCGCGCTTCCGCCACCCTCTCCGGCGGTGAAAGCCAGCGGATACGTCTTGCAACACAGATTGGTTCCTCCCTGGTGGGGGTGCTATACATCCTGGATGAACCCAGCATCGGCCTGCACCAGCGGGACAACGATAAGCTGATCGACACGCTGAAGCGCCTGCGGGATCTGGGGAATACCCTGATTGTGGTGGAACACGACGAGGACACCATGCGGGCCTCTGACTTCATCGTAGACATCGGGCCGGGGGCTGGCATCACAGGCGGTGAGGTGGTCTGCAGTGGGACGGTGGATGAGATTATGGCCTGTCCCAATTCCATCACAGGACAATACCTCTGCGGAACCAAAAAAATACTGGTTCCACGGACACGCAGGCCGGGAAACGGGTTTTACCTTACCGTTCATGGCGCCGAAGAAAACAACCTGAAAAAAATTGACGTGAAAATCCCTTTGGGGACCTTCACCGCTGTGACGGGGGTATCCGGGTCGGGAAAATCCTCCCTGGTCAACCAGATCATCTACAAACATCTGGCGGCAGAGCTCAACCGCTCCAAGCATAGGCCTGGAAAATTCCACTCTATGGAAGGGCTGGAGGCCCTGGATAAAGTAATCAACATTGACCAATCCCCCATTGGACGAACTCCTCGGTCCAACCCCGCCACCTATACTGGGCTGTTTACCGATATCCGCGAGGTTTTCGCCCAGACCAACGATGCGAAAATCCGGGGCTATACCAGCGGCCGGTTTTCCTTTAACATTAAAGGCGGACGCTGTGAAGCCTGCGAGGGGGACGGCATTCTGAAAATTGAAATGCACTTCCTGCCCGACATCTTTGTCCCCTGTGAGGTCTGCAAGGGCAAACGGTATAATCGCGAAACCTTGGAGGTAAAATATAAAGGCAAAACCATCAGCGACGTCCTGGAAATGACGGTGGACGAAGCGCTGCTGTTCTTTGAAAATGTCCCCAAACTGGCGCGAAGGCTGAAAACCTTAAAGGATGTGGGCCTTGGGTATGTCAAGCTAGGCCAAAGCGCCACCACCCTTTCCGGCGGCGAGGCACAGCGGGTCAAGCTGGCAACTGAGCTTTCCAAGCGCTCCACCGGCAAAACCATCTATATCCTGGATGAACCCACCACTGGGCTGCACACCGCTGACGTTCATATGCTGATTGACGTGCTGCAGCTTTTGGTGGATGCCGGAAACACAGTTGTGCTGATTGAGCACAATCTGGATGTGATCAAGTCAGCGGACTACATCATCGACCTGGGACCAGAGGGAGGCGACCAGGGCGGCACACTGGTGGCCTGCGGGACACCGGAGGAGATCTGTCAGGTGGAAGGATCTTATACCGGAAAGTATCTGGCGCGTTATTTAAAATAACCAATAACAGATTTGGAAAATTTTTAAAATTTTTCTTTACCGGCCTTTACAAATATACCCAATCCGTATATAATTGTAGAAAAGGACCTCAAAGTTAAAGAAGTCCAAAAGGAGGAATACCAATATGAAAAAATATGTCTGTTCTGTATGCGGTTATATCTACGACGAGGCAGCCGGCGATCCCGATAACGGCGTTGCCGCTGGCACCAAGTGGGGAGACCTTCCCGACGATTTTGTCTGCCCTCTCTGCGGGGTAGGCAAGGATCAATTTGAAGAGGAATAATTACAGCAATGAAAGGGGAAAGGCGGAAAGCTCCTTTCCTCTTTCTATGTCCAAAGAAAGGAAGGAAAAGCCATGGCTTCTCGTAAAATTACAGAGGGGATTTATTCTGTAGGGATCAAAAATCCTGCTCTGCGGGTATTCGACATTGTTATGACCACCGATTACGGCACCACCTATAACTCTTACATTGTCAAGGGAAACAGCAAGACTGCCCTGATTGACTCCTGTCATCCCCGATTTTTCGATCAATACCTGGCAAATATCCAGGAGATTACCCCGATTGAGAAAATCGACTATATTATCTGCAACCACACAGAACCGGATCATTCCGGGGTGATGGCGCGCATTTTGGAGATGAACCCCAACGCTGCGGTTCTGGCGACAGTGGCAGGCTCCAACTATCTCAAAAACATCACCAACCGCGCTGATTTAAAGGTTCAGGTTGTAAAGGATGGACAGACTGTGGATTTGGGTGGGAAAACCTTAAAATTCCTGGTGTCCCCCAATCTCCATTGGCCTGACTCCATGTTTACATGGATTGAAGAGGACAAAACCCTGTTCCCCTGCGACTTCCTGGGAAGCCACTACTGCGAGGTATATGACTTTGATACCAGCGTCGCCTATGGCGAAAAATACGAATCCGCCTTCAAGGGTTACTATGATGCGATTTTTGGACCCTTCCCGGCCTTTGTACAGAAGGGCCTTGAGAAGATCAAGGGGCTGGATATCCGCTTTGCCTGCCCCAGCCATGGGCCTATCTTGACCCCGGGCTGCCGTCTGGAGTACGCTATGGAGCAATACCGCTTGTGGAGCACCCCCATTCAGCGGGAGAACAAGCTGATCCCTGTGTTCTACTGCACCGCCTATGGAAACACAGAGAAAATTGCCGAATCCATCCGGCAGGGCATCCTCTCTATACTGCCCAATGCGGAATGTGAGTGCCTCAACCTCATTGAAAATGATATGGGCCAGATGCACGCCAAAATCAACGCCGCCGACGCGGTAGCCATCGGAAGCCCCACCATCAACCGTGAGGCCGTTCCCCCTGTATGGATTCTGCTGGCTGGCGTCGACGCCATCAATTCCGGCAAAAAACCCGCCCTGGTATTCGGCTCCTACGGCTGGACCGGAGAGGCTGTTCCCAACCTGATCCAGCGGCTCACTGCGCTGAAGATGAAGATCTTCGGCGAGGGCATGAAGGTTGCCTTTGTCCCCTCTGAAGAGGACCTGAAAAAAGCCTTTGAGCTTGGGCAGGAGTTTGCAAAATCGCTGTAACGTTTTTACAATATAACAAGAGAAGCGCCGGAGGTTTTTCGGCGCTTCTCTGTTTTATAGGACAGCCCTTCATAAACAGAGCTGTATTATTTGCCAGAAGGTACTGCTTTTTATTTAGAGCTCCGCCCCAGGGGCGCTTTCCCGCACCGGCTCCATGGTGACCTCAATCCCCAGCTTCTTCAAAAGCCGCTGGTCGACTTCCGAAAGGATTACCGTCACATGGGCCTGGCACCCTCTCAGGTCCGGGAGCTGTTCCAGGGCAGAGCGGGCGTTGTAATCCGCATAGGCTGAACCGGAAAGGGCGATGAGGGTCTCATCCGTGTGCAGCCGCGGATTTCTGCTGCCCAGATACTTGATCTTCAAATCCTGGATGGGGAGGATAGCCTCCGGGGAAATCAGCTTGACAGGATCGGGGATATCCCCTAAAATCTTCATGGCATTGAGAAGCAGGGCAGAACAAGCCCCTAAAAGCTCGGTGGTCTTTCCTGTTACAATGGTCCCGTCCGGCAGCTCCAAAGCCGCCGCTGGACCACTTGTGGCCTGCGCCCGTTCCACAGCAGCCGGAACTACAGACCGGTCTTCCCGAACCACATGGGCCTGTCGCATAATAAGTTCCAAACGGTAGACCTCTGCCTGATTTTCCTTCCCCTTCTCCCGGTCACAGAGGGCGTGATAGTACCGCCGGATGATCTCTTGGCGGGAAGCCTCCTGACAGACCTCGTCGTCCACAATACAGTGGCCGGCCATGTTGACTCCCATATCCGTCGGGGAACGGTAGGGGCTTTCCCCGTAGATCCCTTCAAACATTGCGGAAAGCACCGGAAAGATCGCCACATCCCGATTGTAATTGACGGTTGAAATCCCATAGGCCTCCAGGTGGAAAGGATCAATGACGTTCAGATCGTTTAAATCCGCTGTAGCAGCTTCATAGGCAATATTAACTGGGTGTTTTAGGGGCAGGTTCCAGACGGGAAAGGTTTCAAATTTGGCGTATCCGGCCTTTACGCCCCGTTTGTTCTCGTGATAGAGCTGGGAAAGGCAGGTGGCCATTTTCCCGCTCCCCGGGCCTGGGGCCGTCACTACCACCAGGGGACGGGAGGTTTCTATGTAGTCGTTCTTTCCAAACCCCTCTTCACTGAGGATCAGGGGGATGTTGGAGGGATAGCCCTCAATCACATAATGGTAATAGGTTCGAATCCCCATTTTCTCCAGCCTTTGGCGGTATTTTTCCACCATTTTTTGGCCGCTGAACTGGGTAATGACAACTCCGCCCACATACAGCCCCTGGTCCATAAACTGTCCCCGCAGGCGCAGGACGTCCTCCTGATAGGATATCCCCAAGTCTTCCCTGACCTTATTCCGTTCAATATCCCCTGCGCTGATTACAATAACAACCTCCGCCTGATCCCTCAGCTCCAGCAGCATTTTCAGCTTGCTGTCCGGCTCAAAACCGGGGAGCACTCGGGACGCATGGTAATCGTCAAAGAGTTTGCCGCCGAATTCCAAGTACAGCTTATCACCAAACTGATCAATGCGCTTTTTGATGTTTTCCGACTGGAGCTTGCGGTATTTTTCACAGTCAAAGCCGGTCTTTTTCATCTGTCCCACCCTTTTTGTCCTCGTTGAAGTTTGTTTTTACAAAATACTTACCTATTTTACCATGTTCCGGCCTCTATGTCACCTGGTTTTTCATCTTTTTCCAAAAAAGGAAAAAAACCGCCTTATCACAGAAAATGCAGCGGAAAGGGGATTTTCCACCTTCCGCTGCCAAGCCGCCTATTTTTTCGATTCTGAAAACTTTGACACAATTCCATCGTATTCCCTTTTGACCTTCTCCAGTAGCCCGTTTAGATCGCCGAAACGTTTTTCCTTAACAGCGGACACAACCTCCCCGCTGAGCTGGGACAGCTCCTTCAGGCCGAACTCGGAGGCCGCGTCTCCAAGGGAGCGAGCTGTGTTTTCCACAGCCTGGTAATCCTTTTTCTGGATCGCCTCTTTCAAGCTGTCAAAAATCTTTTCCCCGTCGAATTTCTGAGACAGTTCTCCCAGATTGGAGAGATTTTTTGCTAAACCTCCCAATTTATCCATCATGCCGCCTAAATTTCCTAAATCTAACGCCATCGCAAAAAACCTGCCTTTCCAAAAATTTTCTATATACAGTTTATCCTTCTCTGCCTCGAATGTCAAGGAAAGGTTCTTACCGGCAAAGTATTAGGTGTAATTCAAACATCAGATTGATTTTTTGCCGGTAATGGGGTATACTTAAATAATCAAAGGAATGGAGGCAGCATATGAAATATTTATTGGCAGTTGAAACAGCCAAAAAGTGGAACCTCTCAGAGCGTACTGTGCGTAATTACTGCGCCAAAGGGAAAATTCCAGGTGCCTATTTAGAAGGAAAAACGTGGAAAATTCCTGAAACCGCACAACATCCTGAACGGAGCAACAAAAAAACTGCTACCCCTAAGACTCTCCTGGAAATCCTGAAAGCAGAGAAAACCAACATGACAAAGGGTGGGATTTTCCACAAGGTACAAATAGAGCTTACCTACAATTCCAACCATATGGAGGGCTGCAGGCTCACCCACGACCAGACCAGGTTTATCTATGAAACAAATGCTATTGGCATAAAAGACAATACAGTCAATGTAGATGATATTGTAGAAACGGCCAATCATTTCCAGTGCATCAACTTGATGATTGATGGTGCAAAACAGCCCCTCAGTGAAGCTTTTATTAAAAAGCTCCATTTTATATTAAAAAGCGGCACTAGCGATTCCCGCAAGGAATGGTTCGCAGTAGGTGCGTACAAAAAAATGCCCAACGAGGTGGGCGGACGGGAAACTACCCCGCCAGAGGCTGTTTCCGAAAAGATAAAGGAACTCTTGGCGGGCTACAATAAAACAAACGCTAAAACACTGGAAGAACTGATACAGTTTCATTATTGCTTTGAATCCATTCCCCCCTTTCAGGACGGCAACGGAAGGATCGGGCGGCTGATATTATTTAAAGAGTGCCTTCGGAACAATATTGTCCCCTTCATTATTGACGAGGATTTAAAGCTGTTCTATTATCGAGGATTAAATGAATGGAGCCGCCAGCGGGGGTATCTCATGGACACCTGCCTGGCGGCCCAGGATAAATTTAAAAAATATCTGGACTATTTTAGAATTTCCTACAAAGAGTGACCATCCATGCGCTTGAACGTCCCGGCTATCCTGCAACCTTTCCCGCTGCAAAAAATGCGCACATCTCCTAAATCATCTTAGCTTTTTAGATAAATACAGCACCAAATCGTCGTCATTCCGGCAGTCGGAATAAGGCCTGCACGGCTTATCACCGAACCATACCCCAGAGCCGTCTGGGATATATCCCCGCTTGACATACATCCTCTGGGCAGACCCGTACCCCTCGTGCAGACCCACGCCGAGGTAAAC
Source organism: uncultured Oscillospiraceae bacterium (assembly GCA_949737515.1). Classification (GTDB taxonomy): domain Bacteria; phylum Bacillota; class Clostridia; order Oscillospirales; family Ruminococcaceae; genus UBA1405. The sequence continues at coordinate 2,082 of CATJCP010000080.1, read as the reverse complement.
CGTATCTGCATATCTCCCCGCGATCTCTTCAGCCACATCCATCAGCCGGCTGCCTATCCCCTTGCGACGGTATTTTTCCAATACACCGAAATCTACAATTTCCGGCAACCCCTGGTTGGCAAAGGCGCCCCAGCAAGCGTTGGGGTATACGTTGATATATCCTGCCACCTTCCCCTGATACTCTGCCGTCAGGGAAATGGACTTTCCCTCCGCCTGGTGCCGGAGCCGCATCTCATATTTACTGATGTCGGCATTCCAGCCCTGGGCGATTTCCTCCTCTGTGATGATTTTCGCGTCCCCCGGCTCCATATCCCGTATCAATATTTCATTATCCTGATAATAAACCATCTTTTTCCCTTCCCTATCCAGAAATATTTTTCATTAAAACTTCCATTTTATTTTTCGCCTTTACCCCAGGGGCTTTCTCAAACCCGTTCGCCAGGTAAAAAGCCTCTGCGCTGTCTGCTGTCAAAACCGCCTTGTATATGCCGTTGCCTGCAAAATATCTCTCCACCTTATGTAAAAGTTCTGTACCAAAGCCCTGCCCCCGGCAGGAAGGATGAATCCAAAACTCACGGATAAAGCCAAAATGTTCCCGGAAAAACCAGTTGGAAAAAACATTCATCTGAAATTGCAGGAAGCCAACCGCATTATCGCTGCCATCCACCATGAGAAAGGCAAAATTTTTATCCTCGTTCATTTCACGAAAAAGCCCGTCCCAGTCAGAGACATGGATGCCCAGTTCAGAGAAATATGAACGGAAGGCGGTACGGAAACGAACATCTGAAAAATCAGAAATTAAAATTATATCTGCAATCATATAAGCAGCCCCTTTCCGCGGCAACAAAAAGCGTTCCCACTATCCGGGAACGCTTTTATTTCTTCCATTCTGTTTTTAGCTGCCGCGTCAGGCTTTAGGCATTGAATGGCAGAGTCCCCCGGATTGGTTTATTATCTTTTTCATACCATTCACCGCCCTTTCTTATCGAATATTTTAACAGGTATGCAAAAATTTGTCAAGCCAGCGTTTGACATTTTTCTCTTTCCAGGATAGCGGCCGATAAACTGGCATTCAGTCATCTATTTGTTTCCCGCAATTCTGGCAATATTTTCCTTCATTTCCTCCAAGCTGCTTTCCACAGTGAGGACATTTATTGTAGAGAAAATGCGGAATCAAACAGGAAACCGCAACAGCGGTACCAACCAAAAACAAAGGCTCATACATATATGCCAGTAACATAATAGCAAATCCTGCAACGATCAGGGCATCTCTAATCTTTCTGGCTTTCTTTACGGTCATTGTGAATACCTTCATAAATCCCGGCTTATCAATGTAATCACATCCACACAAAGTGTTTTGACAAAATACCGTTTTTTCCTGTGTTCACACAAACAGCCTTGCCACCTGATAAACCAGCATCCCCACAACCCAGGCAACCCCTGTCTGGAATGCCGCCACAAACGCGGCATATCTTGCACCGCCCATTTCCCGTTTTACGGCGGCCACAGCCGCGACACAAGGGGTGTACAGCAGCGTAAAGGCCAAAAATGCACAGGCCGCCGCCGGAGAAAACATGGCGGAGAGCGCGGCGGGAAGGTCTGCCGTGGAGGTACCGGTCAAAACCGCCAATGTGCTAACTACCGCCTCCTTGGCGGAAAACCCGGTGATCAATGCAGTGGAAGCCCGCCAGTCGGCAAACCCCAAAGGCGCAAAGACAGGAGCGATCCACTGCCCAAAGGCTGCCAACATGCTGTCCGCGCTGTTCTCCACCACATTAAAGCGGGAGTCAAAGGTCTGGAAAAACCAGATGGCGATTGTAGCGACAAAGATAATCGAAAAGGCACGGGTCAAAAAGTCCTTTGCCTTATCCCACAGCAGCAGGGCGACACTTTTCGGGCTGGGAAGGCGGTAATTGGGCAGCTCCATAACAAAGGGGACCGGCTTTCCCTTAAAGGCGGTCTTTTTCAACAGAAGCCCACACAGCACCCCCACAACCATCCCGCCCACATACAGGCAGATCATCACCAACGCCCGGTATTTTGGGAAGAACGCCATGGTGAAGATTCCATAAATGGGCAGCT
>CATJCP010000079.1 GCA_949737515.1 uncultured Oscillospiraceae bacterium | reverse complement strand
CAATGGGGCGGAGGGGCAAACTCTGGCGCAGATAGAGAATTATTTAGGCCTTTCCGTTTCAGAGGTCAATCGGGTCTTTGAGCAGCTGAGGGATGATAATGTGATCCAATCTGCCAATTCCATTTGGTATCGGAACGAGTCCAACGCCCTGAAAAAGGGCGGCTTGACCCCTCAGAAGGGGTTTATGGAGGTAGCGGAGGGAGCATATCGCGGCGAAGCCTTTGCCTGTGACTTTACATCTCCGGATACGGTAATGGAGATGAACCAGTGGGCCAGCCAACATACGGACGGCATGATCCCGGAGATCGTCAGTGAGCTGGATCCCAACACCGCCATGACGCTGCTCAACGCCCTTTTGTTCCAGGGGCTTTGGATCACGCCATATGGGGATCACGCAGTTCAGGAGGCGCCATTTACCCTTCCGGATGGCTCAACGGTCCAGGCGGAGATGATGTCCTCCACCGAATCTGTTTATTTGGAAAACCAACAGGCGACTGGGTTCATTAAAGGGTATGAAGATGGGTATTATTTTGTAGCAGTGCTTCCCAAGAAAACAGGATCCTTTACATTAGAAGAACTTTCCCTGGATACCCTGCTGAGCAGCGAGGCTTCCGGCTTTGAGGTTTACGCCAGACTGCCCAAGTTTACCTTTTCCTGCGGCGGTTCCTTGAACGCTATTCTCCAGGGGGCGGGTGTAACCGATGCATTCCAGGAAGAAAAAGCGGATTTCTCCAGACTATTCCAGGAAGACAGGCCTGTTTGGATCAGCGATGTGGTGCAGAAAACCAGGATAGAGCTTTCTGAATCTGGGACTAAGGCCGCTGCAGTGACCTCCGTTATGTTTATGACCAAGGCAGCTTTGATTCCGCCTACCATGCGCCGGGAGGTGGTTTTAGATCGTCCCTTTGCTTTCCTGATCATGAAGGAAGGGCTGGATATTCCGTTGTTCGCCGGAATTGTGGAAAACCCCAAAGCGGATTGACCGAATGCACCGAAAAGGTCTTTGTTGAATAAATCTTGTTTTCATGGACAGACTATGGTTAAAAATACTTGATAGGAACAGGAAGGAGTTTCCATTATGTCCATGAAACGGCTCAAACGTTTTTTATTGCCTTTTTTTCTGTTTACGTCCCTTTTAACTCCTGCGACAGCCTTTGCCTCCGATAACCCTCAAGAGATTTCAGATCAGGAAATTGAGATGATCGAGGCTGTGGTCATGCACGAGGTGGGGTATTGCTCCCGGGAGTCAATGATTGCCATTGCCCACGTGATCCTAAATCGGGTAGAGAGCCCGTATTTTCCGGATAATGTGGATCAGGTTCTGCATCAGGAGGGGCAGTTCGCCGCTATCCACAACTATTACGACCATCAGCGTCCTGTCACGCCAGTGGTGAAACATGCGGTGGCCGATGCATTGGAGATGTCCGATGTCACCGGAGGGGCACTCTATTTTTATAGCCCCCGGTACATGGACCAGTGCAGAGCGCTGACATGGTTTCAGTCTCTGGAAACCACCCTGGTTCATGAGGGGGTTTGGTACTGTAAATAAAGGTCTTAAATAGGGTTTTACGCCTTTACAAAGACTTTATGGAATGCTACAATAGTTCCAGATCTCTGATAAGATATAGAAGCAGTATCTAAAATCTGGAGGGAATATCTATGCAGCAAAAGGATCTTGTCATTATAGGAGCAGGAACAGCAGGGCTGACCGCAGCCATCTACGCCTGCCGCAGCGGCCTGGACACCATTGTTTTAGAGGAGAGCATGTACGGCGGACAGATCGTCTCTACAGGGGAAATCGAAAATTACCCTGGTATGCCGGGGGTGGACGGCTTTGGCTTTGCCTCCTCCCTCCACCAGCAGGCGGAGGGACTGGGGGCAAAGATACAGTTTGCCCCTGTCACCGCCATCTCAAAGGCGGATTCTTGGTTTTATGTGGAGACCCCCGATACAACTTGGCTGGCTAAAACGGTCATTGCCGCCAATGGTGCGGTCCACAGAAAATTGGGGTGTGAAGGGGAAGAGGCTTTCCAGGGCAAAGGGGTTTCCTACTGCGCTACCTGCGACGGGGCTTTTTTCAAAAATAAGTCTGTCGCCGTAGTGGGGGGAGGAAATACTGCTGTTGAGGATGCCCTTTATCTGTCCGGAATTTGCCAGAAGGTCCATATGATACACAGGAGGGACAGCTTCCGCGCCCATCGGATCTCGGTGGAAAAACTGTTGGCTGCTCCCAATGTGCAGATTCATTACCAGAGCCAGGTTTTGAGGATCAACGGGAAGGATCGGGTGGAGGGACTGGAGGTCTCTTCTCCTGCCGGGACGGAGGCACTGCAGGTGCAGGGAGTGTTTGTGGCGGTAGGGCTGGCTCCAAAGAACCAGCTGTTCTCGTCCCTGTGCCAGCTAGATGAATCCGGCTATTTCGCAGCTGGCGAGGACTGCCGCACCACCTGCGAGGGCTTGTTTGCAGCGGGGGATACCAGGACAAAGCCGCTGCGGCAGCTGGTGACCGCAGCAGCGGACGGCGCGGTAGCCGCGTCAATGGCGGCGGCATACATTCAGACCCATTGACGCCCAAACGCCTCTATACCAGAATCATTGTGAAAGAAAAGCAAATTTCCGGAGATTGCGTTATCTGTATCTTTACTTTTCCAGATGCGTCTATTATAATAGATAGGTGAAGGATGCTGTCGGAAAACGTAACTTATTTCCCCGGTATTCCATCGAATAAAAAGGACAGAAAGGGAAGTCAGAATGGATTACAAACAGGAGTTTATTCAATTTATGGTTCGTTCCGGGGTGCTTACATTTGGTGATTTTACGGCGAAAAGCGGCCGGAAAACCCCTTACTTTATCAACACTGGAAACTATAAAACTGGGGCGCAGGCCGCCCGCCTGGGCGAATTTTACGCCAAATGCCTGTTAGAGCACATTCCAGGGCAGGTTGACGCGCTGTTTGGTCCTGCTTATAAGGGGATTCCTCTGGCTGTGGCAACCGCTGTAGCGCTGGCGGACCGCCATGGGCGTGATGTAAACTACTGCTTTAACCGCAAAGAGGCCAAGGACCACGGCGAAGGCGGCACCATGGTGGGCTATAAGCTGAAAGACGGCGATAAGGTTGTCATTATTGAAGATGTGATCACTGCCGGAACCGCTATGCGGGAGACCCTTCCCCTTTTGAAAGCCGCAGCTAATGTAGAGGTTGCAGGGGTGATCATTTCAGTGGACCGCACGGAGCGGGGACAAGGCGATAAATCCGCCATACAGGAGATGCGGGAGGAATTTGGGATCCCGGTTTATCCTATCGTCACAGCCCGGGAGATCATCAATGGGCTACATAATGTAGAGGTAGACGGCAAGGTCTATATTGACGACAGGATGAAGGCCAAAATGGAGGCTTATCTGGAGCAGTATGGCGTAAAGGAATGACAGATGCAGTGCAGGGGCGCGTGTCCCTGGAAAAGAAGAATGGAGTGAATACATAATTATGGCCCGCAAAAAATCCAGCAATCTCTATGTTATCATAGGGGCAGCTTTTGCGGTTGTGGTCGTGGTAGTTGCCGCAGTGGTGGGACTGCTGGTCCATGCCGCTTCGGAGGAGGACGAGGAATCCTCGGAGACCTCCTCTGTTTCGGACTCTGATTCCAGTGAATCCAATGACCCGGACGAAGAGGATTCCAGCAGTGACGACAGCGATCCGGATGAACCCGACGGACCGGCAGGCCCCATCCTGCCCTCCCTGGATGACGAGGAAGGGGAGCCTGATGAGGGGGAAAACAATGGAGAAGACGAAACCTCCAGCAGTGAAGAGTCCAGCAGCTCTGAACCATCCAGCTCTGCTGCTCCTCCACCATCCTCTTCGGCAGCGCAGGTGACGAAGCCCTCCTCATCCGCGCCGCCCAAGTCCTCTGTACAGTCCCCCGCGCCGTCGTCCAGCAAGGCACCGGCCCCGTCTTCCTCTTCCAATAAGACGACGGTCTCTTCCAGCAAGTCTACAGCTTCAACCACCAGTAAGTCCTCTACTGTGACGGTGAAGCCAACCAGCAGCAAATCCTCCTCAAAGTCTTCCAGCAAGGGGAGCATTATCATTAAGTCCTCTACCTCCAGCAAAACGTCCAGCAACGTCAACACATCTGGGGAAAAGCTGGAAACGCCGGTGATTGAGGCCACCAGCACCAATGGACGGATCAATGTTTCCTGGGATGAGGTTGAGAACGCCTCCGGGTACAAGGTGGACATTTACAAGGGTGAGGTTTCCAATACCAGTACCGCAAAACCGGTGGAGACCGTCACCCTGGATGAGGACGAGACTTCCTATACCTCCACAGATGTTTCTGTGGTAAATGACGCCACCTATACTGTTAAGGTCCAGGCATTGGGCGGCAACGGTTACAGCGATTCCAACCTGCGCCGGGCCAGTGTCAAGGGAAAGGCCGGCAGCGGCGGTGGGCTCAGCGGATTGCTGGGCAAGAAGCTGAAAACGCCTGAAAATCTGGTTACAGATTTAGACGACGACATTCTCACCATTTCCTGGGACGATGTAGACGACGCCTATAATTACACAGTTGAGCTTTACCGGCCCAATGGAAAGCTGCTGGAAAGCGACACAACCCGTGATTCCGATTATACTTTCAGCGAGGAGCTTGACGAAAAGGGGAGCTATAAAGTTCAGGTTCAAGCCAATCCCAAGAGCTCCAGCAGCTACAAGTCCTCTGCATTTGCATCTAAATCGGTCAAGGTCAGCTCTGGTTCAAGCAGCGGAACCCGGCTGGAAGCCCCCTCCTTTACGGTCAAACAGTATAAGGAGTATACTTCCATTAAATGGAACACCGTAAAGAATGCGGAACAGTACCAGCTGGAGATCCTCAACCCCTCTGGCGGCATTGAACACGAATATACCATTGAAGAAGGGGAGGAGAACCCCTATGAATGGTATGGCGATATGCTTAAAAAGGGCACCTGGAAATTCCGCTTGAAGGCCATTGACTTGGACGGCGATTACAAGGATTCTACCTTTACCACCAAGTCTATTGAAGTAGGTGCAGGGGAGCTGGAGGTTCCGGGGGATGTTGAGGTAGAAGTGGACGGCGATGACGCAATTGTTTCTTTCAGCGTTGTGGACGACGCCCAGTCCTATCAGCTGTCCCTCAGCGGTAAGGAGAAGAAAACCAAGACGCATCGGCCCTCGGGGATCTCTGCCAGCAGGGGAACCCAGTCCTATAAGTTCACCAAACTGTCATCAGGCAAATACACTGTTAAAGTGCGCGCCTGCACAGACAATGATTCCTTGGATAACTCCGATTGGAGTAGCGAAGTTTCCTTTACCATTGATTAAACAACAAGAAAGCGGACGCCCCACGGCGTCCGCTTTTCTCATATCGAGGCTACAGGCTACGAAAAGAGGGTCTTCCGGTTGTGCATGTACACGCTCAGCGCCAGCCCAATCGCCAGATATAGGGTGGCCGCCGAGCTCCCCCCGGAGCTGAAAAAGGGGAGGGTGATCCCAATGACCGGCAGGATACTCAGGCACATCCCGATATTGATAAATATCTGGGTCATAATAATGGCAGAGACCCCAATGCAGATGTACTTTCCAAGGTAATCCTGGGAATGCCGTGCGTTTGCCAGGATCTTAAGACCAATGGAAACCAGCAGGATCAACACTGCCACCGAGCCCACAAACCCCACCGACTCGGCGATAAAGGCAAAGATAAAGTCGTTGTGTATCTCGGGGACGCTGGCCCGGTGTTCCGGGGAAAAGATGCCGATCCCCCAGATCTGCCCGGAGCCAATGGAAATACGCCCTTGGAGCTGCTGCCAGCCGATGTTCTGCGGATCAAAGTCATAATCCCAAATGGCCAGGATGCGATTTTTTTGGTCGACGCTCAGGACTGTGTTCCAGATGATGGGGAGCGCTGCTGCTGCTGCCCCCAGGGCGAGGAAAATGTAACGCCATCCAATGCCTGCTGAGAAGATCATGCATAGAAAAACGAACAGGAACACCAACGCAGTCCCATCATCCCCCTGAAAATGGATCAGAACCACAGGATAAAGGCCGTGGATACAGAGAAGGATGACGTTTTTGAGCTTGTTGATGTTTTCCCGCACTGCTTCCAGGTGCAGGGCAAAGGAGAGGACAAAGGAAATCTTCAACAGCTCTGTGGGCTGGACGGAGACCTGAACACTTGTTGTCAGGTTAAAGACGATCCATGCCTTATCGTCCGCCTCTCCCCGCTGCTGTCCCAAAATAAAGGTCAACAGAACCAAAAACACCGAAAAGGGGATATGAAGTTTCCAAAGCTTGGCCATAAAGTGATAATCGATTTTGGACATGATAATAGCCGCGATGATCCCCAAAAGGGTTGCGGCGATTTGTACGTAAAGCCGTGATTTATTTGCTAGTTCCACGCTTACAATGCCGGAAAGCATCAGGATGCCCAGTCCGGACGCTGTCAGGCAGAGGAGGAATAAAATAATATCTGTTTGGCGTATGTAGCGCCCAACAGAAGAGATCGCCCGTTTTATCATGCAGATTTCCAGCCTCCCTTGGAAGTCGTATCCTATATGGTATGTGATAACTGGTGAGAGGGAATATTTCAGAGAGAAAATCCTTTACTTATTATAATATGGGATGATTGTGAATACAAGGTGAAGAAACCAAAAACGATACAAAACTTTTTTCCAAAAAGGCATGATAAAACGGCCCCTCCTGCGAGAGGGGCCGTCGTGCCGCTTAATAAGTTCCGCTTGTATCCAGATTTGCTTCCTTTGTCTCTTTTTTGAATTTGGAGGCTGCGATCTTCTCCTGGAGCAGCTTGTAGAAAAGCTCTTCATCAATGTTGGTGGGATCGACCCAGGAATCTGTCCAGGCGGAAAGGTGCATGGCGTTGGAAATGGAAACGCCCTTGATCCCTTCCTGTCCAGGGGCGAGAAGGGGAGTGCCCTTCAGGCAGGCAGAGGCAAAGTTTTCGAGAATGCCCAGGTGTTGGGGGTTGGGGCCCTTGACGGGGATCTCCGCTTTCCAGCATTCGGGAGAGCCGAAGCCTTTGGAATAGTTGGCGTTGAATTCCGTCTCGCCCACACGGTTGCGCCAGAAGGTGATGGTGTTGTCCTCCACAACCAGCTTGCCCATATCGGCGGAGATTTCCAGACGGTTGGTTCCAGGGGCCTCGTGGGTAGAAGTGATAAAGACGCCGTTGGCGCCGTTGGCGTATTTGGCAATAGCGGTTACGTCGTTTTCAACCTCAATGTTGCGGCATTTGCCATAGTCCATAAAGGCGCGGATGGAGGTGGGCATACCGCACATCCACTGCCACAGGTCCAGCTGATGGGGATCCTGGTTGAGCAGCACACCGCCGCCTTCCCCGCCCCAGGTGGCGCGCCAGTCGCCGGAATCGTAGTAGCTCTGGCTGCGGTACCAGTTGGTGATCTCCCAGACAACCCGCTTCATCTGGCCCAGCTCGCCGCTTTCTATCAGCTCCTTGACCTTCTGATAAACGGGATTGGTGCGCTGGTTGAACATCACGCCGTAGACCTTATTGCTTGCGTCAGCGGCCGCGTTCATCTCCCGGACAGCCTTGGTGTAAACACCGGCGGGCTTTTCCACCAAGACATGGAAGCCATTTTTGAGGGCCTCCATTCCCAGGATCGGGTGCCCGTAATGGGGGACGGCCACAATTACCGCGTCTATTTTTGCGTTGGCAAAAAATTGATCGGTATTTTCAAAGATCTCCACACTTTCGGGAAGGTTTTCCTTGGCCCATTGACGGCGGCTCTCCTTGACGTCGCAGACAGCAGTGAGACAGGCGTTGGGGACCTTTCCGGCGGAAAGATTTCTGGCGTGACCGCTTCCCATATTGCCGATGCCGATGATGCCAAAACGAAGTTTGTCCATTGTATGTTTCCTCCTAATATATATTGATTTCTTTGATAAGCAGGTATAAGAATATGTTGGTGGAATCGCTGTTATTCCGTCAGCCCCGCCTTTGCCATCAGCCCGCGCAGGGCGTTGGCGGCAACCTCAAACAGCCGCGCCCCCTCGGATTCCGCAGCTTTTTGGAGCACGTCCGGTTCGCTTTCCAGGGCGGTAAAGCCCACAAAGTGGCATAGGTGCGGCTCCAGGGACAGGAACCCGGTATAATCCCGCTCCGCCAGGGCTTTCAGCACATCCAGAACCTTGCCGTCGCCTTCCCCGGCGGGGACAACATGGTGGTCGGAGTAAACCGCGTCCTTGACGTGCATATAAGTAAAGTAAGGCGCAAGGGTTTCATAGGCATGGGGATAGACTTTTTCTTCACACTGTACAAAGTTGGCAGGGTCAAATGTCACCTTCAGGATAGGGGAGTTGATGGTTTTCATAATATCCAGGCAGCGGTCCGCCATATCCCCGTAAATGCCCTTTTCGTTTTCGTGGAGGAGGGTGACGCCGCGGCCTTGGGCTGCGTTGACAAAGCCCTGCATCCGCTCCATAACGGGCTCGCGGTATTT
>CATJCP010000078.1 GCA_949737515.1 uncultured Oscillospiraceae bacterium | reverse complement strand
TGAAAGGCTATGGCTGGTAGGATATATTCTATGGGATACCAGCGATAGGCCAGGATCAAAAGCACATCGGTGAGCAATGCCTGGGGAAGCGTAACCCAGATGCGGAAATAGGCTGCGGTAAGGATCAGATCCGCGGAAAGGGCAACCCACAGCAGGGCTTTTGGCTCGCTGTCTCCCAGAAGGAACAGGATTGCCGGCGGCTGGCAGAGGGCGGAAAGAAGGGCCTTTGGGGTGGGGCCGGCGTCCAGCTTGCCCATGGCGAAATAAGCCGCGGCGAGAAGCACCCCGCAGCCTACCATGAGCCAGCCGGTTTCCCTGGGACCTTTCCAAAAACTGATCCAACCAGCGGCAGCGAAAAGCGCCGTGGTTAAAAACAGGTTGGCGATACACAGCCGCCGCTCTCCTTGGAAGCGGCGGACAAACGGTTCTGACATATTTGAATCCTCCATCTATGCAGTTTCCCTTATATCATGCCTCAAAATTGGGAAAAACCTACATGAAAAGAAAAAAATTACCGGAGTTTAGGAAAAAGGATCGGCGGAAGCCTTTTTTGCATAAAACAGAAATCGTTCAGAGATACTATCCTTTGAGGCGCCCGCTGGGATGTCATGAAAATTTCACAAATACCCAGCAGTTCGTTTACAAGTTTTTTCCATAAATCAATTGACATTTTTCGGAAGTTTGTTATAATATTAACAAAGATTCAGAAAGCATTCGGTCCATTGAATGTAAGTTTTTTGAATCTAAATAAAAATGGAGGTAAGCAGGATGAAAGGTTACGCAATGCTTCAAATCGGAAAGACGGGCTGGATTGAAAAGGAAAAGCCAGCCTGCGGGCCGCTGGATGCAATTGTCCGCCCCATTGCCATCGCACCCTGTACTTCGGACGTTCACACCGTTTGGGCGGGAGCCATCGGTGAACGCCATAACATGATTCTGGGCCACGAGGCAGTGGGCGAGGTCGTCGAGACCGGCAGCCTGGTGAAGGACTTTAAGCCTGGGGACCGGGTCATTGTCCCAGCGATTACCCCGGACTGGAATTCCCTGGAGGCCCAGGGCGGTTTTTCCATGCACTCCGGCGGTATGCTGGCGGGCTGGAAATTTTCCAACTTCAAGGACGGCGTGTTCGGTGAATTTTTCCATGTCAACGACGCAGACGGCAATCTGGCGCACCTGCCGGAGGGGCTGGACCCTGCTGCAGCCTGTATGCTGGCGGATATGGTTCCCACCGGCCTTCACGGGGTAGAGCTGGCGGACGTCCAGTTTGGCGATAGCGTTGTAGTTGTAGGGATTGGACCAGTGGGCCTGATGTCTGTGGCCGGAGCTGCTCTGCGGGGTGCTTCCCGACTGATGGCAGTGGGTTCCCGTCCCAACTGTGTACAGATTGCCAAGGAGTACGGCGCAACCGATATTATCAACTATAAAGAGGGCGATATTGTCAAGCAGGTTCTGGAGCTGACCAATGGAAAGGGCGTCGACCGCGTCGTCATTGCAGGCGGCGACAACGACACCTTTGCCCAGGCCATCCAGATGCTCAAGCCCGGCGGACAGATCGGCAACGTCAACTATCTGGGTGAAGGCGATTTTGTAAAGCTGCCCAGGGTGGAATGGGGCTGCGGCATGAGCCACAAGCAGATTAAATGCGGCCTGATGCCCGGCGGACGGCTGCGGATGGAAAAGCTGGCCTCTCTGCTGACCACCGGCAGATTGGACACCAGCAAGCTGATCACCCATAAATTCCAGGGCTTTGACAAGATTGAAGAAGCCTTGATGCTGATGAAGGATAAGCCGCGGGATTTGATTAAGCCTGTTGTTCTCATGTGATCTTTCCGGGAAGGGTAGGGCGCTCTGGGCGGCCTGCCCTTTGATTTTGATAACGGCCTGATTCGGAGTGTGAAAAGGGGAGCCTGCGTTTTGGGCGGCTCCCGCTTTTATTGTCAGTTAATAACAATCTTGTCGTTGAAAACTTCATCTCATGTTACTAAAAACACCCCATAAAATTAAAATATATCAAAAGGTTTAAAAGGTCAATACAATAATATCCAATTTCACGCCAAAATTTATGCATATTATCTAATATGAGATTGTTTTAATAATTTGCTCTATTTGTCCATCTCAGGGAAAGGCAGAACCGGCAAATTATTTTGATTTTCTGTTCTGAAAACACTTGCATCCGGGCGAAAAATCCGTTAGGATATAAGGGTCAATTCGTTTTGTCACGACTGTCAAAATTTCAGATAAAGGATGAGGACAACATGGAGAAGAAACCCTTTGTGACCCTTGCGCAAGTACAGGAAATCTCCCAGGTGTACCCCACCCCCTTCCACCTTTACGATGAGAAGGGGATCCGGGAAAATGCCCGCCGCCTCCATGAGGCATTCAGCTGGAACAAAGGCTATAAGGAGTTTTTTGCGGTAAAGGCTACCCCCAACCCCTTTCTGCTGAAAATCCTTCGGGAGGAGGGCTGCGGGACCGACTGCTCCTCCTATACCGAACTGCTGATGTCCGACGCCTGCGGCTTTTCCGGAGAGGAGATCATGTTCTCCTCCAACGACACCCCCGCGGAGGATTTCGCCCTGGCAGCCAAGCTGGGCGCCACCATCAACTTGGACGACTTTACCCATATCGAGTTTTTGGACCAGATCGCGGGAATCCCCGAAACCATCTGCTGTCGCTATAACCCGGGAGGGGATTTTAAGATCAACAACGAAATCATGGATACCCCCAGCGACGCCAAATACGGCTTTACCAAGGCCCAACTGATAGAGGGATTCCGGCTGCTGAGGGAAAAGGGCGCGAAGCGCTTTGGCATCCATGCGTTTCTGGCCAGCAATACGGTCGCCAACGAGTACTACCCCGTTTTGGCCAAGCTGCTGTTTGAGACAGCCGTGGAGCTGAAGGAGAAAACCGGCGTTTCCATCTCCTTCATCAACCTGTCCGGCGGCGTGGGGGTAGCCTACCGTCCGGAACAGACCCCCAACGATATTTACGCCATTGGCCAGGGGGTCAGGGAGGCCTTTGAGGAAGTCCTCGTCCCGGCGGGGATGGGGGATGTGGCCATCTATACCGAGCTGGGGCGTTTCATGCTGGCCCCCTACGGATGCCTGGTTTCCAGGGTGCTGCACCAGAAGCATATCTACAAGGAGTATGTGGGCCTGGACGCCTGCGCCGCCAACCTCATGCGCCCGGCTATGTACGGGGCCTATCACCACATCACCATTCTGGGCAAAGAGAACGAGCCCTGTACCCATAAGTATGACGTGACCGGCGGCCTGTGCGAGAACAACGACAAGTTTGCCATTGACCGTATGCTCCCGGAAATCCAGGTGGGGGATTACGCTGTGATCCACGATACCGGTGCCCATGGCTTTTCCATGGGATATAACTATAACGGAAAGCTGCGCTCCGCCGAGGTGCTTTTGAAAGAGGACGGCTCCTTCCAGCTTATCCGCAGGGCGGAGACCCCGGAAGACTACTTCGCCACCTTTGACTTTACCGGGATATTCGACCGGTACTTTGGGAAAGCTAAGTCCTTTACGGTGGATGTTTCGGAGCTGAAGTCCGGTTCGATCCCCAAGGTCTGACCATAGATCCCTGCGGGAGGTGAAACCTCCTCAATAAAATTTATCTCCCCAGGACGGGCAATTGACCCGCCGGAGCAGCCTCAGTTTCTCGATTTCCGGGGCGGCTGTTCCGGCGGATTTTGTCTATGCCTACAAAAATTGATTTACTTATTGAAATGAAGGGCCGTATGTGCTAAAATGTGGTATTAACAGCCTTGTGGTTTGGTTAGAATATCTATAAGGCTTTATTGTTAAGGATGAGAGGTTGTGTATCCATGATTGCAGTCAATGAATACCGCACCCACTCTTGTGGGGAACTGCGGGAAAGCGATGTCGGCAAACAGGTGCGCCTTGCCGGATGGGTGGAGACCATCCGCGACCACGGCGGCATCCTGTTTGTTGACCTGAGGGATCAGTACGGGGTCACCCAGGTGGTGGTCCGGGATGATTCCATGCTGGCAGGCGTCTCCCGCGAAAGCGCTGTCGCTGTCGCCGGAGAGGTCGTCATGCGGGACGAGGAGACTTTTAACCCCAAGATTGAAACCGGGACCGTTGAGGTCAATGTCAATACTCTGCGGGTTTTGAGCAAGGCTTCCTCCAATCTGCCCTTTGAAATCGGGAATTCCACCGATACCAAGGAAGAGATCCGCCTGAAATATCGCTATCTTGATCTGCGAAACCCCAAGGTACACAACAAAATAATCCTCCGCTCTCAAGTTATCTCCTTTCTCCGCCGCCAGATGGACGATCTGGGCTTTCTGGAAATCCAGACCCCTATCCTGACGGCCTCTTCGCCGGAAGGGGCAAGGGATTACCTGATCCCCAGCCGAAAGCACCATGGGCAGTTTTACGCCCTGCCCCAGGCGCCCCAGATTTTCAAACAGCTTTTGATGACCTCCGGGTTTGACCGTTATTTCCAGATCGCCCCCTGCTTCCGGGATGAGGACGCCCGGGCAGACCGTTCCCCTGGCGAGTTTTACCAGCTGGATTTTGAGATGGCCTTTGCCACCCAGGAGGATGTGTTCTCTGTCGCCGAAAAGGTGCTTTCCTCCACCTTTGCCCATTTTGCAAAGGATGCGGCGGTTTCCCAGGCTCCCTTTGTCCGGATTCCCTATCAAGAGGCCATGCTGAAATACGGCACCGACAAACCCGACCTGCGCAACCCGCTGAAAATCATTGACCTGAGCGACCTGTTTGTGGAATCCGGCTTTGCGCCCTTCCGCGGACGAACCGTCCGGGGGATTCCCGTCCCCGGCTGCGGCAGCCAGCCCAGAAGCTTCTTTGAGGGCATGGAGGGCTTTGCCAAGTCCATTGGAATGAAGGGACTTGGCTATGTAAAGGTGGACGATTCCATGAACTACCTTGGCCCCATCGACAAGTTCCTGGACAGTGAGCAGCGGAGGGAGCTGGCCAGACGCGGGGATCTGAAACCTGGAGATATTCTCTACTTTATTGCCGACAGCGAAGTAGCCGCCTCCAAATTTGCGGGGCAGATCCGCAGTGAATTGGGACGCCGCCTGGATATCCTGGAGAAAAATTCCTTCCGGTTTTGCTTCATTACTGATTTTCCCATGTACGAGCAGGATGAGGAGACAGGGGATATTGTCTTTACCCACAATCCCTTCTCCATGCCCTGCGGCGGGCTGGAGGCTTTGAATACCAGGAATCCTCTGGATATTATCGCCCAGCAGTACGACATTGTCTGCAACGGGATCGAGCTTTCCTCTGGCGCGGTGAGAAACCATGAACTGCCCACCATGATAAAGGCCTTTGAGATCGCCGGATACGGCGAGGAGGAGATTCAAAAGCGGTTCTCATCCCTGTATACGGCTTTCCAGTATGGACCGCCGCCCCACGCGGGCATGGCCCCAGGAGTGGACCGCATGGTGATGCTGTTGACCGGGGACGAGAGCATCCGGGAGGTAATTGCCTTCCCCATGAACTCCAATGCCCAGGACCTTATGATGGGGGCCCCCTGTGAGGTCACGGAGCAGCAGCTGAGAGAAGCGCATATCCGGATTCGATAAATTAAAAGAGGGGAGGGTTGAGAAAAATCCTCCCCTTCTATGGTTGAGAAAGGGTGTTCCCAAATGGCTGCAGTCACAAAGGAAGAAATTCTGAAAATTGCAAACCTGTCCAAATTGTGGGTAAGGGAGGAAGAATTGGAATCCCTTACCCATGATATGGGAGAGATTATTGCATTTGCCAATACCATTAATTCTGTTTCTGATTCTGCGGAAGAATTTGATAATATCAATAACCTTTCCAATGTATTCCGCCCAGATGAAGTAATCCCTTCTTATCCCCGCGAAAAGATTTTGCAGAACGTAAACGGGGGAGAGGACGGATATTTTCCCGTAAAGAAACGCAGTTAGGAAGGGATGAACAATATGGAACAAAAAAAAGCCGGGCTTATCCGCAGGCTTCAGCAGAAAATGGAAAACAAGGAAATGTCCTGCCGGGAGCTCACACTGGAATATTTAAAAGCAATAGAGCAGGAAAATTCCAAAGTAAACGCCTATGTTCTGGCTACGCCGGAAACTGCCCTGGAGACAGCGGACAAGGTGGATGAAAAACTTGCAAAAGGGGAAAAGCTTCTGCCGCTGGAAGGCGTCCCCATGACGTTAAAGGATAATATCTCTACTGACGGCATCGAAACGACCTGCTGTTCCAAAATTTTGAAGGGGTATACCCCGATTTATGACGCAAGCGTTTGGGCAGCCATGAAAAAAAATAACGCCGTTTTGCTGGGGAAAACCAATATGGACGAGTTTGCTATGGGTTCTTCCAGTGAAAATTCCTGCTTTGGCGGCTCGAAAAACCCGCATCATACCGGGCATGTTGCAGGGGGAAGCTCCGGCGGCGGTGCAGCGGCGGTTTCCGCTAACCTGGCAGCGTATGCCCTTGGCTCCGATACAGGCGGATCTATCCGCCAGCCTGCCAGTTTTTGCGGCGTGGTGGGGTTAAAACCTACCTATGGGGCGGTTTCCAGGTATGGGCTGATTGCGTATGCTTCCAGCCTGGATCAGATTGGGCCAATTACCACAACAGTGGAGGACGCGGCAGCCGTATTTGACGCGATTGCAATACCAGACCCTATGGATTCTACCTGCCGCGGAAAAACGCAAAACACTTCCGGTTCCCTGAACGGGAAAATTGAGGGTTTGCGGATCGGGGTAGCAAAGGAGTATTTCGACGGGATTAAACAGCCGGAAGTCTCCGCTGCTTTGGAAAACGCCATCCGCACTTATGAAAAGGCAGGCGTTGAAATTGTCTCCTTTTCGCTGCCTGTTTTGAAGTATGCTCTGCCGGTTTATTATATCCTCGCCTGCGCGGAGGCCACTTCCAATTTGGGGCGGTACGATGGAATCCGTTATGGATACCGTACCGAAAATTATAACAATATCAATGAAATGATCTGCAAAACCCGTAGCGAAGGCTTTGGCGCGGAAGTGAAACGGCGTATCCTTTTGGGAAACTATGTGCTGAGTTCGGGTTACTACGACGCGTATTATAAAAAAGCCCAGAATCTCCGCGGGACGATTGTTAAGGCGTTCCACAGCGCCTTTGAACAGTGCGACGTAATCTTAGCGCCCACAGTGCCTACCACCGCTTTCCCAGAGGGCTTTACCGGACAGGATCAGGTGGAAACGTATCTGACAGATATCTGTACCGTTCCTGTCAATATTGCAGGGCTTCCGGGGATCTCCATCCCCTGCGGGACAGACCAAAAGGGGCTCCCGATTGGATTGCAGTTAATTGGGAATACGTTCCAGGAGCAAACGCTGTTAAACGCGGCGTATGCCTTTGAACAGAGCGGGGACTATGTGCCCAGGGTTAATATGGGGGTGTCGGCATTATGAAATATGAAATGGTTGCAGGGCTGGAAACCCATGTAGAGCTTTCTACTAAAACTAAAATTTTCTGCGGCTGTACAACAGCCTTTGGCGGAGACCCTAATACCCATTGCTGCCCCATCTGTATCGGCCTGCCGGGGACTCTCCCCAAGCTGAATGAGCGGGTGGTGGAATATGCCATTAAGGCCGGCCTGGCTACTAACTGCCGGATTTCTGAAATTGCCAAGATGGACAGGAAAAATTACGTTTACCCCGATCTGCCTAAAGCGTACCAGATTTCCCAGTTTGACAAGCCCCTCTGTGAAGGCGGCTATGTTGAATTATCCAACGGGCGGAAAATCCGCCTGACCCGTATCCATATTGAGGAGGACGCGGGCAAGCTGGTTCATGAGCGGGGGGATACCTATGTCGATTACAACCGGGGCGGCGTGCCGCTGATAGAGATTGTTTCAGAGCCGGATATCCGTTCTATTGAGGAAGCGAAGGAATACCTGGAAAAAATCCAGCTGATTATGAAGTATATCGGCGTTTCCGACTGCAAAATGCAGGAGGGTTCCCTGCGGTGTGACGTGAACCTTTCCATCCGCCCGGCAGGAAGCGAAAAGTATGGAACTAGGTGTGAAATTAAAAATATGAATTCCTTTGCCTATATGGAAAAGGCTATGAAATATGAATTTGAGCGCCAGGCCGACCTGTTGGACAGCGGGGAGGAAGTCATCCAGGAAACCCGCCGGTATGATGTGGAATCCGGCTGTACCGAAAGCATGAGGGGCAAGGAAGACGCCCAGGATTACCGGTATTTCCGGGAACCGGATTTAGTCACAATCTACACATCCCCGGAGAAAGTGGAAAAGCTGAAAGTGGAGCTTCCCGAACTGCCTGACAGCCGCCTGAAACGTTACACGGAAATGGGGATTTCACCTGCTGACGCGTCCCTGCTGGTCAAATACCAGGCTGTAGCCCAATATTTTGACGCGGCAGCAGACGGGGTGAACAATCCCAAAAATGTATCCAACTTTATGGTAGGGCAGATGTTCCGCCGTATGCCCAC
>CATJCP010000077.1 GCA_949737515.1 uncultured Oscillospiraceae bacterium | reverse complement strand
CTGTCCAATGCCTCCTGCCGGGGAGGCAGCCAGCACATTTTTCACAATCTCAGAAATCAACTCGCGGCTGACTTCCATGGGAATCCCCTCCCTTCCAGTTTCTCAGCAAGGCCCCGCGGCCCGCTATGCGGCCGGCCGGAAAGCTTCGCGCCCTTCCCGGTCCGGACGCAGCCTCAGGCCGCGCAGCCCCTTTCCGCTCCACAAAATGGGAACCGGATTACTTGAGGGAAGGAAGGATTTTCTCCACGTCGGTATGAGGACGGGGGATGACATGGGTGGCGATGATCTCGCCCAGGCGTGCGCCGGCGGCTCCGCCAGCGTCAACAGCGGCTTTCACCGCGCCCACATCCCCGCGCACCATAACGCTCACCAGTCCGGAACCGATCTTCTCGGTGCCGACCAGGGTCACGTTGGCGGCCTTCAGCATTGCGTCGGCGGCTTCGATTGCCGCCACAAGACCTCTTGTTTCAACCATGCCCAGAGCTTCCATTGTATGCTCCTCCTTCAGTTTCTTTGAATTAGTGTCTGCCATGAAATCAACTGTTTCCGCCGCGTCGGGCTCGCTCTCCAAAACCACCTGGGGGGCCGCCTTCACGGCCTGATTCTCCTGGGGGACCTGGGGGGCTTCCGCCTTTGGGCGGCGGCCTTTTGCTCCGCGCCGTTTGGACGGCGCCTGTTCGTCTGCCAACTGCCGCACCTCCAGCATCGTTCCAGTTTGTCTTGACGCAAACGCCCGATTCAGCCTGTAAAGGGGCTGATTGGGCCTCGCATCTTCTGCTCAGTTTTGGTCTGTGGAAGAAGCCTCCTCCGGCGTCAGGTCAGAGGCGGCGTCCAGCGGATCCTGATACAGGAACCGGTGAATCTCCTCATGGGGACGGGCGATTACCTCGCAGAGCTTAACCTTCCCCACCTGAGCGGCAGCTTCTCTTCCGGCCTGTGCAGCGGCGGTTACAGCGGAAACCGTCCCGTCCACCACCACCGTCACCAGTCTTCCGCCCAGCTTTTTCTCCACATGGATCAGCCGGACGTCAGCGGCCTTGAGCATCGCGTCCAGTCCGACGGTGGCGGCGACCATGGCCTGCACTTCCAGCAAAGCAATCGCTTTCTCCACCTGTCACACCCCTATCCGGATCATGCCAGGGAAGGCAGGATCTTTTCCACATCCGAGTGGGGCCTGGGGATGACATGGACGGCGACGATCTCGCCCAAACGGGCTCCGGCAGCCCCGCCAGCCTCTACGGCGGCCTGGACAGCGCCCACGTCGCCTCTGACCATAACGCTCACCAAACCGGAGCCGATCTTCTCGGTGCCGATCAGGGTCACGTTCGCGGCCTTGACCATTGCGTCCGCCGCTTCAATGGCAGCGACCAGTCCTCTGGTTTCAACCATTCCTAATGCTTCCAACATAATGTAAATCTCCTTTCAGACAGCCCCTCCCGGGGGCTCCGCAGGGGTTAATATAGGTTACTGAGAATTGCTCTGGGGAACCTTCAGCCGGTCCTTGCCCGCCTTGCTCAGGGTGGCGAGGATCTCGGTGGAGGGCTCCTCCCTGGCGATGATATGGGACGTGATATACAGTCCCCGCTTTTCGGCCTGGGCGACTCCGGCGG
>CATJCP010000076.1 GCA_949737515.1 uncultured Oscillospiraceae bacterium | reverse complement strand
ATGAGGAAAATAGGGGTGGCAAAAAATTTATTTTTTGCTATTGACAAAACCAAAGCCTTGCCTTATAATAGTATTCGCCCTAAGAGACGGGGCGAGATTTTTTATGTGGCGGCATAGCTCAGTTGGCTAGAGCATTCGGTTCATACCCGAAGTGTCACCGGTTCAAATCCAGTTGCCGCTACCAACAACAATCCTCTTTATGAGGTCTTTATATATTTTCATGCGGCCTGGTGGTCAAGCGGCTAAGACACCGCCCTTTCACGGCGGTAACACGGGTTCGATTCCCGTCCAGGTCATTTTTTGGGAAGAAACAGATAACCTAAAAGGTTGTTTGTTTCTTTTTTATTTACCATCCGCAGATATGCCCCCGAACCATTGCGCCGAAAATGCGCTTTTTTACACCGGGATACAGTGCCTCCTGCTGGGAAAGCCATGCCCTGGCCGCCTGTCTGCCGGACTTCCCGTCGTTTGGGCAGGGCATTTTGAAAAATTCCAGCCCGCAATCCTTGGCCGCCCGCCGGATCTCCTTGTCCTGGGCGTAAATAAAGGGCCGGATCACCGATATATGGCGGAGTTCCTTTTCCTTGCCGCGGGGCGTTCCCTCATCGGGAACAGAGTAGTCGGTAAAAGGGCAGAAGCAGCTTAACCGTCCCTCCCATAAAAGGTTCATCACAAAGGTTTCCACTGCGTCGTCCAGGTTATGGCCCAGGGCCAGCTTATTGCATCCCAGCTGTTCCGCCGCTGCTGTCAGCGCCCCCCGGCGCATATTGGCGCAGAGGGAGCAGGGGTTCTGTTCCCGCCGGACCTGAAAGACCAGCTCCCCTATCCTCGTCCACTCCACATAATGGGCCACAGACAGCTCCCGGCAGAGTTGGACAATGGGGCGTAGATCCGCCGGTTCTCCTCTGAACTGCGGGTCAACAGTAATAGCTGTTACTGAGAACGGGACCCCAAGGAATTTCTCCAGGCGCCACAGTGCAGCCAGAAGGACCATGGAGTCTTTGCCGCCGCTTACCCCCACCGCGATCCGGTCCCCCGGGGAGATCATGCCATAATCTGTGACGGCGCGGCGCAGATGCCCCAATATTCGTTGGAAAGATGCGTTTCTTTCGTTCAACCCTGTTCCTCCTCGGCAGTAAATGGAATAGATGGAGAATGGTTTCTCCTTTCAGTTTACCTGCTTTCTGCCATTCCGTCAACAGGTCTCAATTTTCCAAAAGCGAAATCGGACCCTATCCCCGGGGGCGTAAGAGGGCGTTTGAGCATGAAAAACGGAGCATCGACAACCTAAATTAAAAAATTTAACTTTCCCCTTGACAAAGGCTGTTTCTGCCAGTATAATAGAGAGGCTTGCAAAAGAGGATGCCTGCCCCTGCACCCCGTTCAGAGGCGGATGTTCCAACAAACTACAAGAATTTGAAGATAAAAATTCAGGGAGGATCTGCTATGTCAACTTATATGCCGAAGGCAGGGGACATTACCCGCAAATGGTATGTTATTGATGCTGCCGACAAGCCCATGGGCCGTGTAGCGGCAGCGGCGGCGCATATACTCAGAGGCAAACATAAGGTAACATATGCCCCTCATGCGGATTGTGGGGACCATGTTATTATCATCAACGCGGAGAAGGCCATTCTCACCGGCAAAAAGCTGGAGAAAAAGTACTATCGTTATCATACTGGCTGGTTTGGTGGGTTAAAGGAAGTGCAGTACAAACACCTGATGACCAATAATCCGGAGAAAGCCATGATGCTTGCCGTAAAGGGGATGCTTCCCAATACAACGGTAGGGCGTGCGCAAATGACCAGGGTGCGTATCTATAGAGGACCTGAGCATGTGCATGCTGCTCAGAAGCCCGAAGCCCTGGAACTGTAAGCAGAAAGTTGATTTGGAAGGAGGACCAATTCTATGCCTATGTATGATAAAAAGCCCTATTTCTATGGAACTGGCAGAAGGAAGAAATCCGTTGCCCGGGTTCGTCTCTATGCCGGCGAGGGTAAAATCACTGTCAACAACCGTGATATAGACGATTACTTTGGCCTTGAAACCTTAAAGCTTATCGTTCGTCAGCCTCTGGAGCTGACCGAGACAACCGGTAAGTTTGACATTGTCTGCACCGTTGCAGGTGGCGGCGTGTCCGGACAGGCTGGTGCCATCCGCCACGGGATTTCCCGTGCCCTGCTGCAGACCGGCGATGAGATCCGTCCCATCCTGAAAAAGGCCGGATTCCTCACCCGCGATCCTCGTATGAAGGAACGTAAGAAGTACGGCCTCAAGGCTGCCCGTCGCGCTCCTCAGTTCTCTAAGCGCTAAACCTTTGGAGATATTGTTCTTTCGTCGCTGGTTGTCTCAGATAGCTGTAATGGCCTGCTGCAACTTAGAGTTTATTTAAGCGTGATCTGAAATTTCAAATCCCAATTTTAACCGCAACCCCCTGCAGAGTTTCTTCTGCAGGGGGTTGCTTTGTATAAAGACCTTACCGCAACCTTATACGTTTCGTATAAGATTCCAATCACTTATATCCATAAATCAGGCTGAAAAAATATAGATGTGGATTTTTGGATATCTTTCACTGGATATTCGTATTAGAAGAATGATAAGAAGATTCCTTAAATCATATTAGGGCTCAAAGACTCTAAACTCTGTTTTTCTGTAAATAGTTTCTTTGGAGTTTTAAAAGCGGCCTTTAACCAAATTTATTTGAAAACCAGAGGATAAAAGGGAAGATTTATGATTTGAAAATGAAAAGAAACGTTAATTAAAAATAAATTTTAAACTTTTTATTAAGCTTTCCTTCTGTGATTCACTATCATGAATTTGATAATTTACTTCTAATAGAAAAATAATGAATTATAGAAAACCAGTATCGAATATATAACAACTTCAATTTTGAAATATCCAAAAAAATTTTAAAATAATAGCAAAAAAGCGCAAATTTTTACAGGCTAACTCGGAATAAATGACACCTACAAAAGGTTAAAGAAGTCATAAAAAATGAATTAAACTCTGAAAAAAACAAAGATGTAGGTCATTATTGATATGATATATATTCATTCTTGTTTGGGAACAAACATCATAAACAGTGGTATAAATGACAAAAAAGGCAATATTTGATACCGTTTTGTTGAGAATAAAACAGAAAATCTCATAAAAAACAGTTGCATATCAGAAAAAAATAATGTATACTAGAAACGGATTTAGGATGGGGGTATTATCCTCTGTTTGGGATATGTGCAAAGATAAAGCTCCATCCCCGGTTTCCTTGTGTTTACGGCAAGTCTCCACTCTTCGTCCCATCAAAAAACACAGTATCAAACAATATCACTTAGTCAAAGGAGAGGTAACATGGATGCACAAGAAAGAGTAATCTTTATTCAGGAGGCCCAGGAGCAGGCCGCCATGAATGCACAGGACCAAGACACCGGCGACGATACCGGCTATACCGGGCATGAAATCCGTTATGAACTGATCGGAAAGAGAGTGCGGGAATACCGCAAAAAACAGCGGCTGACGCAGCAGGCCCTTGCGGAAAGGGTCGGGTTAGTGCCTTCCAATATTTCGCACATTGAACGGGGTACTACCAAGCTCAGCATACAATCCCTGATCCGCATTGCAAATGCGCTGCATGTTTCGGCGGAATCCCTTCTCTGCGATAACCTGGAGCATGCGATTCAGCCCTTCCAGCAGGAGATTGCAGACATTATCGACGACTGTTCTCCAAGAGAAATTCGGATCCTGGCGGAGATTCTGGTCGCCTCCAAGGAAATTATCCGGAACCATATAAGCTGATAAAACGCTATGACAACCCGTGCTTCATATGATTCCTTTGATATCCATAGGTGTGGGGCTTGCTGTAATGGTGAAACGGCAAAGTGGCAAGGGGAGATTCTTTGGCAGAGGCGTTGGACCTCTGCCAAAGAATCTCCCCTTTACGTTTTATTTGAAGAAAGAAAACGGCTGTAGACCGTGGTCTGCCAGCCGTTTGGGTTTTATATCCCTATTATATTATGGCGGAGTATTACTCCAATATATAGATATTTACAGTCCTTAACCCATTGAGACAGCTTTCGTAGTAGGTGGAGTAGAACAAATCTATGTCTACAATGCCATCCATCAGGCCGGTGCCCGTATCTGCCGCTACTGCATAACCATAGACGAACTTGTGATCCGACGAGGTGATATACAGCTTGGTCCCATAGGGGATTTCCTTCGGATTTACAGCCACATAACCTACCCCCGCCCTTTTCCCACTGGCGGTTCCGGCTCCAGATCTGGCGGTGTATCCGGTGGCCTTGGCGTTTTTGATCACATCTTTATATTGGGTGGGAACGCCGTTTCGTATCGTATAACCGAAATCCAAAGGGGATACAGGGACCCCCGCCGCTCCTTGGAGTACTTCCTGGGTCTGGGGCTTTTTTACAACTATTTCTTCCTCCAGCTGTTCCTCGTAAACCACTCCGTCCACCGTCCGCTGGACATATACATATTCTTTCAGCCCCTCCTTGCCGGAGGTGAGAACGTGCTGCCTTCCGCTTCGCAGAAGGGAGGTCTGCTGGTATTCCGTTTCAAAGGGGATAATCTCCTCCTCTGTCCGGGTTACATACTCCACCCGCTGGATTACAATGTGGTCGTTTTCCTCTAGGGGGTGGGAAAGGGGGAAATTGATAGTGTCATATTCCCCAAGGGTAATCCCACATTCGGTGAGAAGGGCCCCTACGGAACCGTCGGTGCGCATCAGTTTGTTGGTGGTATCGTCTACAGTGAGCAGCACCGGGAAGGCGCGAGTGATGCTGATCTCCCCTACCCCTCCGCTGAATCCCGAAAAGTCGACGGAATCATAGGCCATGGTCATAATACCGTATTCGGAGAGAATATCCTCCGGTTCTTCATTGATGGTGAACCGCAGGGCAACATCTTCCCCATCGCGAATATACACTGCGTTGGTCCGTTGGGAGATCATAAATACAAAGCAGGCCATTGAAGCGAACAGCAGCCCAACAGCAAATGTCCGGCTCTTTAAGAAATCCCAGAATTGCAGGGCGTTTTGTAATAAGCGTCTCATAGAATTCTCCTTTTGTACGGGGCGCTCTTTCCTTGGAAAAGGCGGTCCGTATTACCTGTTCCGACCTGTGGCATGTCTCCGGCACAGGGGATAACTCCCCTTTTTCAGATACAGCGCCCACCAGGTCAGTCATTGACGCAAGGATGGTCCATGCGCTTTCGTTGAAGTCTGCAGCCTTGAGATATGGGAGATTTCCTATGCTGCAGAACGTCTCCGTCAGAGGCTTTCGCTTTCAGGGCGTTTGCCAGGCGCCCACGCTTTCCTCTGGTCTTACCTTAGCTTATTATATTCATCCGTCTTTGGTTTGTCAAATTAGACAAACGCCCTTTTATGGCTTGTTTCCACCTTTTTCAAGAAAAAATCAGCTTATTTTTTCATGTTTTCGTGAACGGTCCGGTACTTTTTTCAGGGTTGGATTGTCAGTTTTATACAAACTTGTGTAACTCCAAGGCATTTATCCAGGAGTTGTTCTATAAACCATTTTATCCTGGATAAAAATCTGTATAAATCATATTTCGCTCAAAAAACTGTCCATGATGATGTTAACATCATCATGGCAGATAAAAAATGAGCTGTCCACATTCCGAGGACAGCTCATTCCTTTTTCAGTGCGGATTTCCCATCAGGATTCGTTGCGTCCGCAGCACTTTTTGTATTTTTTCCCGCTTCCGCAGGGGCAGGGATCGTTTCTTCCGATTTTCTTTACAGTTCGCTGTACAGTTGTTCCCCTGTCTGCGTTGGTGGAGGTAGGCTTTGCAACCTGGACCCGCTTCAGCTCCTTGATTTCTTGTTGCTTAGGCGTCTCCTCCACAGGCGGTTCTACCTCCTCCGGTTCCTCAGCCGCAGGCGGCTGCATTGGAATTTCCTCCTGCCTTGGCCTGCGCAGCTGGGCCAGGAACAGGGTCCTTACGGTATCCTCCCGGATGGTGTTGACCATTTGGTCGAACATTTCAAACCCTTCAAACCGGTATTCCACAACCGGATCTCTTTGGGCGTAGGAGCGCAGCCCAATACCTCTCTTCAGCTCATCCATGGCGTCAATGTGGTCCATCCACTGGGTGTCCACATTGCGCAGCAGAATTACCCGTTCCAGCTCCCGCATGGTCTCGGCGCCGTACTGCGCCTCTTTGGCAGCGTATTTGGCGTGGGCGCTCTCCTTCAGTTGCTCCTTGACCTTGTCCCTGGTCAGGGTTTCCAGATCCTCGTCGGAGAATTTCAGATCATCCGGCCCGGTAATCCAGCCCATAAAGTGGTCCCGCAGGCCATTAAAGTTCCACTCGTATTTGATTTCATCATCAGCTAGGAAGGTGTCCACTGTGGCTTCGATGCACTCGTCAATCATCTTGGAGATATATTCGGAGAGATCCTCCCCGTTGAGCACCTTGGCCCGCTGCCCATAGATGATTTCGCGCTGGCGGTTCATCACATCGTCATACTGGAGGACGTTTTTCCGGATGCCGAAGTTCCGGGCCTCAACCTTGGTCTGTGCCGATTCAATGGAATTGGTGAGCATTCGGTTCTCGATGGGAATATCGTCCTCCAGCCCCAGGCTGTTCATCATGGTCTGGATTCGTTCACCCCCGAACAGGCGCATCAGGTCGTCCTCCAGGGACAGATAGAAGCGGGATTCGCCTGGGTCTCCCAGACGGCCGGAACGGCCCCGAAGCTGGTTGTCAATACGGCGGGCGTCATGGCGTTCCGTGCCGATGACAAACAGTCCGCCTGCCTGAAGAACCTTTTCCGCCTCTGGCGCGATCTCCTTGGCATACTGCTGGTTCAGCTCTACAAAGCGCTTCCGCGCTGTTAAAATTTCCTCGTCGTCGGTCTCGACATAGCCGGTGGCCTCAATAATGACCTCCTCCGGAATCCCCTCTTTGCGCATCTGAGCCTTGGCCAGGAACTCCGCGTTGCCCCCCATCATAATATCGGTGCCCCGCCCCGCCATGTTGGTGGCAATGGTCACTGCCCCCAATTTACCTGCTTGGGCTACAATCT
Organism: uncultured Oscillospiraceae bacterium; assembly: GCA_949737515.1. Taxonomy (GTDB): domain Bacteria; phylum Bacillota; class Clostridia; order Oscillospirales; family Ruminococcaceae; genus UBA1405. The sequence goes on along the minus strand of CATJCP010000076.1, from coordinate 7,526 downwards.
CTGCTTCCTTCTCATGGTATTTGGCGTTGAGCACCTCGTGTTTGATGCCCCGGCGCTTCAGCATCTGGCTGAGCATTTCCGACTTTTCTACTGAAACGGTGCCAACCAGCACCGGCTGGCCCTTTTCATGGCACTTTACGATCTGTTCAATCACCGCCTCATACTTTGCCTTTTGGGTCTTGTATACCGAGTCGGGATGATCAATGCGGATGACCGGTTTGTTGGTGGGGATCTCTATGACGTCCAGTTTATAGATCTCCCGGAATTCGCTCTCCTCTGTCAGGGCCGTGCCGGTCATGCCGGACAGCTTCTGGTACATGCGGAAGTAGTTCTGGAAGGTGATGGTGGCCAGGGTCTTGGATTCCCGCTGAACCTGCACCTTTTCCTTTGCCTCAATGGCCTGGTGAAGACCCTCGTTGTACCGGCGGCCTTCCATCAGACGCCCTGTGTGCTCGTCTACGATGACGACCTGGCCGTCCTTGATCACATAGTCCACATCCCGGCGCATGGTGCCGTGGGCCTTTATGGCTTGGTTGATATGGTGGCTGAGGGTCATGTTGTCCGGGTCGGTGAGGTTTTCTACATTAAAATACAGCTCCGCCTTGTGTACGCCGTTGGGAGTGAGGGTGGCGGTGCGGGCCTTTTCGTCCACCAGGTAATCCGCCTCCTGGTACTGTTCGTCGGTGTCCTGCTTAGAATCCAGCTCCGCAACCTTGACCAGCTTCAGGGTGCGGACAAAGCGGTCCGCAATGGTATACAGGTCAGTGGATTTGTCCCCCTGTCCGGAAATAATCAGAGGGGTGCGGGCCTCGTCGATGAGAATGGAGTCAACCTCGTCCACAATACAGAAGTTGTGGCCACGCTGTACCTGCTCCGACTTGTATACCACCATGTTGTCCCGGAGGTAGTCGAAGCCGAATTCGTTGTTGGTGCCGTAGGTGATATCGCAGCCATAGGCCGCCTGACGTTCCTCCTTGTCCAACCCGTGGACAACCAGGCCGACGGTCAGGCCCAGGAACCGGTAGACCTTTCCCATCTGCTCGCTGCCGTACTTGGCAAGGTAATCGTTTACAGTGACAATGTGGACACCCTTGCCGGTCAGGGCATTCAGATAGCCGGGAAGGGCCGCCACCTGGGTTTTGCCTTCACCGGTGCGCATCTCCGCGATACGGCCCTGGTGGAGCACAATACCGCCGATGATCTGCACTGGGAAATGCCGCTTGCCCAGAACCCGGTCTGTGGCCTCCCGGCAGGCGGCGAACGCCTCCGGCAGGATGCTATCCAGGCTGTATCCCTGTGAAAGCCTTTCCTTCAGCTTAGGTGTTGTGGCCTTTAATTCTTCGTCGCTCATTGCCTTGAATTGATCCTCTAATGCAAAGACCTGCTTTGCAATGGGTTCAATCCGCTTCAGCTCCCGCTGTGAGTAAGAGCCAAAGATTTTCTCCAAAAACCCCATGAATTTCACCTCTATATGTTATTGAGAATCTGTAACGCGGAATTTCTTTCAATAAAGACTATCATTTCTTATTGTACCCGTACAGAACCCATTTGTCAAACGTTCAGGAGTGAAATTATTGTGAATAAACCAATCCGAAACGGGTTTCCGGCGATTTTCTTTTTTCGTCCATTTACATCTGGAAAGCGGGGCCGGATTCTGGTACACTATATAATAGGGCCTGAAAGGATGTGTGCGAGAATGTTAGCTTTATTGACCTCTAAAAGATATACAATACAAAAATTTATCATTGTATTATCCGTTTTGTTGATGTTTACAGGTTGCAAAAGGGACCTGTCTCAATATCCCTCGTCCGGCCGGCCATCCTCCTCCAACAGTGATCTGGAGGAGGATGAGGAGCTGCCGCCGGACGAGGATCCCTCCGGGTTTATAAATCCGGACCTGGACTGGTACAGCTACAGCGGCGTGGGGCTGGACAAGATCAGCTGGACCCAGGACGGGGAGCATGTGGCGGTGGTGTACCACCAGGTGGTGCAGCTGCTGAATCTGGACAATGAACCGGATGGGGAACTTCCCTTCCCGGAGGGCCATGAGGAGGAATATGCCGTTGGGGAACGGGGCGTATTTTTTTATGGAAAGCAAACGCCCCGGGACAAGCCCTATCCCAGCAAATGCCTTTGGAAAACCCTTGACGAAAAACTGTTTGTGGCCGGCATTGCTATTATGGAGTATGACGGCGAAGTGGTAAAGGAGGTGCCCGCGGTGGAGATCCGGAGCCAGGAGGGACAGGCAACCACCTACTGGTTTGAGGGAACGCAGGTGCTCCCAGTGGAAACCTACGAAGAGAACTGGAAATGGGTGGACAGCAAAACCCTTCTTCTGACAACCGTCCAGAACGCGCCGGACGATCCGAAATTAACCTGTAAGTTCTACTATCGGTATTATCCAAACACTGACCGGGTGCGCCTGATCGTTTCCGGAAACGACTTTGTCACTGTACATACCAACAGACATGGGATCTTCTATGACTCCTACCACACGACAAATGAGTGGGGGAGTATCCTGATGGCAGATGAAAAGGGCACCAGGACGATTCTGGACGAGTATAAGTTCAGCGCCTATGCAGTATCCGACGACATTATGGCCATGCTCCGGTGGGATAAGGACGGGGATTCATCGCTGTGGTATGCGGATATGGCGGACCTTACCCCAAAGAAGATCACCGGCATTGACAGCTATGTCAGCAAAATGCAGCGGTGGGGAAGCCTGGACAAGACCTTTGGGACCTGTATCCCCTTGGGAGGCGACACGTTCTACGATGTGTCCACCGGGGAGGTTGCGGAAATTCCCTCAGAGCAGCGGATAGACCGCATCAACCCTCAGGGAACCCACTGGATCCAGCACAACGACGAGGAGGAGACCTACCGGGTCCTTCCCCTGCCCTAATGCCCTGATTTCTGCATGTAAAACAGAAAGCGGGAAAAAGAACAGGTATTTTACCTTTTCCCACAATTTATTCACATATTTTCGCCAAAATGTGATACAATGGAGATACCATTGTGCTTTGTCCAGGTGCATCATATATTATGGATCAAAGGAGATCAAATACAAAATGAAGAAGCTTCTGAAAATAATACCAATTGGAATGGTTTTGTCCCTGTGTTTGGCGGGATGCGTGCCCTCTGAATCCACCCCCACCGATACATTTCAGACGGAAGAGGAGTTCCTGGCCTATATCCGGGAGTCGGAGGATGCGCTTTTATCCCAGGTTAAAGAGTACTATAACCCGGTGAATATACCGGATGGAATGAGCCTGAACCGGATAGAGGTTCAGCCGGAGCGGCATTTGATTACCTACTACTATAATTTGGGCCGGTATGAGCCTACCCTCGAGGAGATGGCAGAGGAGGCCACAAAGGATATAGACATATCCATGTTCAGCGCTTTCCAGCTGTTTCCCACCTCAGGGCAGCGCAACAAGTCTTACACCGTGGAACGGGCGGAGCGGACAGTGCTGAAGGAAACGGATGAGTACCAGTTCCGCTGGAACTACGAGGGAGACGGCGAAGACCTCCTTCAAAAGGGACTGGAATATTACGGAGAGGAAACTGAGCTGGGGGATCAGGTGGGGTATGTGACAGAGGTGACGGAGCGGATGCTGGTTTCCAATACCCCAGAGGGCGTTGGCCTGAACACCGCTTTCTATCAGGTCGTTTGGGTGAACGACGGAAGGCTGTTTTTTGCCAAGGTCCCAGTGGAATTTGCCGCTGAACCCCAGGACCTGGCCCCCTATATCCAATCTGAAAAGAAAGCCCTCAGTGAATGAGGGCTTTTGCTATTTGTATAAGAAAAGCCGAAATTTATTTGTATGGAGTGCCACAAAGATGATACATATCGCAATCTGTGACGATGAAAAGAACTTTATTACATATCTGGCAGACCTATTAAACCAATATGCCGCCGAGACCGGCGAAGAAATCAAAGTAACCCCATATTGCGATGGGATGGAGCTGATAGACAACTATGATCCTACCATTGACCTGATTTTCCTGGATATCCAGATGAAACTGGTAGACGGCCTGCGTGCTGCCGAAGAAATCCGGCGAATGGATGAACAAGTGAGCATTATCTTCTTAACAACCCTGACACAGTATGGCCTGGAAGGATATAAGTACCAGGCAACCAATTATATCATCAAACCTATTAAATATATCCGGCTGAAATCGGAAATGGATGGATGGCTGAAAAAACGCCAAAAAAATGACAGCCCTTTTATTGTGGTTGCCAACGATTCAGGAAAGTATAAGGTATTTTTAAAATCCCTCCGGTATATTGAAACCTTTAACCGGAATCTGCTGCTTCATACACAACAAGAAAACATCATCTGCTATAAAAGCATGAAGGAAATGGAGCGGGAATTGTCAGACAAGGGCTTTTCCAGATGCCATACCAGCTATCTGGTCAACCTGTTTTTTGTGCAGGGGGTTAAAAACCTGGAAGTGAAGCTGATAACCGGGGAGGCAATCCCTGTCAGCCAGCCCAAACGGAAATTATTTATGGAACAGTTGGCGGAATATTGGGGGGATTTGCTTTGATCTGGCTGCTGGATATTGTTGCTTATCTCCTGGCGTGGGGGTATGCGCTGGTTTTTCTGGGGATCCTGCATACCTTCCTGCCCCTGAGAAAAAACTGGCTCCTGCGGGCAGCGGCTTTTCTGACAGTTAGGACTGTTGCAGATGTTACTATCTTTTCCAACGACCTTGCAAATTTGTTGGGAGCGCTTTTAGGGCTGGCTGCCTTTATTATTGTGTTCCACCAGGGGCAGTGGGTGGAGAAATTAACCGCGATCCTGTTCTTTTATCCGTCGGTCATTGCCGTTAATTATCTGATGCAGGATACTGGAAGGCGTATCTTTTTTGGCTTGACCCATGCCCCCAGCAGCGCGTCTGACCAGCGGTCGTATGAAGTATTGCTTATAAGCACCGCAATCCATACAGCTTCCCTGCTTGTGCGGCTCCTGTTTTGGGCGGCGGCGTGGTGGTTTTTGAAAAAGTACCTTCGGGGGATTGCGTCGCATTTGACAGTGAAGATGTGGCTGGTGGTTAATACCCTGATGTTAGCGCCATTTGTGGCGATTTTTACCATCATTTACTTTATGCCGGATGAGATTATGATTGTTTATCCCATTTGTGTGGCGTCTATCTTTTCCAGCTTTGGATGTATCTATCTGGCCTCTTATATCTGCGAGTCGTTTAAAACGGCTTACCATGCCCAAGAGTTAGAAATGAAACAGAACTATTATATGGAGCGTATGCAGGATGAAGGCCGTGTGCGGAGCATTTACCATGATTTGAAAAACCACCTTCTGGTTTTTCAGGCGCAGTCCGGGAATGGGCAGGAAGTTCAAAAATCCATAGGGGTGCTGCAAAATCAAATCCAGCAATATGAGAATTACCGCTATACGGGGAATGAGGTTTTAGATATTATTATACGTGACAAGTCCAAAACAGCCCAGTCAAAGCAGATAGATTTCAGCGCGGTAATTTCCTTTGAGGATGGGGGCTTTATTGAACCGCTGGATGTCAGCACGATTTTTGGCAATGCCCTTGACAACGCCATTGAAGCCAGCGAAAAACTTCCTGAGACGCAGCGCCTGATTACGGTAAAGGCCAGCCGTATCCGGGATATGCTGGCTGTCGTTATTGAGAATAACGCGCCGCCTGATTCTGCCCCCATAGAAGGCACTACCAAAAAGGATACCTTTTTCCATGGATTCGGGCTTTCCAATATCAAAAGCGCTGTGGAGAAATATGATGGACAATGCAGCATCAAGGCGGAAAAGGGAAAATTTATTTTGAAAATAGTGATTCCGGTTCCCTGATTCTTGCTTTATATTAGATTTTACAGTGTAGATATTAGTTTTTTCATTTAATATTGTCCTTAATTCTCATATAGGTATAATAAACTCAGTTCCATTGAGGACGGACTTTCAGGAAATGAGGTAACGATATATGAGTATTTTGCAGACAACCCATTTAACAAAACAGTATGGACAAGCACCAAACCTTGTCAAAGCCTTGGACGATGTGAACATCTCTGTTGAACAAGGGGAATTCGTGGCAGTTATCGGAACCTCCGGCAGTGGGAAATCTACCCTTTTAAATATGCTTGGCGGCCTTGACCGCCCCAGTTCCGGCAGCGTGAAGGTGGATAACTTTGAGCTGGGGAAGCTTTCCGATGAAGATTTAACCGTTTTCCGCCGCCAGCGGATCGGGTTTGTTTTCCAGAATTATAACCTAGTTCCTGTCCTGAACGTGTATGAAAATATCATTATGCCGATCCAGCTTGACGGAAAAAAGCAGGATGAAGGATTTATCAAAGAAATAACTTCTCTTTTAGGGCTGGAAAACAAGCTTTACCAAATGCCCAATACCCTGTCAGGCGGACAGCAGCAGAGGGTATCTATAGCCAGGGCATTGGCAAGCAAGCCCGCAATTGTCCTGGCCGATGAACCCACCGGAAACCTGGACAGCAAAACCAGCGGCGAAGTAATCGAGCTTTTAAAGATGACAAGCAAAAAATTCCATCAGACAGTTGTCATGATAACCCATAACCCGGAAATTGCAGAGCAGGCGGATCGCTGCATCCGAATCGAGGACGGCAGAACAACAGAGGAAAGGCGGTGATATCATGAAACGTAAAACATCTATCCTCCACATCCTGACAAAGCGCTGTTTTCAGAAAAACAAAGGCCGCAATCTGGCGGCAATACTCGCAATTTTTCTGACGGCTATGATGTTTGCCGCCCTGTTTACCATGGCGCAAAGCCTGGAACAGAACATAACGGAAATGTATTTAAGGCAGGCGGGGACGACCGCCCACGCCAGCGCTAAACAGGTTACGGATATTCAGATTAAAAAAATTGCCGAACATCCAGACGTTGTAAACTATGGCAGTTCCATCGTAGTCGGCATTGCAGAAAACCAGCAGCTTGCAGGGCGGCAGTTGGAAATTCGTTATGCTGACAGCCAGTATGCAAAATATTCCTTTGCCTATCCCTCAAAGGGGAAACTGCCGGAAAAACAAAACGAAATCGCCTTGGATACGCTGACCGCTGAAAGGCTGGGAATCCCTCTGGAATTGGGGCAGCCTGTAACGCTGGAATGGAAAAAGGAACCCAATTCCCCTGAAGCCGTTTCCAGTCATTTTGAACTTTGCGGCTGGTGGGAAGGTAACCTTTCTTCCTATGCAGACATGGCATGGGTCAGTGAAGCCTTTGCCCTGGATGCCTGCGCCGGCGCTCCCGCGCCCTCCCTGGACGAAGGACGGATTCTCGGTTTACGGATGATGGGGGTTTCCTTTTCCAACCATAAAAACATTGAAGCAAAGATTGCCAAGGTTCTTTCTGAAACAGGCGTGGAACAAGTAGAATTCAGCCCAAACCTAACCTACACCCCGGAAATGCAGTACAGTATTTTTATGGAAAATATGCCCATGTACGGCGGTATGGTATTGGTATTTCTAGCAGGATATTTGATCATCTTTAATGTCTTTCAAATCTCCGTTGCGT
>CATJCP010000075.1 GCA_949737515.1 uncultured Oscillospiraceae bacterium | reverse complement strand
GGGGGATGGAACAGCGTATTTGCTGCTCCATCCCCCTTTTGCATTTAGCCTTCGATTTCCACTTTTTCTATCTCTGGGACGCTGATGACGATCTTTTTGGGAGAAGATGCCTCTTCGCTGGACGAATCAGAGGTAGTGGGAACACTGGTTGTGCCGGCAGAAGAGGAGCCCGGCATGGAGGAGAGGATCCCCTCGCAGATTCCGTCTCCGGCCTTGATAATATTGCTGATGCTGCACAGCTTTTCATACTCCGCAGGGTTAGGGACAAAGCCTGTCTCCACCAATGCGGCGGGCGCACAGGTGATCCGGGTTACGCGATAATAGGAGGGATAGGCGTCCCGATATTTTCGCCCAGTATTCTCACAAACCCGGGAGAGAATATTTTTCGCCATATTGGAGGAATAGGTGGTGTGGTAATAGATTTCAGTCCCCTCCGTCTTATTGGCGTCAACGGTTTCCCCAACACTGTTGTGATGGACAGACAGGAAGAAGTCGGGGCGGTATTTTTCTGCAAACTGCATACGCTCGTCCAGCTCCAGAAAGCCATCTACTGTAGAACGGGTCATATAAACGGTTGCGCCCATATTTTCCAGGCGCATTTTAGCAGCAGTTGCCACCGCCAGATTCAGAACATTTTCTGTTGCTCCATTCGTCCCGGCTACCCCCAATGCACCGGGGTCAATATCCCCATGCCCGGGATCCAGAACCACCACAACACCCTTTAAGGGCTGGGAGGAATCGGCGCTGAGACGGGGAGGTTCTTTGATAAAGATGAGGGTATCGTCTCCGTCATACTGGATGTCATATCCCCAAAGGGATTTTCTAAGGTTGATATGGAAAGTGACGCTCCGGTCCTCCGACGTGGTGGTAACAGATCGGACCAACCTGCTATCGGAGAAGCTTGGCAGATTTGCCGATAGCGAAGTGTTAAAAAAGGTGATATCCAGGCCGTTGTCTGTGAGGGAGGTGCGGTGTGAGGGAGAGTTGGTTCCAGACAGACGGAGCGTTTCCCCACTGCTGGAGCTCTCCAAAGCGGCCCCGTTGATCTGGTTGGAGATAGAGGGGGAGCCCTCTAAAATGGTGACGCTGGCCTTGGGAATGTATCCACCGCAGGACAGGTAGAAGTAGGGGACACCGGAATCAGACCAGTAATCCTTCTGGGCAATGCGTTCAACAGCCCCTTCATTTAATGTGGTAAGAAACCATCCGCTTTTGTTGACATCCCTGAGAACATTGGCCCGATAGGTATTTACCTTGACCCGCACAGTGGTATTTTCTCCTGCCACATAGAGATTTGCGTTGGACTGGTAGGTAGAAGATTGGCCGTTGTACCAAAGGTTATAGGAGACTTTGCCCAAATTGGTCACTTCATTGACATTGTATTTAGAAGGTACATCGACCGCGGCATAATAGGTGGCAGGAACGCCATTCTGTGCAGTTCCAGACTGGGTCAGCTCCACCTCAATACCGGCTACAGAGCCGGTTACCCGAGATCCAGCGGGCGCAGTGCATTGGAATTCTATTTTGCCCTCTCCGGCATATGTCACATCGTTTACCGAGGGATAAATAGAGGACTGAACAATTTTAGAAATGGGGGAAGCCTGGCCGGAAGGCTGATAACGGGTGATTTCCACTGTGGAGGAATTCCCTCCCTGGCTGAACACAAAACGGTTTGTTCCCACTCCCAGCTTGACCAGTACTCCGAAGGCTCCCTTTGTCCCATATCGGGGAACCTCCTGCCCATCCATAGTTAGGGGTTGGCTGGGATTGGAAGTCCCCATGATAAAGTATTGGGAATAAGTGGTGGTCAGGGCTTTAGTGGGGCGATTGATCTCCAGGCGCTTGGCGAAGGAAAGGGGCAGCTTGGAAAGCTCTTCCTCTATGGCGGCGGTGTTGGATTTCATCTCTTGGGAAAGGGTGGCGCTTCTCTGGGCTTGGTCTTGGGGGACATAGACAGGATTGACAGGCTGGACAGCCTTGGCTTCCAGGGGGATATCCGCCGCAGAAACCCCTAGAGGAAATCCGCTGGCTGTTGGGACGACCAGCAAGGCCGCCAAAGCTGCTGCCATTTGTTTTACAAATCTGGAATAATGTTGTTTCAATTGTTTCACCTCAATATTCTTGGCAGAGATTTATGGCAAACTTCATAACACATGTTGTCCGCCACAGAATGTATAAACAATCAATATGGAAGGAAAGGAGCTGCCTTTGGGGGAGGATTCATTTTTACAGGGTGAAATCCTCCGGCGAATATTCCGGCAGCAGAGCAGGACGGTTGGGCTTGCGCTTTAATGGGGCATACTGGAAACGCCAGCACCGAAAGTAGGGCGAGACGATCCCTTTTTTTCCACAGAGGATCATGGAACCGTCCTGGAGAGGCGATCCATTTTCACAATAGCTGCAGCTTGGTTCGATTCTGCGCCCGAACAATCGGCTGTGAACTGACATTTGACCATTCCTTTCTGATTCGATGTGCCGGGAATTTTTGATGATTGTTTCCCGCCTTTTCTTATGATACCAAATTGTGCAGGGAAAATCTATGTCTATTTTGAAAATTTGATGAAGAAAGGGAAGGAAATCGTTGGAGAAGTGAGAAAAATGGAAAAACAGGAAGACATGCGTTCAACGTATTTCAGTCTGTCATTGGGATCATCCTGCAGGCATCTTGACCAAAAGTTTCCTTTGTACATATTCCATTCACCATTTGACGGCATTTTATGGTATAATAATCGCAAAGCGATTATTATAGATTTAAGCGCCCGCACAAACCGTCCATGCCCGGCGGAGCCGGACATTCCCTCTGTGCATGGGCAATTATACCATTCGCTGTGCTCATGGCATAATAATCGCAGAGCGGTTATTATGGAAAATTTTTGGGGATTATCAGTTTGTATTTGGTTTTTCTAATATAGGGGAGATCAGAAAAAATAAATAATAATTTCGCTAAATTAAAGTTTAGCGAAATAGAGGGGAGCAAAAAAGCAATGCCGATGGATTATACAGCGGCGCCGGATTACCTGCGGGATTATCTGTTTTATATGAAGACGATAAAAGGACGTTCGCCGCGGACTGTGGATGCTTATTATACAGATCTCCAGGGGTTTCTCAGGTACATTTACGCAATTAAAACCCAGCGGTCAAAGCCGGACAAGGAATTTCTCCAAAGTATCCCGCTTTCAGCTGTTACCTTTGATTTCGTAAAAGGCGTCACGCTGACGGATGTCTATCAGTATCTGAACCACACGGTGGACGACAACCAAAACAGCAAAAAAACCAGGGCCAGAAAGGTCGCCAGCATTCGTTCTTTGTATAAGTACCTGACGGTGGTCACGAAAAGGCTGGAAGAAAATCCCGTAAAGGATCTGGAAACCCCTGTTTACCGAAAAAGCAATCCTGTATATTTAGATCTGGATGAAAGCAAGCGTCTGCTGCTTGCGGCGGATGGCGAGCAAGGCCCCAGGGATTACTGTATGCTGATGCTCTTTCTCAACTGTGGGATGCGCCTGTCAGAGTTGGTCGGGATCAATTACAGCGATATTCAGGGAAACCGGCTCAAATTGCTTGGGAAGGGCGACAAGGAAAGATATGTCTATCTAAACGACGGCTGTATTGAAGCCATCAATCGGTATACAGAGGATAAAAACCGCAGGATTGCGGAAAACCGGCTGAAAGTAAAGGAAACTGATAGGGACGCTCTCTTTCTTTCATCTAGAGGAACCAGAATGTCCGGGCGGCGGGTAGAACAGATTATCGAAGAGTTGTTAAAAAAATCACAAGTATACCGAGAGGGAATGTCTGTCCATAAGCTGCGCCACACTGCCGCCACACTGATGTATCGAAGCGGCGTCGACCTTCTGGTACTTCAAAAGGTACTGGGCCATTCCAATGTAGGGACCACAGAAATCTATACCCATGCCGACGACCCCCAGATAGCCCAGGCGGCTTTCAGTTCCCCTCTCGCCCACTTTTCTCCGGACTCTTCTCATCAGGAGCTGCCATCCCAACCTATGGTGACTCCCCTGACCGTCACCAGCCAGGAAGCTTCCTCACCGCTTCCCAAGCGCCGGGGCCGCCCGCCAAAAAACGGATACAAATAGATTTTATATTGTGCAGAGGTCATAAAGGCTGTCAGATGGTGCATACTTGCCATTGTACAGTCCAAAAGATTATAGGAGTTCATATTTTATTCATCACTTGCAGCATTATTTGTTGTAAAATTGATATATCAAACCTTTCCTGTAATTTCCTGGCTCTTTTTTAGTCCTTTTAGGATTTACCAGGCCTTTGACGTCGAATCCCTAGTCTTGCTCGGCGCAGGCAGGAAATGCTGCGCTAGAAAGGAAATGCGTTTGTTTGGATATGTTCGCCCATGTAAGCCGGAGATGAAGGTGCGGGACTTTGAAACGTATCAGGCGGTTTACTGTGGGCTCTGTAAACAGCTTGGCCGGTCATACGGCCTTTTTTCCCGCTTGACTCTCAATTATGACTTTACTTTTTTAGCCCTCCTCTCTATGGCAGTGGGAGATACCACCCCCTCTTACCAGCGGGAACGATGCATTGCCCATCCCTTTCACAAACGCCATTGCTGCCTGGAATGCCAAGAACTGGGGTTTGCCTCCGGGGCAGCTGCGCTGATGCTCTATTATAAGGCAAAGGACAACTGTGCCGACAGCCCCCCCTTCAAAAGGCTGGGCTGGCTTTTGGTTATGCCCTACTTTTCCAGTCTGCGAAAAAAAGCCCTTCCTCGGTTCTCCCAGGTGGATAACATCTTCCGTACCATGACCGAGGAGCAGCAGGCCTTAGAGAGGGTTGGCTGCGACAGCACCGATCAGGCGGCAGAGCCCACGGCCAAGGCCCTTTCTGCCCTGCTGCCCATGCTCAGCGGGAACGCCTTTGAACAGAGGGTTCTAAAACAGCTGGGCTATCAGTTGGGCAGATGGATATATTTCATGGATGCTTTAGACGATATTCATGAGGATTTTATAAATAAGGGCTATAATCCCTTTATACGGAAAAATCCAGAGCTGTTTGCCAGCTATCCAAAGGAAAAATGGAAGAACGAAGGCATCCCGGAGGCAATCGCAGAAAGTGCTGCGGGAACTCTGAATCTAACGGCGGCACAGCTGGGGGCAGCTTATAGCCTGTTGACAGTCAAACAGCTGAAGCCTATTCTGGACAACATTATATATCTGGGTTTGGAGGAGAGCAGGAAAGCGGTCCTGTTCCGGCACAAGCCAAAGGGAAAATAAATCGGTGTTTGGATCTATGCCTGCTTATGGGCAGAGAATCGGAAACCGAACAGGAAAGGTATGGTCCACAAAATGACAGACCCTTATCAGATTTTAGGCGTTTCTCCTTCGGCCAGCGACGAAGAAATAAAAAACGCGTACCGGAATCTGGCGCGGAAATACCATCCCGACAATTATACGGACAATCCTCTGGCAGATTTGGCTCAAGAAAAGATGAAGGAGATCAACGAAGCCTATGACGCTGTCCAAAGGCTGCGCAAAGGAGGCAGTGGACAACAGTCTCAAACTTCCTGGGGTTCGGGTGGTTCCAATCAGGGGAGCTATGGATACGGAGGGCAGCAATACCATCAAAGCCCCTCCTCTTTCGGCGATATCCGGCGGCTGATTTCCCAGCGGCGCTATGTGGAGGCAGAAGAGCTTCTGGATGGCATCCCCTTCCAGCGGAGAGACGCAGAATGGAACTTTTTAAAAGGGAGCGTCTGTTACTCCAAGGGCTGGCTGGATCAGGCCCATGAATTTTTCGCCCAAGCAGTGCGGATGAATCCCTCCCAGCCTGAATATGTGTCGGCATATCAGCAGCTCAACCGAATGCGTACCACTGGCAGAGCTCCGGGAATGGGCGGCTATCGTACCTCGCCTACCGTAGGGGGGATCAGTGGCTGCGATATGTGTACAGGGCTTATCTGCGCAGATTGTTGCTGTGAATGTATGGGTGGGGATCTGATTTCCTGCTGCTGATGATTGAAAATTGACAGGCGGTATTGTTCAGACATACTGCCTGCCCTTTTATCTTGATTGATAGAATGGGGCGGATTTATATTGCAGCGTAAAAAGAGTTTTCTGGTTGCGTTCAGCGGACTGGTTTGCGCCCTCAGCCTGGTTATCCTCTTCATGACGGGGATCATTCCCTTTGCCACCTATTCCCTGCCCTGTATGGCAGGGTTCCTGTTGGTCACAGTAATGGTGGAATGTGGGGATTCTTGGGCATGGCTGAGTTTTGCAGCTGTTTCCTTTCTGGCGGTTATCCTTACGCCGGATCGAGAAGCAGCGCTGATGTATATCATTTTCTTTGGATACTATCCTATGGTAAAAAAGTACCTGGAACGCATTCCTTCCAGGGCTTTGGAATGGGCCGGCAAGCTGCTGCTGTTTAACGCATCTATTTTTGTGGGGTATTTCGGGGCAGTATACCTGCTTGGAATGGAATATCTTCTGGAGGAAGCCAGCGAGTTTGTAAAGTATTCCCTTTTGGTGGCAATGGGACTGGGAAACCTGGTATTCCTGCTGTATGATATAGCCTTGACCAGGATTATAACGGTTTACATTGTCTATCTACGAAAGAAAATCTTTAGAAGGTTCCGTTGAACTTCTTTACAATAAAATTCTAGAAAGGATGTTGTTCTGTGCTGTCAGTGATACAAAACCGCCGCAGTATCCGCAGGTATAAGGATACCCCTGTTCCCCGGGAATTGATTGAGGAGATTATCCAGGCAGGCATCCTAGCCCCCTCCGCCAAAAATAGGCAGCCATGGCACTTTGTGGTGGCCGCAGGCGAGGAGAAGAAATCTGCCCTCACAGCCATGAAGCAGGGCCTGGAGCGGGAAAAGGCGTCCCCGGTCCTGCCGGGAGACAGGGACAATATCAATGGTGCGGAGCACACTTTGAGCATTATGGAGCAGGCCCCAGCCGTCATCTTTGTAGTTAATACCCAGGGGTTTGACATTCGCAGTTCTATGGCTCCAGAGGAACGGGTGGCAGATCTTTGCAATGTGCAATCAATAGGGGCTGCCATTGAAAATATGATCCTGACCGCAGAAGGGCTCGGTTTGGGCAGCTTGTGGATAGGCCATACCTATATGGCCTACGATGAGCTGAACCAATGGCTCAACACAGAGGGGGAGCTTTTGGCAGCCCTAGCCCTGGGATATGCCGATGAGGAACCATATGCTCGTCCTCGAAGGAGCCTCGCTGAAGTTGTAGATTGGCGTGTTTAGCTATTTCGTATAAGGTATAAAACAAACAGCCTTCCGCGTCTTATGGCTGTAACGCGGAAGGCTGTTTGTTGCATTCTTATTTCAATTCCACAATAGTTACGCCGTTTTCCCCTTCTCCGTAAACCCCCAGCCGGAAGCTGCGGACATTTCGGTGCCCCCTCAAATGCTCGTGCACAGCAGCGCGGAGGGCACCGGTCCCCTTCCCGTGGATCACTGTCACAATATTTAATCCCAGGAGAACGGCATTATCAATAAACTGGTCTACGTCCAAAAGGGCTTCCTGAACGGTTTTCCCCCTCAGGTCCACCTCTGTGCGGACGTCTCTGGTCCCCCGTCCCACATTGGCACGAATGTTGGAGATGGTCCGGGAATTGGCGGTGACCTTTTTATCCTTCTGATCTGCCAAACGCAGCTCCGAGGTCCTCACCTTGGTTTTCATCACACCGGTCTGGACTGTGACATACCCGTTTTGATCTGGATTGGAGAGCACAATGCCGGATTTTCTCACCCCGGGCAGGATGACGGAATCCCCTCTGCGAATCTCCCGTTCCGGCGTGTAGTTGGCGGGGCCGCTTCTCTTAAACACTGGATCTGCCAATCTCTCCAGCTTTTTCATGCTGGTACGGTAGGAAACCCTGGCGTCAGAGGCCATCTGGGAAAAGGCCTCGCTGTCCTTCTGCTTTTTTAGCTCTTCCAGCTCATCCATCATCCTCTTGGCCTCTTCCCGGATATCCGCCACAATCTTTTGGGCGTCCATCCGCGCCTTTTCCATTTCCCGTTCCCGAAGCTGGTCGATCCTGGCCCGTTCCTCCTGCAGTTCTTTCCGCAGGCTGGCGGCCTGGATGGTGTGGATGTTGGCCTCTTGTTTTTCCCTTTCCAGCTCCTGGCGGGACCGCTCCAGCTCGGAAACGACGTCTTCAAATCGGGCGTCCTCCCCGGAGATCAGCGCCCTGGCATTTTCCACCACATCGGAATCCATTCCCAGCCTCTCGCTGATGGCAAAGGCGTTGGAACGTCCCGGCACGCCGATCAGCAGCTTAAAGGTGGGCCGCAGGGTCTGCACATCAAATTCACAGCAGGCGTTTTCCACCCCTTCAGTCTGTAAAGCATACATTTTAATCTCCGGGTAATGGGTGGTAGCCGCAATCCTGGCTGCCTTGG